>DASQVO010000502.1:0-17002 GCA_035640715.1 Streptosporangiaceae bacterium
AGATCAGCTTCAAGCCCACAAGCCGAAGATCATCGCACGCCAGCCTGGACCAGAACTGTCCGCACGCACCGTTCAGATGACCGAGCTGACGGCGTCCCGCAAGGCATCTGCCCAGGTGACGCAGTTTTCGGCACTCACAACTAAGAAGCGACGGATCGTTAATCGCATGACTGTCACCTGGCCCGAGGCGTAGTGTTTTCCCGCTACTATTTCGGTTTCATTGAGTCATAGGACTGGTGTCGTGGACATCCGACCGCTGTCTGAGCTACAGAAGCCCGATGAACGCACCTTGCGGTTCAATCCCTATGGGCTCGGGGGCAGGATGCGGCCTGAGGATTCCGCGGAGTTCCAGCAGCAGGTAGTCGCGTGCCACGAGCTTGTCCCAGCAGCGGCCGATAGTACCCGGCAAAGTTTTGAGCAGCTCAAGACGATCTACGTCTACGGCGTGCTGTGCTACGACATCTTCACTGTGGTACACGACCACGCCTTGCTGGTCTTCGAACAAGCCCTCCGGGACCGGTTCATCGACTTCCACCACGGCAAGGTCACCTTCGTGAATCCCCAGACCAATGAGGAGAAGGAGGTTACGGCAGACAGATACGAGCAGGTTTACAAGTTCGTCGATCGGCACCGGAAATGGCAGCTTCGCGTCGGGCAAGGACAGGAGACTATCGAGTTCAATGGCATGCTGGGCGGCCTACGAGAGTGGGCAAGGAGGGCTGGGCTTCTGCGCGGGCAGCGCAACCGGGGGATAGAGAGAGCAATTTCGAGTCTCCGGGATCTCGTTGCGCACCGGACCGCATATCACCTCACCACTCCAGTCGATGCCGCGACCACTATCGGTGACCTCGCGGAGATCATCAACCACCTCTGGGGCGCGCCCACACCCGGCGGCAGGCTGTACCCAGCACCGATACCTCGCACGGTCATCGCGCTCATGTGGAACCGCGAAGGCACTGGAGTCCGGTCCGCAGTCGTGGCTGACCTACCCGACGACCTCTCGACGGGCGAGGGCACCGCCGAGCTGGAAACCGCGGAACAAGACCAAGACGACTGGACCTATGTCCTAGTACGAGGTGTTGCCCACGACTGGGACTTGCTGCATTGGTTCGATGCCAGGTACGAAACGGCAACTATGCCGTCGGAATGGCTGTGGGGACCTGGCACTGCGCACGAGGCGCTCGCATGGCTCCGGCAAACCCGGCCCGAAGGCGACGAGGTAGACATTCTGGATCGTCTCTTCCTCATCCGGTTTCATAACGGCCTGCTCTACCTGCCCCGGAACCTGGAGATCGCAGCAGGCGTTGCTGACGATGAGAAGCCCGGAGTCTGGTACCTCATCCGGGCCGACTCGCCCCTGCCCGCGTTCAATCACCTACGTCAGCTTCTGGCAGGTGGATTCGCATGTAACCCGGACGGGCGATGCAAGCAGTGCCCGGTCGAGACGATCGGTACGGGTTCCTGGCAGGAGGTCATGGATATGCTGACCAACTCAGGCTTGAAGATGAGTAAGCGTGAGGTTCCGGACGTGCGCGTGCCATCCATCATGGGCGGAATTCGTTGTAACAGAATTCTTAACGGCAGTTGGGACATACCGGATCAGTGCAGATAGCGCGTTCACAGCCTTGAAGAGACGATCACCAGGAGGTGTTCATGGACCAGTCGTGGAGAGATCCCTCGGCAGCCTGGTGGGCAAAAGCTCGGCGAGCCGACAAACACATCCAGGACCTGGGTTCAATGGTTCTTGAGTTTGAGCGATCGCACCCCTACGAGGTGCAACAGGAGGACACCGAACTACCTGGCGAGATCGTATACCGTTTTCGCCTCCTTAGGGCCGTACCGGCCGATATGCTGACTGTAGTAGGGGATGCACTCCATAACATTGCGGGTGCCGATTAATCATCCGGCCTGCTCAGGCGGCATGTTGGTACTCGTGCAGGGTTCCGCCGAGTCGGTCTCGTCGGCGGACCTCCAGGTGCCTGATCTGCGCTGGCACGTTGATTGGTTCGGGTAGTGGGCGAAGCGGCGCGGCTTGCTTCAGCGTTCGATGCGGTCGATGCCAGTTGTAGAAGGACTCAAACTCGCGAAGCGCATGCAGAAGGTGGCTCTGGTTCCAGATCAAGGTGCGATCCAGCAGCTCGCGCCGGCAGGTCTGTATCCAGCGCTCCATGAGGGAGTTCATTCGCGGTATCTGGATGCCCGTGGTGACGACTTTCAGTCCGGCGTCGGCCAGCGCCACGTCGAAGGCGGCGGTGAATTTGGAGTCACGGTCGCGGATCAGGAATTTGGCCCTGCTGCTCGCGTCCTCCAGGTCCATGAGGAGATTGCGTCCGAGCTGCACGATCCACTCCGCTGTCGGGTGTGCGGTGGCGCCCAGGATCCGGATGCGCCGGGTGAAGTGCTCAATGACGGCGAAGACGTACAAGCGCGCCCCAGTCAGGGTACGGGTTTCGAAGAGATCGCAGGCGAGCAGCGCCTCGGCCTGGCCGCGCAGGAAGTCAGCCCAGGTCGTGCTCTGGCGTTCGGGTGCGGGTGGGATGCCGTGCTGGCGGAGGATCTCCCAGACGGTGGAGGCGGCGACCTTGATGCCGAGCGCCGCGAGCTCGCCGTGGATTCTGCGATACCCCCACGAGCTGTTCTCGCGGGCCAGGCATAGCACCAGGGCGCGAATCGAGCGGACGGTGGGCGGGCGCCCGCGACGCTTTGGCACGCAGGTCGCGGCGTGGCGGCGTTTGAGTAGGTTGCGGTGCCAGCGCAAGATCGTGTCCGGGTGTACCAGCAGCAGGAGGTGCCGCAGCTTGTCCATCGGGAGGTGGTGGAGCAGGCCGGCGAGGACAGCGCGGTCGGTGTCGGTGAACGTGGGCTTGCCGATCTGGCGCTGCAGGACCAGCAGTTGGTGTCGCAGCGCCAGGATCTCGATGTCTTTATCTCGGTCACTCATCGGCAGCAGGCGCAGGAGAGCGAAGGTGTTGGTCGCGGCGAGATAGGCCAGGCGCAGCAGCACGACAGATCATGATGCCGTCGATACCCGGAGCAGGCGAGGACTCTGACGCGATCAGCGGGCACGGCCGGAGATTGGCGATCAAGGCCGCGACCTGCGCGGACGATTTATCGGCACCCGCAGAGTTGGTGGCGTAGGGCAAGGATCCCGGCGTCCTTCTCACGGTCGGTCATCGGCAATAGCCGCAACGCGGCGAAGGCGTGGGCGACGGCGAGGTAGGCGAAGCGGACCAGCACGAGACGCGATCATGCCGAACGGTGAACGGCACGCGCCGATGGCTGTTGACCTGCGCGGATGCATTTATCGGCACGCACAGGCCCTTTGCGAATGGTGGCTGAGTCCAGATCAGCATCCGGACAGACACCGGGCACGAGGGGCTACGAGGCAACTGGACGGCGGACTCCGTCGAGGATGCTGCGGGCGAGTTCGTCGACGAATCGTCTGCCGTTCGCGGTGGAGAACGGTTCGCGGCTGGGGGCGCTCATGGTGTGGTTAAGGAGACCGCCGAGCAGGGCGTCAAGGATGACGGCGGTGGAGGCGGTCGTCGGGATCTCGCCGCGCTGCTTTGCCCGTCGGACGATGCGATGCGCTCGGCTCACCTGGGTGCCGGTGTGCAACCACAGGAGTTCGCCAAGCTCTGGATTCAGCCTGGATTCGAGGTTCATGCGCATGCTCAGCAGGCCGTGAGGACCATCTAGCCACTGGGCATAGCTGCGGGCGAACTCACGCAGATCGGTGTCGATGCTGCCATGGTCGTGATCGCCTTCGGGGAAGGTGTAGCCGAGGGCCTCCACGACATCCAGGAGGAGTTCTTCGCGGCTGGAGTAGCGCAGGTACAGGCTACTCTTGCCGACTCCCGCAGCCTTGGCGATGCTGTCAAAGGTGAACCCGCGCCAGCCCGCCGCGGTGAAGATTTCCATGCCGGCCTGGCGGATGCGCTCATAGATGCGGGTGTCACGCTTGCGCCCTGCCGGCTTCCTGACTGGTGAGGGCGGGGTTTCTGCCGGGGTCGCCATAGCGATGATGTTACCGTTGCGGTGCGCCAGTCAGGCCGGCACACCGCGTTCGGCCTGCGGGTTTACGGCTGCCGCCGGGCCCCGGGCATGATGCAGGCGAAGAGAGCCCCGACGCCCGCCAGAATGGCGCCGAGGATCCACGTGTGCTGGTAGCCGGAGAAGGCGGGCAGGGCTACCGGCCCGAGCATGACGAACTTCGCCGTCAGCAGCGACGTCAAGATGGCGGTGACAACCCCCCCGCCGATGTTGCCGTATGTTCCGCCGAGCCCGGCCGCGGTTCCGGCTTCCTCCGGCCGTACCGAGCGGATGATCACGATGTAGGCGGTGGCGAGCGTCATGCCGTATCCGGCTCCGAATAGCGCCATGACGAGGACGACCTGCAGTCCGGTGCTGTGGAAGTTAAGCAGCAGGATCATCGCCAGCATCTCCACCGTGAGGCTGGCGATGGTGAAGAGCTTGGGTGAGACGCGGTGGGTGAGGTGCCCGCTAAGGTGGGCGATGCCGGCGATCAGCAGGGCGAACGGGACCATGTACATGCCGGAGCGCAGGACCGATGCCCCGAGGCCGTATCCGGCTGCGCCGGGTGTCTGCAGGAACGACGGGATAGTGGCGTTGACGATGCTCACGGTGCCCGCTGTGACCAGGTAGATCAGGCCGCCGGAGATGACAGCGGGCCGGGTGAGCACCCTCAGCTGGATCAGCGGGTCCTGAGTGCGCTGCTCGACGACAACCCACAGGACAAGCAGGACAACCGCCGCCACAAACAGTCCGATCACCCGGCCGGAGCCCCAGCCCCAGGACTCTCCCTGGGTGATTGGCAAGAGCAGGGCGACCAGTCCGCCCGCGAGCAGTACAGCCCCGGGCGCGTCAATGCGGCGGACCTGGCGCCGCTGAGTGGCCGGGATGACCATCAGGGCGAGCACGGCGGCAACGGCGGCGAGCACGGCGACGACCCAGAAGACGGCCCGCCAGTCGGCGTGGATGATGTCCTCGACCACGCCGCCGAGCACGAACCCGGTCCCGGCGGCCAGGCCCTCGATGGCGGCGATGGCGCCGAGGGCGCGCAGCAGGGCCTTATCGGTGAGGCGTTCACGGACGATGGCGACACTCAGGGCGATGGCGGCCAAGCCGAAGGAGGCGACGACCCGGCCGGCGATCAGGACCCCAATGTTGGGGGCGACTGCGCCGATGACCGAGCCGATGGCGAGGCAGCTCATTGACACTACCATCAGGCGCCGCTGGCCGAGGATGGAGCCAAGGGCCGGGAACAGCCCGGTGCCCACGCCACCGACGACCGAGGTCACGATAGCGATCCAGTTCAGGGTGGACCGGGACGCGCCAAGCGACGTACCGATCTGGTTGAGCAGGGTGAAGATCATCAGAACCGACACTGTGGCCAGCAGCAGACACAGGCCGAGGACCGGCACCAGCATCCGGCTCCTGGTTCCCGTCGGCGGCGCCGCAGTCTCGGCAGGGGGCGGGAGCAGTTCGGTTTCCGCCGCCGACACTGAAGGCACCAGGTCGGGGATCGGCATGTCGTCGGACGGATGTGGCATGTCCGTACCTCGCTTCGTTGCGCCACCGGCCACGAGGCAGATCGGGGCCGTTGACCGCCGATCCTAAATCCGACGTAATCCGTCCGCAACAGGTACGAGCCGTTGATTTTGGAGACCTTGCTGCCCTGTTACCTGCAGCTATGAGATTGAAGAAGGTGAGTGCGAAGAATTGCGGACGATTTCAGTCTGTATTAAGCTCACGGTACTTACCTGCCGTTGACGACCCCCAGGCAACCTTCCTACGTGCCGTCACTGCCACCTGGAGCCGCCCGATGTCACCCGCTTTCCTTCCGAACCGCAGCCCAGCGATCTGCGGGCTGGGCATAACCGAGATGGGGCGGGTGTACGGGCGGACCAGCGCCCAGTTCGCGGCTGACGCTGTCCGCTTGGCGGTCGCAGACGCTGGCCTGGACCTGGCCGACGTCGACGGGCTGCTGACCTCGTCCGGGGTTTCCGGCGGGGTTGGGCTGAGCCTGCAGCGCGACCTGGAGCTGACCGACCTGCGGCTGCTGTCGGAGATGCAGGCGTACGGGTCGACCGCGGGCGGGATGGTTCAGGTCGCCGCGATGGCGGTGATGGCCGGCATGGCGGACGTGGTTGCCTGCGTCTGGGCGGACGCCCCGCTGCGGGAAGGCGGCAGCGCTGGGGAGTCCTACCGCGGGGCGGGCCGGGCACAGCCCGGCTGGCGCGGGCTCCTGTCTGCTAGCGGCGTCACCGGCGCCAACCCTATGTACGCGCTGGCAGCCCGTCGGCACATGAACACTTACGGCACCACAAGTGAGCAGTTCGGCCACATCGCCGTCGCCCAGCGGCAGTGGGCAGCGCTCAACCCCCGTGCGCAGCTACGGGACCCGATAACCCTCGATGATTACTTCAACTCGCGGTGGATCGCCGAGCCGTTCCGGCTCTTCGACTGCTGCCTTGTGTCCAACGGCGGGATTGCGGTCATCGTCACCTCAGCCGACCGCGCCGCCTCCCTTGCACAACCGCCGGTCCATTTGTTGGGCTGGGCGCAAAGCCACCCGGGCCACTCCCTCGCCCGGTTCGACGACTTTGGCTTGGTCTCCGGGGCGGCGAAGTCCGGGCCTGCCGCGCTCGCGATGGCGGGCGTCAAGCTGGGCGAAATCGACGTGGTGGAGCTGTATGACTGCTACACCTACACCGTCTTGATCACGCTGGAGGACTACGGGTTCTGCGCCAAGGGTGAAGGTGGCCCGTTCGTCGCTAGCGGCGTCCTCGGCCCCGAGGGCAAGCTCAAGCTCAACACTGGCGGCGGCCAGCTGTCGTCGTACTACATGTGGGGCATGACCCCCTTGTCGGAGGGCATCATCCAGGCCCGCGGGCAAGGCGGCGAGCGCCAGGCCGAGCATCACGAGCTGGTGCTCGTCAGCGGCAACGGCGGCATGCTCGACCACCACTCCACCCTGGTCCTGTCCCCCGAACGGCGCTAGGAGAACTGTCATGACCGTCGGCAAAGCAGCCCGCGACGACACCACCAGCGAATTCTTCGACGGCACCGCCCGCGGCGAGTTCCTCATCCGGCACTGCACCGCGTGCGGCCAGTACTCCGCCCCCCAGGCCGATCAGTGCCATGCCTGCGGGTCCACGCAGCTGTCGTGGGTGCCGGCGTCCGGCGACGCCACCATAATCAGCTGGACCATCACTCACGGCCGATCGGTGCCTGACCGCCCGGACAGCGTGACCGTGCTGGCCGTGGCCCAGCTCGCCGAGGGGCCCTGGTGGTGGTCGCAGATCGAGGGTGTCCAGAACCCGGCCGACCTCAGCCCGGGGATTCCACTGCGGATCACCTTTGAACGCCCTGACGGGTCGGAAGCCATCCCCGTGTTCCAGCTCGCCGCCAAGGAGATGTGACGATGGGATTCCTGACCGGCTACCGGGTCCTGGACCTCACCGACGAGCGCGGCATGATCGCCGGGCGAATTCTGGCCGACCTGGGCGCCGACGTGGTCCAGGTCGAGCCCCCCGGCGGCTCCACCGCGCGCTCAAAAGCCCCGCTCGACCCGGGTGGCGCATCTCTGTTCTTCGACGCTTTCGCGGCGAACAAACGCGGCATCACCGCCGACCCGGAGGCGGCTGAGGGTAGGAACCTGATCCGGCGGCTGGCCGCAACGGCCGACATCCTGATCGAGTCGGCCGAACCCGGCACAATGGCGGCGCGCGGCCTGGACTACGCTGACCTGCAAAAGCTCAACCCTCGGCTGGTCTACGTGTCGGTGACTCCGTTTGGCCGGACCGGTCCGAAGGCGCACTACGCCGAATCGGACCTCACCGTGTGGGCGGCCGGCGGCCCGCTGGACCCGCACCGCGACGGCACCAGGCCGCCGGTACGGATCTCGATTCCCCAGGCCTACCTGCATGCCGGGGCGGATGCGGCCGCCGGGGCCCTGGTCGCCCTGCAGGCGCGCCACCGGACCGGCGAGGGCCAGCACGTCGATGTGTCAGCGCAGGCCAGCCTGGGCATTGCCACGCTTGGGCGGGTCCTGGCCTACGCCGTCGGCGACAGCCAGCCAGAATGGGAGCAGCCCGCGCGGCCGCGCGTCGACCAGAGCGGCAGTGGCTCGGCCACGGCACCGTCGCAGAAGAAGTGGCCATGCCAGGACGGGACCGTCGAGTTCCATATTGGGGTGGGTCCCGCCGCCGGCGGATTCACCGGCGCGTTCATGCGCTGGATGGTCGACGAAGGAGCCGCGCCAGCTGAACTGCTGGAGATCGACTGGCGCACCCTTCCCAACCGGATGGCAGACGGCTCCTTTACCGATGAAGAGATGGCCAAGGTCCGCGACACCGTGGCAGCGTTCCTTGCCACGAAAACCAAACGCGAGGTGCTCCGGGCCGCAACCGAACGCAAGCTGTTGTGCGTCCCGGTCTACGACACCGCTGACGTCGCCGCAAGCGAGCAGCTCGCCGCCCGCGACTACTGGGTGGAACTAGGCGAGGGAGACCGCACGCGCCGTCTTCCCGGCCGCTTCGCCAAGGTCAACGCGGAAGCGTTCGACTTCCGGCGCCCGGCACCGAACCTCGGGGAGCACACCGCCGAGGTCACCGCCGAATGGCTCGGCGCACCAACGCGGGCGGCTGGTGCCAGGCCTGTCACCGCATCACCCGGATCCACGCTGCAGACGGCCGATCGGGCCGCGCTGCCACTCGCAGGTCTCAAGGTGCTCGACCTCACCTGGGTCGTGGCCGGGCCGGTGATCGGCCGGGCCTTGGCGGACTTCGGCGCGACCGTCATCCGCGTCGAGTCGTCGACCCGGATCGAGACCGCCCGGCACATGCAGCCGTTCTACGACGGAGTGCCAGGACCGGAGAACTCCGCCCTGTACATCACCTGGAATGCCGGGAAGCTCGGCATCACCGTCGACCTGAGCACCGAGCAAGGACGCGAGGTCGTCCGGCGCCTGGCCGCCTGGAGCGATGTCGTCCTTGAATCGTTCTCACCGGGCCAGATGCAGCGCTGGGGGCTCGACTACGCCACCTTGTCGGCCGGACGCCCGGACCTAATCATGCTCAGCACAGCGATCATGGGCCAAACCGGCCCGTACGCAAGGCTGGCCGGGTTTGGCAACGTCGGCGCCGCCCTCAGCGGCTTCCAGGACATCGTCGGCTGGCCGGACCTGCCAGCACTCGGCCCTTTCGGCCCCTACACCGACTACGTCGGCCCCCGGTTCTCCCTCGCCACGCTGCTGGCAGCCATCGACCGCCGCCACCAGACCGGGCAAGGATGCTACATCGACGTCTCACAGGTAGAGGCAGGAGTCTACTTCCAGTCCCCCGAGATAGCCGACCACAACCGCAACGGCACCGTCGTCCACCGGGCAGGCAACGCCGACCGGGAACACGCCCCGCACGGGGTGTACCGCTGCCAGCCAGGGGACGACGGCACCGATCGGTTTGTTGCGGTCGCCGTCCGGACCGACGAACAGTGGCAAAAGCTGACCGCGCTGATGGGTCGCCCCGACCTCGCCGCCGACGCGGATCTCCAGACGGCGATCGGCCGGCGCTCACGAGTGGCTGACCTCGACTCGCTCATGGACGCCTGGACCGCCACACAGACAGCCGAGGACGTCGAGCGATGCCTGCAGGCCAGCGGCATCCCTGTGCACGTCTCAGCGTCAAGCCGCGACTTCTGCGCCGACCCCCAGCTGGCCCACCGGGGGCACCTGGTCCGGGTGCCGCACCAATTGCACGGCATCACCACGGTCGAAGGCCCGCGGTACCTGTTGTCGGCCACCCCTGGTCAGGTCACTCGGTCCGCCCCGGTGTTCGGGCAGGACAACAAGTACGTACTGACCGAGCTGATCGGCTACACCCAGGAGGAATACGAAAAGATGACGGACGGGGGAGTGCTGCGGTGACCGACTGGAAGCAAGAATGGCGAGAAGTCATCGACGCTGAAGGCACGGACTTCAGCGATGGGCAGGTCCACTACGGCGCTGACCCGGTTGAGGCCAGCACTATACGCCGCTATCTGGAGCCACTCGAATTTGACTGCGCCCTGCACTACGACGCCAAGACCGCCCGCCAGCACGGCTACGCCGACATCATCGCCCCCTACACCGCCACCATGCAGTGGGCCATGCCTCCCATGTGGTCACCGGGCGACCCGCCGCTCTTCACCGACGACTCCCGCGACGCCCAGCCAGCCCGCTCACCCATCGACAACCAGGACTTCCCGCTCGGCCCTAAGACCACCGGCTACTTCGCGACCGACATGGAGATGGACTTCGTGCGGCCGGTCACGGTCGGCGAACGGCTCGGCCGCCGGGGTCACCGTTTGGTGTCCTGCACGCCCAAGGAAACCACGGTCGGCCGCGGCGCCTTCATGAAGTGGGAAAGCGAAATCGTAGACGCTAACGGTGAGGTCGTCATGCGCATGCGCACCGGAACCTACGCCTACCAGCCGCACCCGCCTTCCGCGCACGACAGCGAGGACAACGCCTGATGACCGCCACCAGCACAAGCGAGCAAGCCACGACCACAGCACAGCGTCGTCACGGCGATGTCTCAGTTGGCGACGAGCTAGCGCCGGTGAGCTTCCCCCTCACCGTGTACCGGCTGGTGATGGAAGCAGGCGCTAACCGCGACTTCAACTCCATTCACCACAACAGCGAGTATGCCCAGGCGACCGGAGCCCGCGAGATGTACGCCAATACCTCTTTCTTGCTCGGCATGTGGGAACGAGCCGTCCGCGACTGGATCGGCCCGGCTGGAAAGATCCACTCCATCGCCGGCTTCCGGATGAGATCTTTCAACTACGTCGGCGACACCACGACCGTCACCGGCAAGGTAGTCGGAATCGACGACACCATGATCCGCATCGAGGTGACCAGCAGCAACTCAGACGGTGTCACCGTCGGACCCGGCATCGTCACCGTGAGTCTGCCCGAGTAACCGCAGCTGTGCTCGCCTCCTTGGGGAGGCGAGCACACTCGCGGCCCGACTTAGTCACCAACTGGCTCTCAGGTGTCAAAGCCATGGATGCTAACGTTCGACGCCTCTTAGGCAATCCGCCGACCAGGCTGTCGGCAGTGGCCACCCTGCCAATGGCAGTGGTGGCACTTGCCCAGTCCGTGTCCGCGGCGACCGTTACGACTGTGACCACGGTGGAAAGTTTAAGGGACAACGTGGTATCGGCAACCTGGAGTGCAGCAGCAAAGTGCAGCAACCGCACCGGCCCAGATCGATCTTGATGCCCCCGATCTAGCCTTCTGAACAGCTAGGACGACCCGCATCGACCCTCCTGCAACTAGATGCTAAGGAGAAGGTCATGCGGCCGTCCCACGCACCTCTACCTGCATCTAACAACTGCTGGCCTTAGTTGCGGGCAGGCTGGTGATAGCGCATGAAGGTCCGAGTCCTCAAATTTACCGCGGCTCTCACGCCTGGGATCGGTTTCTAGGGGAGCTTCACACCTGGGAGCGGCTTGTCGGCCCTCGGAAATACGGGCGGGACTGACCAGTCCCGAGGACTGCTGAAGTCGACCGTGCCGCCGAGGAACAGGGCGTCAGCAAGGCTGACCTCGCCGCCCGAGAACTCGGCTCTGTCAAATTCGACCTCGCCGCCGGAGAAGCGAGTGAAGTCGAAGCCGATCGTGCTGCCGGAGAACTATGCCATGCTGAAACGCACGCGGCTGCCCGAGAAGTGGGCGCCAGTGAAGCTGATCGTGCCACCGGCAAACTCACTGCCAAATTCGACCTTGCCGCCGGAAAACCGGGCGTCAGCGAAACTGATCTCGCTACCAGAAAACTCGACCTCATAGAAGTTGACCCAGCCATCGGAGAACTCGGCATGGTCAAAGCTGATCTTTCCGCCAGAGAACTGGGCGCCACGGAAGTAGACATCGGCACCGCAGAATTGGGTGTAGCGGAAGCTGACCTCGCCGCCGCAGAACCGGGCGCCTTGGAATTCGAGGCCACCGCCGGAGAGCTGAGCAAAACTGAAGTCGCCGCCGTCGAAGACAACGCCGCAGAAGTCAAAGTGCAAGCCCTGCCAGGAAGTCGGAGCGCCTTTCCTGAGGTGGGCGGTGATGACACGGATGACGGTGTGGCGGACCTCTCGAATAGCCTGGAAGGCGAGTCGCTGAGGCGTGGGGGCATCTGAGCCAGGGTCGGGTTCGTAGGGCATGCGCAGGTAGGCGCACAGCACGTCGATGCAAACCTGCCGGTTCTCCTCCCAGTCATCGGCCAGGCCGGCCATCGCGTAGACCCCCGCGAGCCGAACGGCTGGCTTGTCGCTGCCCAACTGTTCGGCCGCAGTGGCGAGCTGATGTGGCGGGTCGCTTTGCAGCTGCGCCGGTTGATGCCGGGGCCTCTGGCCTGGGGAATTTGGAGATCGCGCGTTTGACGACACGGGGGCTGACGCGCAGTCGCCGGCCGGGTAGCAGCTTGTCCAGGACGTGACCAGGTGCCGCAGCGGCGCGCCGATATCCCAGTGCGGTCAGCGGCCGGGCGCGGGCACACGCAGGTGCGCGGTCATCGGGTCATCTGCACCACAGTCCACGTCGATCATGGCGGCCCAGATCGGCATGTTCGACACGCCTTAACTGACGGACGCCAAGCTAAGGCAGCCGAGCAGAACGGCGGGTACGTGCGCGCCTTCTGCCCATGCCCGTGGCCTCTCCATGGCTCAGCGAACCGGCGTATCGGTGACAAGGGCGGCCACGGTCCGAGGGGATGCAGCCACGAGGAGGACGCGGGGGAGAAGCAGGAAACCGCATGCCAGGAACCGGTTCTGCTAACGGATCTGCTAACGAGACCCAGCGAGACGGGGGAGACGAGCCAGGCGGACAGGAGACGGTAATCACCGGCCGCACCTGGTCAGCGAGACGCAGCCGCACACCCAAGACGGGGGAGACGGGCGTCGTTGTTCTCATAACCCAGAGGTCGCAGGTTCAAAATCCCGCTAGCCCGACCGCTGGGCCGACCAGACAGCCACTGCTGCTCATTGGCCTCCGGCCATTTTCGCCGTCGTCGGCCGTGCTGGCCCAGGGATGACCCGGAGCCCCGAGCAGCCCGCTCTTTGATGCTCGCTGCCAATTGCCCGTCCGCGGTCCGGCGTAGCGATGGAGCGCGGGCCGACCGTACGGAGGGGCAGTTTGAGGGGCAGAACCAGGCCAGGGAGTGCCGTTTTGGGCTTGTCTCTGCTGGCGTGTGCCAGCGTATTGCCTGGTCAATGGCTCTGCGGGCATTAGGGAAACCCCCTGTTTATCCATGGTAAGGAGAAGGTCTACGGTTCGATTCCGTAACGGGGCTCTCCGAGGTCTTCACGTTTCAGTGCGGGCCATCTTCACGTTTGGGTCTGACATTCCGGCTGGCTGGGCTGCCCGGCCTGAGATGATCTTGCGTGTGCTGGTGGGTGGGCCGTGGATGGCCTTGCCGGCCTGGATCGGGGTGTGCGGGACTGCCGTGGTGGTGGTGCCTGGTGGAGCGCGGCTGGCCGTGGTGCGGGTGGTGGGCTGCCCGGTTATGGCGGGGCGGCGGCGAGGCTGGCGAGGGTCTTGCGGCGGCGTTTGCGGGTCTTGGGCGGGAGCCCGGCGGTGGCGCGGCGGGCGTTTTCGGCCTGGCGGGCGTGCCAGGCGGTGAGGATGCGCTGGTTGCGGATGGCGAGCAGGCAGGCCAGCCACAGCATGAGCGGAGTCAGGCCCATCAGGCGGCACCAGCCGCGGGCGATATTGTTGCTGGCGGGGTCCTTGGTGGTGGCGAAGGTGCGTTCGGCGCCGGTGCGGCGGGCGTAGGAACGGCGGTGCGCGGCGGAAGGGTAGTCGTGTTTCTGTGCGGTCTTGGCCAGGACGTCCGGGGGGACGGTGAGGGTCTGCTGGGTGCAGCAGGCGGGCGGGTGCTGCGGGGGCTGGAGGATCTCGGGCCTGTTGCGGCTGAGCAGCATTGACGCCGGGCGGAGGGGGCAGCGGATTTTGCCCATGACCGCGGGGCACATCACCCGGTGGTAGCCGTCAGGGTCGTCGGCGGTGATGCGGCCGAGCTTGTGCCGGGCTAGCTCGGCTGTCTGCTGGTCATGCGCGCTCACCTGCCCGGCAGTGGCGTCGCGGGCCAGGGGCGGGAGTTCCAGCAGCGGGCGCGGCGTGCACGGGCAGTACAGGTTCCCGTTGCTGATGGTGGCGCCTTCGTGGGTGCCGCGGGGGCCGCGGTCGGATGGGTGCAGGTCCTGGACCAGCTGCGCCCCGGCGGTGCGCAGTGGGATGGCCCAGGCGGCGGCGTCGCGGTGGGCGTAGCCGGAGTCGTCCAGGATGTCGCCGGGGCGGATGCCGGCGGCGGCCATGCGCAGCAGGACGGCGGCCAGGGCGCGGGCCGGGTCGAGATGGCAGGAGGACAGGGTTATCCGGCGGGCCAGTTCGGGCACGGCCGGGCCGGTTTCCTCGCGCATCATGGTGGCGGCGGACAGGTAGTAGCCGAAAAACAGCTCGCCTTTGGGGCCGGGCAGGTTGCTGGTGCGGTGCCCCCAGGATGCTTCCGGGTCGGCGCATCCGGTGGTGCCGCGGGGCGGCGGGCGGGAGAAGGTTTCCAGGTCGGTCCAGTCCACCGCCAGGGAGCTGGATGCCTGCTTGTACTCGCCGGGGATGCTGGCCTCCAGCAGGTCGTCGCAGATCCGGGCGAGGGCATCGGAGGGGGCGCCGTCGGGCTGGTCTTTGCGGAGCGCCTTGGCCACGAGGCGGAAGGTGCGCTCGGTCTGCCGGTAGGTGAGCCGGTGCGGGCCGGCCTTCCAGTCTTCGGTCACCCCCAGCCGCGCCTGGTCTTCTGCGGGCAGGCCGGTCAGCGCCTGGTGCACCTCGGTGAGGAAGCCGGGCCGGCGGTCTGCCAGGGTGAGCATCATCCCGGCCAGCAGGGTGCGCACCCGCAGCTGGCGGTGGCGCGCCCCGGCCGGCAGCAGCGCCTCGATGCGCGGCGCGGCGCCGGAGGCATCAACGATGCCCTCGGCCACGGCGAGCGGGGCGCTCACCGCCGGCCCCCTCCCAGCAGCGCCACCGCGGTGGCCTCATCACCAGGGGGCAGGGCGGCGATGATGTCACCGAGCCGCTGGGAGCAGGTGATCCCGGCCGCGGCCATGAAGGTGGCCAGCCCCAGCCCCTGGGCGCAGTCGGCCAGCCAGGTGGACCGCAGCCGGCCCATCTCCAGCCGGGGCAGCCCGGAGCCGCCGGACAGCGAGCGGACCAGCGGGGTGGTGACGTTCTTCCGCTGCGGATCGGTCCCGCCGGTGATCAGGGCGGTCCCAGCGAACGCGGCGGAGGCCAGCAGCCGGGCGTGGTAGCGGGAAAGCACCGGAACCACCCGCGGCCGGCGGCCGCGGACCTGCACGATCACCCCGCCGGAGCGGCAAGTCACGTCAGTGCCGCGGACGCCGCGCAGGTCCGCCCCGGTCAGCCCGGCGCCGGCCCCCAGGCAGACCAGCCCGGCCGCCCGCATCCGCCGCGCCCCGGTGGGCTGGGCATCGGCCAGCGCCAGGAAACCGTCGATCTCCGCCGCGCTGTAGGGATCCTTGGCCCGCTCCCGCGGCAGCGGCACGTCCGCCGGCACCAGGGCCGGCACCACCGCCCGGGCCAGAAACCGCAGGTTCGTGCGCGCCGACCGGCGCGCCACCGGCGACAGGCCCGGCGCGCAGACCGCGAACCGCTCAATCACCGACGGGTGCAGCAGCACCTGCGGCACCGGCTCCAGGCCCAGCGGGACCGCGAACGCGGCCAGCCGGGCCGCCGCCCACAGCAGCGCATTCGCCCGCGCCCGCGACGCGGGCCCGGCCGCGGCCACCACCGCCCGGGCAAAGCACGCCGCCTGCCCGCTCACCGGCACCGGCCGCCAGCCGGCGATATAGCCGGCCATCCCAGGCTCTGCCGTTTTCATCAGGCCTCCCCATCACGTATGCCCACAGTGAATTACTGCGGGCATACCCGGGTGGCCGCGGACCTGAGACGGTGGATTACATGGACATCAGCGCCGCTCAGCAGGCGGCCCTGGACCGGATCACCGCCGAGATCGCCGCCGTGGCCGGCCCCGCCCTGCCCGGCACCCTCACCATCCGCGCCTACGAATGCGGCAAACCCCGCTGCCACTGCCACGCCGACCCGGCCGCCCGGCACGGCCCCTACGCCGAGTGGACCCGCAAGATCGGCGGCAAGACCGTCACCCGCCGCCTCACCGACGCCGAGCTCGCCGCCTGGCAGCCCCTGTTCGGCAACGCCAGGAAACTCCGGGCCCTGCTCGCCGAACTCCAGGACCTCACCCTCGCGATCATCGAGGCCAGCCCCGAACCAGGACCCATAACCGCCAAACCGGGGCAAGATCATGTGGGTGCTGCCTGCTTAACCTGTGGGCAGCATCCCGGCCACCCGGCATCCGCCCAGCTCAGCCCCAAACGTGAAGACCTGTCTCCACCAGCCAGCAAAGACGGCCCCTCACCTGCGGGAACGCGGTGAGGGGCCGTCTCGCGTTCTCCGGCTGGCTACGGCTGAGACCGGCTGGCTACGGCTGGCTGTGCCCTATACGTGCCCTAGTTTCAGCCGTCCCCTTCGGGCCCACTGGGGTCGCGTAGCGCATCCTCGATGTGCCGCCTGGCTGTCTGGTCCTGGCCGTCGGTGCACTTGGCGTAGACCTTGAGCAGGATGGCGACGCTGTGCCCGGCCCACTCGGCGACCTGGGCGGGCGGACACCGCGGAGCCGTAGCACCGGCCGTAGCGTGCTGATCGGCTTGATTGGCTTGATGGGCACTGCCGAGTTGAGGAAAGCGCCGGGATAAACCGGCATGGAGGAGGAGATGGCAGAGCTCTACGCCGAAGGGCTAGCGACCCACGGCGGCCCCGAGTCATGCGTCGACGACCCGCGAGGGCGTGGCGAAGCGTTGACAGGGGTACGTGCAGGCCGGGCTATTGAGCCGCGAAATGGCAATCCGGGGTGCCCACG
>DASQVO010000503.1:0-21123 GCA_035640715.1 Streptosporangiaceae bacterium
CGGCACGGACAGCGCCGGCAGTACCGGCAATGGGCAGCCGGCCGGGGGCGGCGGCCATGGCGGCACCGCCAAGCCGAAGGGCAGCGTGCCCGGTAAGGGAGCGCCCCCGCCCCCGGGTGCCTCGTGCGTACCGGCCAGCCCGCTGCTGCCCGCACCCAGCACGTCCCCCAGCCAGGAGAGCACACCGCAGTCGCCGCCGCCGGTCACGTCGACGCCCACCGCGGCACCTTCCCAGACGTCAGCCCTGACGGGGAGCGCGGCGCCGACGCCGGCCACGAGCGGATCAGCCACGCCGAGCCCGGCCGGTGACTCCGCCTCCAGCTCGGGGCCTCCGGTCACGATCTCCCCGCAAGCCGGAACGAGCGCCACGATATGCACGGGCGCGTCGGCCTCGCCGGGGCCGACGCCGCCGGGAGCGTCGAGGGTGCCCTCCACCACTGCGCCGTTCCAGCCGCCAATGTCCCTGGCGCCAATGTCCCCGGTGCCATGGTCCCCGGCGCCAACCTCAGCCGCGTCAACGTCCCCGGCGCCATCGCCTGCCGCACCGTCGTCCCCGGCGCCAACGTCCCGGGCGCCGGGCCAGCTTGCGCGGCACCGTAAGCCAAGCCCGGCAATCTCGGCTTCCCCGGTCACGGCGCACGGTTCTCACGGCAAGTCAGGTGGCGGCGGTTCTCACGGCAAGTCCGGTGACGGCGGTTCTCACGGCGAGTCCGGTGGCGGCGGTTCTCACGGCAAGTCCGGCGCATGATTCTCACGGCAAGCCCGGCGGTGATGCAGGCACCTTCCCGGAAGGGGTTGCCCGCCGGGTGCCGTGCTCGATGAACACCACGTACAGTCGGCAGCGCGGGGTCACTGGTTCGGAGCAGGTACTTGCCGTCGAGGCTGGCCCGGCCTTGATGGCACCCGGAGGTGCCCAGGTTGCGGGGGCCGGCTGGCGGCGCCGGTCCGGGGATCCGCCGGGCCCGTGGCGGTCGTAGACGTCGGTGGTGGCGTCGTAGCGGGGCTTAGGCGCGCTGCCGCCGTTCCATCAGCCGCAGCACGAGGGGGGTGAGGATGAGCTGCAAGGCCAGCGGCATCTTGCCTCCTGGCACCACGATGATATTCGGCCGCGACATGAACGAGTCATGCAGCATGGCCAGCAGGTAGGGGAAGTCGATGCCTCTGGGGTTGGCGAACCGGATGATAACGAAGCTCTCGTCCGCTGTCGGGATGTCCCGTGCGATGAACGGGTTGGAGGTGTCGACGGTCGGTACCCGCTGGAAGTTGATGTGGGTGCGGGAGAACTGCGGGCAGATGTAGTGGACGTAGTCCGGCATCCGCCGCAGGATCGTTTCCACGATGGCCTCGCCGGAGTAGCCGCGTTCGTTCTTGTCCCGCCAGGCTTTCTGGATCCATTCCAGGTTGATGATCGGCACGATCCCGACGAGCAGGTCGGCGTGCTCGGCCACGTTCACGTCCGGCGTGACAACGGCCCCGTGCAGGCCTTCATAGCACAGCATGTCCGTGCCGGCGGGGATCTCCTCCCAGCGGGTGAATGTGCCGCTCTTCTGGCCGTAGGGCTCGGCCTCCTCCGCGTTGTGCAGGTACTTCCTGACCCGGCCGGAGCCGTCCTCGCCGTAACCGCGGAACAGGCCGGCGAGTTCCTCCAGCAGGTTCGCCTCCGGGCTGAAGTGGCAGAAGTGGTGGTTGCCCGAGGCCTCGGCCTCGGCCGTCGCGACGAGCATCCCCTCGCGGTCATGGCGGTGGAATGAGTCGCCTTCGACGAACGCCGCAGTGATGTGCTCCCGCCGGAAGATGTGCTGCAGCGACCTGGTCACCGACGTCGTCCCGGCCCCTGATGAGCCGGTGATGGCCACGACCGGATGCTTGACCGACATGGGCGGCGCCTTTCGGTACTCAGTCGCGGAAAAGCGATCGGGTGTTGAACAGTGAAGAGTCGAAGGCCAGCTCAGCGGGCTGGAGATGGTCGCGGTGGTACTGCTCGATCCGCTCGACTTCCCGGCGGGACCCGAAGATGAACGGCACGCGCTGGTGCAGGCCGCTCGGGGTCACCTCCATCACCCGTTCGTGGGCGGTGCTGGCCAGGCCGCCGGCCTGCTCGATGATGAACGAGACCGGGCTGGCCTCATAGAGCAGCCGGAGCCGTCCCGCCCGGCCCGGCTGTTTGCTGTCGGCCGGGTACAGGAACACCCCGCCGCGGGTCAGGATGCGGAACGCCTCTGCCACCAGCGAGGCGATCCAGCGCATGTTGAAGTCCTTGCCGCGCGGGCCGGTCTTCCCGGCGAGGCACTCCTGGACGTAGCGGCGGACCGGCGGCTCCCAGTAGCGCTCGTTGGAGGAGTTGATCGCGAACTCGCCGGCCTCTTCTGGGATGCGCATCTGCGGATGGGTGAGGACGAAGTCGCCGATGTCGCGGTCAAGGGTGAAGCCGTCGACACCGCTGCCGGTGGTCAGGACGAGCATCGTGGCCGGGCCGTAGAGCGCGAAACCGGCGCACACCTGCCCGGTGCCCGGCTGGAGGAAGTCCCCGGCAGATGCGTCGGTGCCGGGCCTGGGGCTGCGCAGGACGGAGAAGATCGTGCCGACCGAGATATTCACGTCGAGGTTGCTGGAGCCGTCCAGCGGGTCGAATACGAGCAGGTACTTGCCGCGGCGGTAGGCGGGGGGGATCGGGTAGACATCCGGCATCTCCTCCGAGACCATCCCGGCGAGGTGCCCGGTCCACTCGGTCTGGCCGATCATCACCGCGTTGCTGACAACGTCGAGTTTCTTCTGCGCCTCGCCCTGCACATTCTCTGCACCGGCGTCGCCGAGCGCACCGATGAGCGCGCCCCTGCTGACCTGGTTGGCGATCATCTTGACCGCGGTCGCCACGGCGTTCAGCAGCCCGGAGAAGTCACCGGTCGGCTCCCGGTGCCGGTTCTGATGTTCCTTCTCGATGGTGAAGCGCGTGAGCGTCTTGCGCTCCGCCGCGAGAGGGGGAGCGCCCCCGCGTACGTCAAGCACTGACCCCCCCGTGAACTAGGTCCTTCGGGGAACTGGCGGCACTTGCCCGGGCACAGTTGGCGGCCAGCGCCGCCTGCGCCTGCGCTATGTTGCCCGGGTCGCCGTGCCACGCGTGGAGCGCATCGCTGACCAGTGCCCGGCCGAAGGAGTAGGTCAGCCGCCACGGCGCTCCGCCGTCGCCGGCGGCGGCGTTGATCGCCGCCAGGTTCGCGCAGGCCCGCTCGTTGCTCTGGCCCCCGGACAAGAAGGCGATGCCGGGAACGGCCGCCGGCACGGTGGCCCGCAGCACCCGCAGGGTGCGCCGGGCGACCTCCTCCGGGTCTGCCTGCGTGCCGCTTCCCGTGGCCTCGATCACCATGTTCGGCTTGAGCACCATACCGGCGGGGTCGGCGCCCATCAGCCCGATCTGCTCGAAGACCGTCCCCAGCATTTCGGAGGTGACGGCCTCACAGCGGCCGATGTCATGGGCGCCGTCCATGAGCACCTCGGGCTCGACGATCGGGACCAGACCCGCCTCCTGGCAGAGGGCAGCGTAGCGGGCCAGCGCGTGAGCGTTCGCCACCGCGGCACGCGGGCTGAACCGGTCCGGGGCCAGCACGGCACGCCACTTGGCGAAGGTGGCGCCGATCTCCCGGTATTCCTCGAGCCGGCCACGCAGGCCGTCCAGGCCCTCAGTGACCACCGCCCCGCCGGCGAACGGCAGTGCCGTCACGCCCTTGTCGACCTTGATACCGGCGTGGATGCCCCGGTCTCGCGCGGCGTCGGCGAAGGAGGCCCCGCCGGCCAGGGACTGGCGCAGCGTCTCGTCGCAGAGGATGATTCCCGAGACCCACTCCCTCAGCCCAGGGGTGGTGAGGAGCAGCTCACGGTAGTCGCGCCGGGCCGTCTCGCTCGCCGGAACCCCCGCGGCTTCCAGGCGCTTGGACATTGTGGCGATGCTCTCATCCGCAGCGAGCACGCCCTTGCCCGGTGCGACCAGCGACCCGGCGATATCACGCAGTGCAGGCATGCGGTCTCTCCTTCCATAGCGGACTACGTGATCAGCGAGGCTACGGCCCGCACGGCGGCACGTCTTCCCCCAATCACGGGAACCAGAAGGTGAAGGCGGCGGCATACCTTGATCGTTTCCCCGGCGGGGGAAGCGTCGCGCCGATCGTGGGAGAAGCTGAGTCCGTGACCGATCGCGCGGCGGACGTGGCAGCCCGGTACGGGCTGCACGCCGTTCCGGTGCGGGGATGCGCGGCCGTGGCTCCCGGTATGCCGTCGCCCAGGCCTCTTCCCCCTTCTGCCCTTACCCGCCGGAGTAGCTCACAAACGTAATGTGACGGAGAATGCGGGACTGCAGCTCAGGCGGGCCGGGTCAGGCCTGGCAGCAGCGGCCAGGGGCCGCCCGCCCCGATAACGGGAAACTCGGAAAGCACCGCGCTCGCCCCGGCGAAGTCCTGCCCGCGCGTGTAGTCGTTGGTGACCACGATGCAGGTGAGGCCCGCCGCCAGCGCGGCGCGCAGCCCGTTCTCGGAGTCCTCGACGGCCAGCGCGCGGCCGGGCGCCACGCCGAGCCGGGCCAGTGCTTCCCGGTAGGCAGCCGGGTCGGGCTTGAGTGCGGCGACCTCGTCGCCGGTGACGACGACTTCGAAAGTACCGGGGCCGAACAGCACGTCCAGCAACGGCTCGACCCACGCCCGCGTGCCCGTGGTCGCGATCGCCAGCCGCAGGCCCGCGGCCCGGAGCACGGCGATGAACTCGCGGGCACCCGGGCGTGCGGGGATCCGGCCCTGCTGGATGAGCTCGCGGAACCTCGCCGTCTTATCCTCATGCAGCCGCCCGGCCAGCCGGGCCGCCGCCGGCGGGCTGTAGCCCTGGCTCCGCAGGAACGCCGCTATCCGCCGCCGGCCGCCAGTGATACGCAGCCATTGCCCGTACTCCCCGGCCTCCCACCGGTACGGCAGCCCGGCGGCGGCGAACGCCTCATTGAACGCGACCCGGTGCCCATCCCGCTCGCTGTCGGCCAAGGTCCCGTCCACGTCGAAGATAACCGCGGACGGCACAAGGCTCAGGCCAGGCGGCATGCTCCGCCTCCAGGCCCCCGCAGCAGGCGCCGGTAAGCGCGGCACCCGCCGGCAACGATCCCGTACCGGGTCATCACCACATACGTCTTAAGCATCTTCTCCCCGCTCCAGCCGCCTGCCGGGCCTTCGCCGGACCAGGCGGCTGCCCCGTGACGGCAAGCGTTGCCGCCCGCAACAATACGAAAGACAGCCGGCGGAGCAACTCACCCACGCGATGGAATGTGAGGGGGAAACAGGGTTACCTCGTGATCACGACAGGTGTGCCGAGGGGCAGTTCCCCGGCGAGCCGCTCGACGACCGCGTTGGGTACGCGGATGCAGCCGTTCGACGCTGCCGTCCCGATCAACGCGGGCTCATCCGTCCCGTGCAGCCCGATCTGGCCGGGCCCGCCACCAAAACTGGACAGCACGTTGGAGAAGGCCGAGAGCCCGTAGGCGTAAGGGCCGTAGGCACCTGAGGGGTCGGGCTGGCGGAGCAGTTCGGTGATGAAGTACGTGCCGACCGGCGTGGGGGTGGCCGCCGTGCCCGTGGCCACCGGCGTCCGCAGAAGTATCCGTGAGCCGCTCATCGCTGTGAGCCTGTGCAGCGAGAGGCTGACGAGCACCTTGTAGTCGTCCTTCTGTAGCGTCACTTCCGAGGACCGGATCCAGGTGGTCGAACCGTCCGGGCGCCTGGCCACATACACGTCAAGCCATGCGCCGTCATCCTGCTTGACGAGGAAGACCGCGGGCACGCCGAGCGCGCTGCGCCCCTGGAAAACCGACGGGCTGGCGGCCAGTGACGGTGTCTGGTACAGGTGGACGAGCGGGACGCGCGCCACGGCCACAAGTGAGGCGCGGCCGGACGCGATTCCCGGTGCGGGGCTGGCTGCGGCGCCGGACGGACCCTGAGCGGCCGCCGTCTCCCGCCCGGCCGGGCTTCGTCCCGCAAGCACGACCACCCACGCGATAACTATGGCGATAGCCGCGGCGCCGAGCCCGGCCCAGACGATGAACCCGGCCCAGCGCGAGCGTCGGCCTTCCACGTCAGCCCGTAAAGTTCGCTGGCGCCGTGACGGCATGTGCCGCAGGTGCCGGTGCCGTGCGGGGTGCCGATCCTGACGGCGTGCTGCTCGGCGAAGGGGCCGGCGAATGATGCGGCTGCTGGGCTGCGCAGCCGAGCACGCTGCCGATCTGGGTGACGAGCCCGCTGAGCTGCGGCCCCGCCTGCGGGACCTGGGTCAGGGCCGAAGAGATCTGATGAACGATCGGGCAGACCAGGGTGAGGACAGGGTTCGCCGCGCTGCTGCCCGCCTTCGAGCATCCGAGGCCGCTGCTCAGCTGCCCGGCAAGGCCCTGGAGCTGCGCGCCAGCATTGGGAACCTGGGATGCCAGCGAACTGAGCTGCGAGACGGCCGGGCACGCCGGGTTGGCAGCGGGGTCCG
This sequence comes from Streptosporangiaceae bacterium, assembly GCA_035640715.1. Lineage (GTDB taxonomy): Bacteria > Actinomycetota > Actinomycetes > Streptosporangiales > Streptosporangiaceae > DASQVO01. The sequence goes on from DASQVO010000503.1 coordinate 6,499, forward strand.
CTGTCTGGGCTGCCTTCGTTTGCGGCGCCTGGCCTGCCGTGGTGGCATCAGCCCGACCCGACGGCTCCTGGGAGGACCGGCTCTGGCTCGGCTGGCTGCCCTGACTGGAGCACGACGGCGCTGACCCACCGCCCAGCAGACCGTTCAGGCTGCTGACCACGGAGCCGACAACACCGGAGGAACCCGCAGATCCGGAGCAGCCGGACCCGGCTGTGGACCCGAACGCCACAACAGGGGTGGCCGCCATCCCCGCGGCGAACAGACCTGAGAGAGCGATCACCTGCCAGCATGTTCTGAAGCGCCGCACTCCTACCACCTTCTCTGTACCTGGCTGGGCACTGGGCCTCGCGCTGTTTCAGACGTGACGTCGCAATAATGCTGTCCCTCCGCCAGGTCTGCCGCTGTCTGGATGTGCGGCGCCCCGGTGATGATCCGTTCCGCTTCGGCCAGCGCCTGCGCGAACTGGGTCAGCAAAACGTCACCCTAGAACAAGTTCTAGAAAGGCGTCAATGAGCCGGCCGCGGATCCCACCGGTTGGCTGGAAGCTCGGCAGGTCGTCCAGGGACATCATGGCCTCGTAGGTGCGCACGGCCCGTTCCACGGATACGCCCAGGCCGCATGATGAGGTAGCGGCTTGCCCGCAGCGCAGCCTGATTCTCCTGGCAGGCATGGCAGGCGCGGCGGCGGGTAAGGGCAGCCTATTGCCAGCGCCACGGCGCCGATTGTGTCACCGGCCAGCTGGTAAGCGGGAAGGAAATGACGATGAGCTCGCCCAACGGCCCCTCCACCAGCCAGCACCGCGCTCACGGCCGCCAGGCAGCGGAGAAGGCGGCGGAAAAGAACTCCCTGCGCGTCGATGTGCCCGTGATCGGGACGCTGACGCTGCCGCCCCCTCAGCAGCTGGCCTTCGTCGGCGGGATTGCGGTACTGGCCGCGCTGGATATCATCGACTGGCCCGTCGGCCTGGTGGTGGTCGCCGGACACGTACTTGCCACCCGCAGCCGCAACAAGATCGTGCGAGATTTCGGAAACGCTCTCGAAGAGGCCTGATGCGGTAGGAGCTGCCGGCGGCCGCGCCGTCGCTGAGCAGGGCGCGGCCCCGGGCCTCGATGACAGCGCGCTGGCAAGCCGACGGACACCTTCCCCGTCCGGCTAGCCCCCGGCAGCAGTGGGCAGATGCGTGCCGCCGTTGCGGGACAATGGTGCGGGGCAATGCCGTACAAGGCCCGGGGGTGAGGCGTATGGCTGCGTCGGATGTGTGGATAGCCAAGGAAGACGGAAGCGACATCATCCGCGCTACAGCGGTCGTCGGGGTCGGCATCGGGTACAACGGCAACATCACCGCGAAGCTAGGCCACGCCGAGGGCGCAACCGTGACACTGGCTGATCCTGGCAGGCGGCACGGCGCGCACCCGCCGGATGACTTTCACCGCCAGCTGATCCGTGTCATCACACAGCTGTCCGACGCATCCGGAGTCTTCCTGGTGCGGCCGGTGCAGGACGAGGTACACGGCTGGCAATGGGTCACCGAACCGCTGTAGCGCCGAGCCTGGCGTCGGCGGGTGCCGTCGGCCCCTCAGTCACGTTGCTTCCCGACCCATGGCGGCGCGAACGCATCCGTTATCAGCGGCTGGCCAACGAACGGGTCGCAGATTTCCTTCGTCTCCCGCGGCTCACGCACCTGCGCCTCCAGCCGCGCCTGGTATTCCTGTTCTAGCCGGCGCTGGGCATCCTGCCATGCCGCCCATTCCTCGCAGGGCACCGCGCGCCCGTCCGCGAACTGCACGCCAAGCACCAATCCCTCGCCATGCTCTTCCACGCGCATGCCGCGCTGGACTGCATCTTCCTCCTTGCCGCACAGCTCAAACCGTGGCGCATAATGCCGCATGTACCACAGCGCGCACTGGCTCATCCGGTCATCTTCTCATCTATGCCTCGTCGGCACGGCCCCCCGCTTTCCTCCTCACCACCCACGGCGTCTTCCAGATCAGCGGCGCAGGCTGTGCCCGTCAGGGGCGCTGGTGTGCCCGGGGGAGTGCCCTGATGGCGGCAGGCAGCTGCCGGCGGGATGATGGCGGGACCGCCCGTGTGCCGGGACGGCGCTCCAGCAGACGCCGGGCGCCCGCGGCCACGAGTTCGGCAAGCGAGGGAGCGATCGCATCCACGGCGGTGACCAGCGCGCGGTGCAGCAGCGGGGGACGGCGCGGGGGCGTGGCTGCCGGTGACCAGGTCACGGTCACCGATTCCCACCATCCCGCGCTGCGGATAGCACCCGCCTGCTCCTCGCGCCGCCAATGCCCCCGGGACAGCTGCACACGCTGCTCCAGCCGGAGGCCCTCGGCGCCAAGTGCCCGCAGATGGTCCTTACCGCCTCGCACAACCCCATTATGCGTCCGCCCGCCCGCCGTGGGTAGCGGCGGAGCAGCAGTTTTCCGCTGGGGCGTCAACGCCCCAGCGCCCGTGCTGATGAGCGATACAACGGCAGGCCCTGCCAGCTCTTCACCTGCCTGTCCGGCTCATTCGTCACACAGTGACGCCGCGTGGCGCTTACACTCGGCGCCAGGACGGCTTCGTCGGGTCGACCAGTCGCATGTCGACGGGTCCGATGCCGGAGATGGCGATGACGGCAGGGGCGTGGTGGCCCGGCAGCACGCCGTCATAATGCGGAGTACGGTGGACACGCTTCACGTATCCGCCGGGTCCGACAGGAACCGCGTCCCGGGGCGCGAAAACGTTACCGCTATTCACCCACCAGGTTCCGGACACCACGACCGACAGGCGATCGGTGGCGTAGGTGTGGGGTGCGCTGAACCAGCCGGGGTTCCATCTCATCATCACGAGATACAGTCCGGGTTTGTTGATGTCGCCGTACAGCGTGGCCAATTCACCACTGTGCGGAGGCAGATTTCCCCACGGCTTGAACTTTATCCTGTCGAACGGCAACACGAATGTCTCGCTCGGATTCGGGCCACGGCGGGGGGAGAGCGTGACGTCGGCAGCGGAGGTTCCCGTACGTTCGGCGCAGCCAGAGATCGCCGCCATCAGGGGCGCCAGCAGCACCGCCCGCCGGCCCCAATCGGCGTGTTCCATGAGAATTCCTCCCCCGTGCGCGCTGTGCCCGATGACAGTCGCGGCGGCAAAACGAGGCCGACATGTCCCTCGTCGCAGCCCTGAACGCCTTCGCTATCACCTTCGAGGGCCATATTCTCCCGGCCAACGATCGATTCTCCCGGCCAACGATCAGTAAACCGCCGGTGCTGGATCGAAGAAGCGCACGTCGCTGAGCTGACACCGCTGCTGCGCGAAGGACCCGCAGGCATCAGAAGCTGGCTGGGCCAGCTCGCCTGCATCGACGCCGCTCACCGGGTCCACGCGGGGACTGAAGGCGCCATCCGCACCGGGAAGACTGCGGCATCGGCAAGGTCCCCTCCGGGTCACTGGCGATGAGCAAGGCATGGCTGGCCGTCCCCTGATCACCGGATGTGACGAGGATCTCACTTCCGCCGTTGTCTGGACTGTGTCCAAAGAGCTACAGTGGACAATGTCCAAACAAGCAGTCCACTCCTCAGGAGGTCGCCATGGACACCGAACGCATCGGTACCGACCTGCAGGACACCCTGGTCGAACTGACCGGCCTGGCCCTGGAGGCCAAGCAGCTGCACTGGAACGTGACCGGCCGGCACTTCCGGTCACTGCACGAGCAGCTCGACAGCCTGACCGATGAGGCGCGCGCTGCGGCCGACGCCGTCGCCGAGCGGGCCGTCACGATCGGCTACGCCCCGGATGGCCGGGCGGCCACGGTGGCCAAGGAGAGCCCGCTGGCCGAGGTGCCGGAGGGCAGGCTCGCCGACAGCACCGTCCTCGACCTGGTGGTGACCGCGCTGACCACGGTCACCGGGCGGCTGCGGCCCCGGGTGGAGCGCCTCGGCGAGCTGGACCCGGTCACCCAGGACGTGCTGATCGGCGTCCTGGCCGGGCTGGAGAAGCAGCGGTGGATGTTCAGCGCGCAGCAGAGCTGAGCCGCCGGCTGCGCGAGCACGGGCTGCGCGCCACCGGGCCCAGGATCGATGTGCTCGCCGCGCTCGAGGACCTCGGCGGCCACCGGACCGCCGACGAGGTACGCGACCGGCTCGCCACCAGCGGCCGGCCGCTGCCTCGCTCCAGCGTGTACAACGTGCTCACCTCGCTGGCCGGGGCCGGTCTCGTGCTGAACGCCGACGCCGGCCCCGGGCCGGCGCTTTATGAGGCCAGGCAGGAATGGCACCACCACTTCGTATGCCGCTCCTGCCACCGGGTCTTCGACGTCGAGTGCCTCGTTGGGGCCCGGCCCTGCCTGACCCCGGGCACCGACGTGGGCGTGGTGGAAGACGCCCAAGTGATCTTCCGGGGTATCTGCACGGCTTGCGCCGCCCCGGCCCGGTAGCCGAGGACGCCGCCCCGGCCACGTACTGCCGATGCTCGCACTTCGACCGGTCTGGTGCTGGGGAACGGTTCCGGTAACCATCCACGATGTCGTGGGCCGCTGGCCTGCGCTAACACACTATTCAGGTGCGAAATTTTCGTATTCATTAGTGGATGTAAGGAGAGTCATTATGAATTGCCGGGAGTGCACGACAACAATGCCAATGACGTATATGGTCCGTAGCGCGATAGGCTTCTGCGCTTATTGCGGTGCAGGTATCTGTCTTGACCATGCGAGATTCGTCGGCCTGCCTGCCCAGCCGGTCGGCCTTGTCCCGCCGTCGAACAGCGGTGCGCGTCGTATCCTGTGCACCACCTGTCACCCCGCGCCTGCCTGTGAAGAAGCCGAGTTCGGCGCCCTCACCGCCCCTGCGGGTCACGGCGGGCGGTCTGCCAGGGGCGGCCTGGCAGCATTCGTGTCGGCGCTGATGGCCAGCGCGGCACGGATCAGGGCACTCCCTGGCTGAGCTGGGCCGCCGGCGCAAGTTAGACGGCCCGGGTCCGGGCAGCACGGGCAAGGTCGGGCAGCCGGCTGAGGAGGTCAAGCGCCTCGGCGGCGCCGCGGTCCTGGAGGCTTGCGGTTACCCGCCTGCCCGCCACGTCGAGCCGCACCGACGCGAGCCCCAGCTGCCGCTGGACCGGGCCCTGCACCCAGCGGATGCTCTGCACCTTCTCCAGCGGCACCCAGGTGGTCTTCCGGCATACCCGGCCGTGGGAGGCGGCCACGTAGCGGTCGTCGCCGCCCCACGCCAGGAAGTGGTACGCCAGCGGCGCCTTCCAGCGGGCACCGCCGGGCGGCCGCCGCGATGGCACAGGCGGGGCGCTCATCAGCTCGCCGAGCATCTGCTCCGCCTCCGCGCGTGATCCGACGGGGATAAGCGCGCGCAGGTGGCGCGATTCCGATCGGTTCTCCCGCCGCTGGCGCGGCCCGGCAACGTCGACCTCAAGCCGGCACCAGCCAAACGCCCGCCACACCAGGGGCTCGACGAGGCGGACCGCCTGAACCCGTCCCGGCCGGATGGTCTCGGCGGTGGTCTGTACCAGTCCGGACCGTAGCCGCAGTCCGTCGGGCGCCGCCGCGACCACGGTCCCGAACTCGCCATTGAACTGGCGCCAGACTGCGAGCACGACTCCGAGCCCTGCCGGCAGGAGCGACGCGCCGATGCCGGGCAGGCCGGACAGCGCTGCTGCCGAGGCCAGCGCGGCGATCATGATGGCCGCGATCGCCCCGGTCCTGCTCAGCGCGAGGGCCCCGGCCAGGCGCCCGGACCTTACCCGGAACAGTATCCGCTCGGTCTCCCCGGCCGCAGCCGGCGGCCCGGGCAGGCCTTCCCCACCCGGCCGGGTTGCCGCAGCCGAAGGCGCCGCGGGCGCGTCCACGCCCACGGCGCCGGGTGCCCTGGTCATCGACAGAAGGCTGCGGCGAAGCTGCCCGGCTTCGGCGAGCGGCAGGCAGGCCAGGCGGCCTCCGGAGGAGTCGGCGCCCGCCATCCGCACGCGGATCTCCGCCAGCCCGAGCACCCGGGCCAGCCCGGTCTGCACCACGTCGATCGCCTGGACCTGGGACAGGGGGAAGCGCTGTGACTGGCGCCGGATCAGCCCCGTCTCGATGTACAGCACGCCGTTGATCACCTGCCAGCGGGTGACCAGCCAGTTGACCACGCCGGCCACCAGCACCATCGCGACGACGAACAGGTCGCTGATGAGGTCACTGCCCGCATGCTGCTGGTTAGCGAAAAGGAGGACGACTACGAGGACGCCGATCCCCACCAGGTGACGGCCGCCACGGACGAGAGGTGACAGCGGGTGCAGGCGATGCCAGCCCGCAGCGTCGTCTCCCGCAACCGGCGAGGCATGCGGGCGTTGCGGGCCGCGAGGCTGCGGGCTCATCACAGCCCAGCCGCCAGCGTCTCACCGAGCGCGGCCAACTGGTCGCGCAGCCTCGCTGCCTCCGCCCTGTCCAGGCCCGGGATGCGCGCGTCGCTGGCCGCCGCGGCGGTGTGCATCCGTACCGTCGCAAGCCCCAGGCTCCGCTCAACCGGGCCAGCGGTGACGTCGATGAACTGCATCCGCCCGTAAGGGATGACCGACTGGCGGCGGATGAGCACCCCGCGCCGGACCATCAGGTCGTCCTTCCGCTCGGCGTAGCCCCACGCAGCCACGCGGCGAGCCAGGAACCGTTCCGCCAGCAGCCCGGCCACGACCAGTCCGAGACCGAGACCCAGGCCGAGCGCGGCCGACGCCGCACCGCCGATGAGGCCACCGACGAGCGCGACCGGCACGGTGACCGCCGCGACCTGGATACGCCTCACGTGCAGCAGCCGCGGCGACGGGCGGTGCCACTGGATACCGCCGTCCCCTGTTTCGCCCGGTGCGCCTGTCTGGCCTACGGCCATGCGGACGGCCCTGCCGTGCTGCCGAGGCGGCCGGGCGCAACATGATCCAGCGGCATAAACGAGAAGGTACACCGATTATGCCGGCCTCGCGGCTTATGCGGCCTTGCGGCCTGATCCACAAGTATCGAAAGGGCGCCCAGGCTGCACCCCGGGAGACGCTACCGCGCCAGGAACTCCGGCACGGGCTGCCATGCGAACTGGAGGAGTTGCTCTCGTCTTTGCCACGCGCCTTCGCCGTGGACCTCCCGAGGTTCAGCCGACCGGGCCCGGGCGGTTATTCGATCTCCAGTTGCCGCAGGTTGGTCCTGGTGAGCTCGATGAGCTCGTTTCCTTCTCCGGACATGATGGTCCGGGTGGCCCACAGGGTGAAGCCCTTGATCTCGCCGTAGCTGAGCTTGGGTGGGAGCGCGAGTTCGTAGCGGGAGGTGCGGACGTCGACCAGGGCCGGGCCGTCGTAGGCGAACGCGGCGTGCAGCGCGTCCCCGAGCTCGCCGGCTTTTTCCACCTGCGCGCCGAACAGCCCGGCGGCGCGGGCAATCCCGGCGAAGTCCGGGTTGTCGAGGCCGGTGCCGTAGGTGATGATCCCGGCGGCTTTCATTTCCAGTTCCACGAACGACAGCGCGCCGTTGTCGAACACCACGACCTTGACCGGGAGCTGCTGCTGGCGCAGCGTGATCAGCTCACCGAGCAGCATCGCGAGCCCGCCGTCGCCGGCCAGCGCGATGACCTGCCGGCCCGGCTCGGCCGCTTGCGCCCCGATGGCGTGCGGCAGCGCGTTGGCCATCGTGCCGTGGTTGAACGAGCCGATCAGCCTGCGGGTGCCGTTCATGTGCAGGTAGCGGGCCGCCCAGATGCAGGGGGTGCCGACGTCGGCGGTGAAGACCGCGTCCGGGGCGGCGAGCCGGTCGATCATGGCGGCGGTGTACTGCGGGTGCAGCGGTGAGCCATTCCGGCCGGGGCTGGCCAGGCGGTCCAGCCGGGCGCGGGCCCGCCGGTAATGCGCGGTCATCCGGTCCAGGTGCGAGGAATCGGTTTTGACCGTGATCAGCGGCAGCAGCGCGCCGATCGTGTCCTTGACCGTGCCCACCAGCGGGACCTGCACCGGTATGCGGCGGCCGATCTGCTCGCCGCGGATGTCCACCTGGATCACCGGGACACCCTGGGGGAGGAACGGCCGGTAGGGGAAGTCGGTGCCGAGCATGACCAGGGCGTCGCAGTGTTCCATCGCCCGGTACCCGGAGCTGAACCCGATCAGCCCGGTCATCCCCACGTCGTAGGGATTGTCGTATTCGACGAAGTCCTTACCGCGGAACGCGTGCACCACCGGCGCCTTCAATGCTTCCGCGAGGTTGATCAGCTGATTATGCGCCCCGGCGCAGCCCGCCCCGGCCAGAATGGTCACCCGGCTGGCGGCGTTCAGCACCTGCGCGGCGGCTGCCAGTGACTGCTCGTCTGGGCGGACGACCGCCGGTACCGCCCGTACCGGTACCGGCGGCGGGCTGGAGGGGGCATTGGCGAGGAATATCTCGCCGGGGACGACGACCACGGCGACCCCGCCGCGGGCCAGCGCGGTGCGCATCGCGATCTCCAGCACCCACGGAAGCTGGTCCGGGACGCTGACCAGTTCACAGTAGACGCTGCACTCGCGGAACAGTTCCTGCGGGTGGGTTTCCTGGAAATAGCCGCCGCCGATCTCCTCGCGCGGGATGTGCGCGGCGATCGCCAGTACCGGCACTCGGCTGCGGTTCGCGTCGAACAGGCCGTTGATCAGGTGCAGGTTGCCCGGCCCGCAGCTGGCCGCGCACACCGCCAGCTGGCCGGTCAGCGCCGCTTCCCCGGCCGCCGCGAACGCGGCCGCTTCCTCGTGCCGGACGTGCTGCCAGGTGATGCCGCCGTCGCGGCGCAGCGCATCAGTGAACCCGTTCAGCGAGTCGCCGGGGATCCCGTACACCCGCCGCACCCCGGACGCCTTCAGCGTCGCCACCATCATCTCAGCCACTGTGGTCGCCATGGTCTGCTCCTTCCGTTCTGCCGGTGATCGCTTGTACTGGTGAGCCGGTGAGCATCTCAGCGGTGCTGGAGGCGGCGGATGAGGGCGGCAACGCCGAGCGCGAGCAGAGTCAGGCCGGCGTGCGTCATAGCTCACCGGTCCCCGGGGTAGTGCGGGGCGACAGGATGACGGTCAGGGTGGTGACGCCCTGGGCCGGGTGCACCGTTGTGCCGCCGATGTCGGCTGACCCGGATGGCCCGGACAGCAGCACCGCGTACGCGGCCTTCTGGAAGGCGGGGTGCTGATAGGCACCGTGGATGTTTTCGGTCAGGTCGGCGGGGTCGAGCAGCACGACCAGGTGCTGGGCCAGCACGGCGGCGGTGGTGACGGCGAGTTCGTTTTCGGTGAGGAGGATCGACCCGGTCTCGGCGACGCCCAGCGGGGTGCGGACGACCGTGACATCCACGTCGGCCGGTGCGGCCCAGCCGGAGAACGGGGGGAGTGTTCCGGCCACCTCGGGAACCGCGGAGCAGATGCGGCTGGCGCCGGGGAAGGTCTCAGCCAGCCACCGCTGCAGGTCAGCGGGTGGCTGGGTGACGGCCTGGCCGTCGAGCCGCGCCAGGGCGGCGGTGAACAGGCTGATCAGGTCATCGGGCCCCTGACGGAAGTCAGGGACGTGCGGTAGCTCCCGTGGCGCCGGGCCGCGGTCGCGGATCGCCGTCAGGATGTCCTCACGCGCGGCCATGGTCAGCGTCCTCCGTCCCTGCCGTCGCTTCCCCGGCAGGCTCTTCCGCCGGGTGGGCGCCGCCGCGGTTGCGGGCGTACCACTGGTGAAAGGTCTCCTTCGCGGGGCTGGGTATGTCCCGGTGCCGGCCCCACGCGTTGAGCCGGTTGTAGATCGCGAAGTGCGGCAGTACCCGCAGCGCCGCCCCCCCGGCCTCGGCGGCGGCCCGGTAGGCCCTGGGGTGGCTGAGCAGGTTGCCGGCGAGCTTCATGGCCGCCTTCTTGGTGGCGGAGAACTCGCCGTTGGCGTCCATCACCTCGCGCCACTGGTAGATCTGCTCGTGGATGTTGATCTGGACCGGGCAGACGTTGGTGCAGCTGCCGTTGATCGTCGAGGCGAACGGCAGCTCGCGGTAGCGGCGTGCGTCGGCCGCTGGCATCGTGATGAGGCCGATCGGGCCCATGTAGGTGGCGCCGTAGCTGAGGCCGCCGCTGCGCCGGTAGACCGGGCAGGTGTTCATGCACGCCCCGCAGCGGATGCACTTCAGCGAGGGCCAGAAACGCTCGTCGGCCAGCCGCTGGGTGCGGCCGTTGTCCACCAGCACGATGTGCATCGTCCCGCCCTCCCTCGGCGCGGCGAAGTGCGAGGTGTACTGGGTGATCCGCTCACCGGTGGCGCTGCGGGTGAGCAGCCGGATGAACACGGCCAGCTCGGCGGGGCCGGGGATGATTTTCTCGATGCCCACCGAGCAGATGCGCAGCTTCGGGACGTTACCGGAAAGGTCTGCGTTGCCCTCATTGGTCACCGTCACGACCGCTCCGGTCTGCGCCACCGCGAAGTTCGCACCGGTCATCCCGGCGTCCGCCTGCAGGATCAGCGGGCGGGTGTGCTCACGCATGACGTGCGCGAGGTAGACCGGGTCGGCCCTTTCCGGGTCGGAGCCGTAGACACGGCCGAACAATTCTGCGACGTCCCGGGTGGTCTTCTGCCAGCCCGGGCCGACGATATGGCTGGGCGGCTGGTCATCGAGCTGCTGGATGCGCTCGCCGAGATCGGTTTCGGTCACCTGGATTCCGCGCCGCTCCAGGAACGGGCGCATCTCGCATTCCTCGGTCAGCATCGACTTCGACTTCACCAGGCGCTGTGCGCCGTGGGCGCTGAGAATGTCGTAGACAATCTGGTTGTGCTCGTGCGCGTCCCGTGCCCAGTGCACCTGCGCGCCGTTGCGCGTGGCGCGCGCCTCGAACAGCTCGAGGTAGTGCGCGAGGTTCGACAGCGTGTGCTCTTTGATCTGCGACGCCAGAGTGCGCAGTTCCTCCCACTCGCCGACCTCGCGGGCCGCTGCATCGCGCTGTTCGCGAAGACCCCAGATCAGCTTGTCGAAGGCGTGCTCGTGGGTGTCATCCTCGAGGAAGGCGAGCGCGTTGCGTGCCTGGTCAACCGGTTTCATGTCGCGTCTCCGTTCAGCACCTGGGCCAGGTGCAGGAAGTGGAAGTCCTCGCGGTCGCGGTGCGCGCACCCTTGCAGGTGCATCAGGCACGACATGTCGGAGGAGACGATGTACCGGGCACCGGTGGCGCCGATGCGGCCGAGCTTGTCGTTGCCCATGGCAGCCGAGACGGCCTCCTCGGTGACCGAGAAGGTCCCGCCGAAGCCGCAGCATTCATCGGGCCGGTCAAACTCAGCGATGCTGATGCCCTTGACCTTCTCCAGCAGGCTCCGCTGCTTGGAAAACCACAGGTCGTTGGGCCGCTCGCTCATTGACTGCTCATACAAGCCGCGGATCGCCGAGCAGCTCACATGCAGCGCCACCTCGTGCGGAAACTCAGCCCACGGAAACTCCCCGGCTTTGAGCACGTCGTGGAGGAACTCGGGCAGGTCCCATATGCGGGCGGAAACACGGCGGCGCTCGGGAGTGTCATCGGCCGCGGTGAACTTGTTGCGGATATGGTGCACACAACTTCCCGATGGCGCGACGATGTGCTCATAACCGGCGAAGTTCCGGACGAACAGCTCCTCGGTTTCCTTCGCTTCCATATACGCGCCGCTGTTAGCCATCGGCTGCCCGCAGCAGGTCTGATCAAAGGGATAGTCCACCTCCACGCCGAGCTTCTCCAGCAGCTCCACAGTCGCCACGCCGACCTGGGGATAGAACATGTCGATATAGCAGGGGATCATCAGTCCCACACGCATAGCTGGAATCCTTTCCCATAGCCGCAGTGGCGCTCCATGCCGCGCAGTCGCCCGGCCCGGCCGCCCGCGATCGCGGCGGCTTTCTTCGCATAGCCGTAAGCGTGGTAGACCGCCTTGGGCATCCGGTCATCACCGATGGAGAAGTGGATCAGAGACCGCTGGCTCTCCGCACCCCCGTACCGGTCAGCCGGGACCTCGATAGCGCCCATCGAGTCGGTCAGCATGAACGCCACCCCCCGGTTGGTCATGGGGGCTTGCAGGACACCAGGCACGGCTGGAGTCCGCGCGGTGCTCTTGCTCATGATCTTCTCCTTCGGAGCGTTCCCCCAGGCTCCGCCGATGCCGGCACCGCCAGGCCCGGCTTCTCTTCGTCTCCGCCGGTCCGCACTAAGCCTCACGCCTGGCTTGGTGACTGGGCATCACATGTTCTGGTGATTTGCGCCGTCCGCCCGGACAACGGCATATTCACCGTGTGTAGTGTCATCGGTCCACTGTGTGAGCGTTCCCTGCCTTTACGGCACCCAAACTCGGCTACCGGCTCGCGGGGATCGCTCGGCTGCCAGGGCGCAGCGAGACCCGCGTCCTGCGCTACCTGCCCACCAACCTCACCGCACCGGAGCTCGCCGGCCAGCTCTGCCTATCGGTGAACACCGTCCGGACACACATGCGCCACATCTACGCCAAGCTCGGCACACACCGTCGCCACGAGGCCGTCGACCGGGCCCGCGCACTCGGCCTGCTCGCACCCGTCTCACACAGGCCCCAGCACCGGGCACCCCGGGTAGCGGAGGCTTGGCGGCAGTGATCGAGTTCCTGATCACTGCCGAGTACGCGGTGAAGGTCTCGAGTTGGCTTTTCCGCCGCCAGAATTGCTCATCATGGCTGCACAGCTACCGGTATTCAGCCAGCCGTGGGCGGACGCCGACTAGGACGAGAGCACTGATAAGAATAACGGCCACGGCTGGAATCAGGCCGGTCCAGTCTTTTATCTCCCGCTGGCCCGCGCTGATTGCCCCGTTGAAGGCATGCTGGTTGATGGCGATGAGCGCAACCAGCGCGCTGTCGTATTGGCTGAAGGCCCAGTTGGAGTTGCCGTGAGCGTAGCTGGTGTCGAACGCGATTGCCGCCTGGAGGTCGCCACTGCGGTTCAGTGCCCGGATATAGCGGTCATCCCGCTCGTACACCTGATAGGCGGCGAGTGTCTTCTCCGCCGCTGCCCGCTCGCCGGCGAAGGTGATGTTGCGGAACTCGGCGCCGAAGTAACCACCGAAGCGCACGTCCGCGTGATTGGCGTAGTACACGCTGAGTGCCCGGCTTAGCGCAGCGTCGTACTGGAAGATGCCCGCCCCGGCCAGCCGCACCAGCTGCTGCGACTTGTTCTCGAACGCCTGCTGATATTGCGCTGCCCTGGCGGGGTCCACGAGGTAGCGGCTCTCATCGGCATTGGCGTCGTAGCTGGTCGCGCGAGCCTGCGAGAGGGCGATGATCGAGTCGAATGCCTCGACCTTGGCCACGCGGAGGTACCCGGCCTGAGCGGAGAGCAAAGTGGCGCTCGCAGCCACCAGCACCAGAGTGATCAGCGATGCCGCGGCCACTGCGGGGTTGAAGATCCGCCGGTACCGGACGGCGAAATAGAAGTGCATGCCCACGAGGATGGCGAGTAGCACCACTCCCAGCAGCACCACCCACAGTATTCCCTGCAGCGCAACGGACCTTTTCGCCTGGTAGGCGCTGTCCAGGACGGCCGCATTCGCGTTGGTGAGGCTGCGCGCAGACGGCAGGATGCTGCCCTGCAGCAGATCAGTTGCCTGCCGGTAGAGAGTAAGCGCAGCTGCTGGCGGCCTGCCAGGCTGACTGGCGCCCCGGCCGTCGAGGTACATTGCTTCGCCTGCTAGCGCCTCGTAGCTGCCGAGCCCATCGAGAACCAGGCGCAATGCCCGCTGGGCGGACGGCGCAGATCCGGCAACCACAGCAGCACCCTGCAGATCCCGGTCCGCTTGTATCCGGTCCCGCTCGTAGATGGCTTGTGCCTGCTGACGGTTGATACCGAGGCCACGCTGCCTGCCGACCAGCAGCACGTTGGCGACCTGGGCATCCATGTCGTTGAGACGGAAGTACAGGTCGGTGGTGGCGAGAACCTCGGGATCGGACTGATGCCCGATCAACTGCAGACCGCTGGCTATGTTCCCGAATAGGGCAGCAGTGATCACGCCAAGAAAGACAGCGACGGTTACGGCTGCCGCGGTCATTCCGCGTACACGATCTGGCGTGGTCCGCCAGCGGACAAGATGAACCAGGCCGGACGCCGCGCGCCGGGGTGTGCGGTCAAGATGGGGCATCTGGTGAGAAGGTGCCGTCATGGAAGTCGGTGCTGTCACCGTGCCCCGCCGGGAAACGCCATTTTGCTCACCGCTACCACACATTCTGCGCACGCACGTCCCAGCGGGGCCGGAAAGGCTTCCGCATGGGTTTTCGCGGCACGGGGTTACGCTTCAAGTTCAGCGGATCGCCGATATCCTAGCCGCACTCCAATAATGTCGGAGTTAGGGTTTTGTTAGGGTTTTCGGACGAGCCGCTTGGTGCTGCCCGGCTGACTGCCGCAGCGCTCGAAAGCAGCTCGCCCTCGGCGGTTTTGCGCGGTGTGGCTCCACCGCCGGCGCGCGCCGGCCGAGATCTATGTGCGGGCGGACCCGCTCAGCGTGACCGCCGTCGAATCGGTACTCGCCGCGACGGCCGATCCGGCCGCGCCGCAGGATGTCCAGGTCACCAACCCGGCCGACGCGCTCACCGCCCGGGCCGACGCCTCAGCCGCGTTCCAGACCCTGTTTCTCGGCCTGGGTGCGGTCGCACTCCTCGTCGGC
>DASQVO010000504.1:0-9677 GCA_035640715.1 Streptosporangiaceae bacterium
CAAGGCGTCGGAATACCAGGACGGCCACCCGGGCTACTCCGACCCCCTCGACGAGCAGAACTTCCTGGTCAACAGCATCAACCAGATCGAGAAGTCCAAGTACTGGTCGTCCACCGCGATCGTCGTCACCTACGACGACTCTGACGGCTGGTACGACCACCAGGCCCCGACGATCATCAACGGGTCGAGCAACCCCGCGATCGACACCTCGCTGTGCACCTCGGTCGCGGTGACCGTTGGCACCACGAGCGGCCGTTGCGGCTTCAGCCAGCGGCTGCCGATGGTGGTGATCTCGCCGTGGACGCGGGAGAACTACGTCAGCCACACCCTGACCAACACCGCCTCCGTCGTGAAGTTCGTCGAGGACAACTGGCTGCACGGCGAGCGCATCCCCGGCTCGTTCGACGCGGTCTCCGGCAGCCTGTATGCCCCGGGCGGGCTGCTTGACTTCCACACCAGACCGCACATCGCCCCGGTCATCCTCAGCCCGACCACCGGCGCTGTCGTCACCAGCCTGAGCAAGCACTAGCTTTTCGCTGGGCGCTAGCGCGCAGGGCCGCCCGTCCCCGTTCGCGGGGGCGGGCGGCTCTTCTTCGCGCGAGCCACATTCTTGATGACAATAAGTACATCGACGGTTGCGCTTCGCATGTCACACCCTCAGCGGCGGGCGGATGGGGTCGCTCCGGCGCGCACGGCTACATAGCATGAGGACATGACCTCCCCGCCTGCCATGTCGTCCAGCCCCACGGCCGATCAGGTGTCGCGCGCGCTCGCCAGCGTGAACGACCCGGAGATCCGGCGGCCGATCACCGACCTCGGCATGGTCAAGAACATCGATATATCGCCTGATGGAACGGTCCGCGTCGACGTGTGGCTGACGGTCGCCGGGTGCCCGCTGCGCGACACGATCACGCGCGACGTCACCGCTGCGGTCGGCGCGATCGAGGGCGTGTCGCGGGTCAGGGTGGAACTCGACGTTATGAGCGACGAGCAGCGGAAGGCGCTGCAGACTCAGCTCCGCGGCGGCCAGCCGGCTCCGGAGATCCCGTTCTCCCAGCCCACATCCCTGACCCGGGTCTACGCGGTGGCCAGCGGCAAGGGCGGTGTCGGCAAGTCGTCGGTGACGGTGAACCTCGCCGCAGCGCTGGCCGCCACCGGCGCGAAGGTCGGGATCGTGGACGCCGACATCTACGGGCACTCTGTGCCGCGCATGCTCGGTGTCACCGGCCTGCCGACCCAGGTCGAGAAGATGATCATGCCGCCGTTGGCACACGACGTGAAGGTCATCTCCATCGGAATGTTCACCAAGGGAAATTCGCCGGTGGTGTGGCGCGGCCCGATGCTGCACCGGGCATTGCAGCAGTTCCTCGCCGACGTCTACTGGGGAGATCTTGACGTCCTGCTGCTCGACCTGCCGCCGGGCACCGGGGACGTGGCGATCTCGGTGGCGCAGCTGCTGCCCAGCGCGGAGCTGCTCATCGTCACAACCCCGCAGCTAGCGGCGGCCGAGGTAGCGGAGCGGGCAGGCGCGATCGCGATGCAGACGCACCAGCGCATCGTCGGCGTCATCGAGAACATGTCGTACCTGGTCTGCCCGCACTGCGGCGAGCACACCGACGTCTTCGGCTCAGGTGGCGGCGACACGGTCGCCGAGGCGCTCACGCGCATCACCGGCGCGCGCGTCCCGCTGCTCGGCCAGGTCCCGATCGATACCCGCCTCCGCGAAGGCGGCGACCGGGGCGTGCCACTGGTGCTCAGCGACCCTGCCGCGCCAGCGGCGCTGGAGCTGACCAAGATCGCGGACAGCCTGGGGAACCGTGCTCGCGGCCTCGTCGGCCGTTCCCTGTCCATCTCCCCCCGCTAACCGGCCCAGCGAGTCCGGGCCTTCCGGCCCGGCGAGCGGCCGGTGTGCCGGAGAGCAACCGGCGCGAGTAGGCGGGGGGTTCCGGGGGGTCGTCCCCCCGGGCCAGCACTGGTCGCCCCCCGGGAATTACGTCGCCTCGCCGTCGTAGGGCGGCTCCTCGCCGGCCGGCAGCATGGCTGCCGCAGGCTTCGGTGCGTACGCAGCCCCGGCGCCGCCGTTCACGTCGCTGCCGTTCACGTCGCTGAGGAGATGCTTCTGCACGAACCTGCGCGGGTTCAGGTCATCGATGTCGAAATCCGCGAACTCCGGGCCCAGGCCCTCCTGCAGGTCGGCCTTGGCACCCTCCGCGATCCGCCGCAGCTCGCGCAGCGCGCGGCCCGCCTGGGCGGCTATCTTCGGTAGCTCATGAGGGCCGAATACCACCAGCGCGATCACGCCGAGTACCAGTAGCTTGGGTAGTGACAGGTCAAACACCGGGATCTCCATCGGCACGTCGCGATGCGGGCGGTTGTCCGCCGCATTGTCCACTGTAAACCGTCATGCCGCCTTCCGGGCAGGGCGCCGGACCCGGATTCAGGAGTGTCAGCGGAACGGATTCACCCAGGACGCCAGCCGCCCGAAGCCGCGGGACAGGCGCCCCCAGAATCCCGGCGGCGAGCTGTACGGCAGCGCGCCCACGGCCGCTTCGAGCGTGGCAGGCGGCGCGTCGGCCATCACCGTGAAGACGAAACCGTGCCCCGCCCAGGTGAGGCTGCGCTGATCGGGCTGCCCGGCATACATGTGACGGCCGTCGAGGGTGATTTTCTGCCAGCCGGCCAGCTTCGGGGCCAGGTCGCCGCGCTGGACGAATACCGACACCACGGACAGGCCGTCGGAGTAGCTAACGTCGAGGACCTTGCCCGAACTGGTGGCGGTCTCTTCGGCCTCGAACAGCGACAGGTCTTCCGGCAGGGCGCCCAGCACCGGCCAGCCGCGAGCGCGCATCTGCGCCAGCGCCACCGGGGTGAGCCGCTGCCGCCACGGCATGGTGCCATCCGCGGGGGCCGCGGTCACGGCAGGCGTGCCCAGCTTGATGTCGATGAAGGCGTCCTCGCCGATCAGGTGCGCGTTCGAATCGAATACTTCCCGCCGCAGCGGGAGCATGGTCACCTTGTCCAGCCAGAACCGCGCCGCCAGGCTGCCGCCGGCGCGCCTGGCCTCGACGATCTGCGCGGGCCTGCTGTCCGCGGAGCCAAAGCCTGCGTAGATGACGTCGTAGTTCACGCCGAGCAGCGAGACCAGCTTGGCTGTGACGCCGAGGACCCCCTCGGGCGCATGGCCGTCGGTGTCGGCGGAGACGTTCTTCCGCCCTGGGCCGGGCATCCCGGGCGCGGCCACCTGAACCACCGTATTTCCGCCGCTGCGATGCCAGACGCTGGCGATCATCGTGCTGTTACCGTTGACGCCCCACGATGACACTAGCTCCACGCCCTGGTAGGAGGTATCGGAACCGGCCTTCGCTGCCTCCTGCAGCAGGCGCAGGCCAGTGCCGCCAGCCTGCGGCGGCCGGGGCCGGGCCGGCTGGCCAGCTGGGGCGGCCAGCCGCTCGCTGGAGGGCGCGGCCGACGTTGCCGCGCTGCTGCACGCGGCCACCAGCAGGCACGGCGCCAGCAGCGAAACCATCGCGGCGATCGCGATCAGCGGTCCTTGCGGCCCGCCTGCCGAGCCATTCCGACAGGTCATGCTGCAGTTCACGGTTCCTGCGACGGGCCTGAGACCTTGGGGCTACCGGCGGCTGATGACCCGCCGAACGGGACTTCACCGGTCGTGATGGCGTGCTCGACGCTGTACATCTCCACGGGCGGGGTGATTCGCGGGCCAGGGGCTGCCTGCTCGCCGCCCACCGTGAAGGCCGTCACGCCCAGGCCCACCACGACGCACGACGCGGCGCCGATCGCCACGTAGCGGACGCGGTGGCGCCTGTCATGGCCGCCTCGCCGCCGGCCAGCGGGCGTCACGCCGGTGAACGTACGGAAGGCCGGGCGGGGCGACGCGGCCCCGCGCCGGGCGCGGCGGCGCGGCGGAACTGGATCGCCCGGCTCGGCAATGGCGGTGAGCCGGCGGGTCAGCGCGTCGTCAGCCACCAGGTCCGCCAAGCCGCGCATCTTCCCCTTCAGCTCGCGCAGGCTCTTGGCCTCCGCGCGGCACACCGCGCAGCCCGCCAGGTGAACGTGCACGCGGTCGCGCTCCGCGTCGCTCAGCTCACCGTCGATAAGCGCCGACAGGCGGTCTCCTAGGTGACTCATGACTCGTCTGCCCGCTTTACCTGATGCTGGTCACTGGCGTGGGCGGCCGCGGTTCCGGCGCGGCGGGGACGGCGGTGCTCGAGGGCGTTCCTGAGCTGGGCGCGGCCACGGTGGATCCGGCTCCGCACTGTCCCCAGCTTCACGCCGAGCGTGGCCGCGATCTCCTCGTAGGAAAGGCCCTCGATGTCGCACAGCACTACCGCGGCGCGGTATTCCGGCGGGAGGTCCTTCAGTGCGGCCTGGATGTCGATATCCAGGTGACGGTCGTCGAAGGCCTGGGCCGGCGTCGGGTCACCGCCCTGCAGGCGTCCCTCCACGTCCTGGCCGAGCCCCTCGAAGCGGATCCGCTGCCTGCGGCGTGCCATGTCGAGGAAGAGATTGGTGGTGATGCGGTGCAGCCAGCCTTCGAACGTTCCGGGCGTATAACTGGCGAGTGACCGGAACACGCGCACGAAGACCTCCTGGGTGAGGTCTTCGGCGTCATGCGGGTTCCCGGTCAGCCGGTAGGCGAGGCGATACACCCGCACCGAATGAGTGCGGACGACGTCTTCCCAGCTCGGCGCGGTCCATTGAGGCATCGGAGCGTCCAGCGATCCGGCCTCCTCCACGACGTTCTCCCTTGCCTCGTCCAGTGCCTGAGTCAGAACCATCGTGCCCGGGATTCTCCGCTTATGCCAGTCGCCTGCCGCTTATGCCAGTCGCCTGCCGCCCTCTCGCGTCAGGCGCCCACTGTCCGTTCCGCCCCGGCAGAGGCTACTGCCCGACCTGCCGACTTATATAACGGTTCAACCTGCCGATCTGGTTCCCGTGCGGGAGCGCTGGGCGCTAGGCTCGCGTTTCGGAGCCTATGAGCGTTTTTCAAAGCCGGCTGGCGAACTTTGAATAGGGCATACCGTCCTGGCCCAGGGGAGGGAATCATCGGCAGCGGATACGTGGCACTGGGCTATGCGGACACTTATCTTCCTGAGGATGAGCCGCTGCTTGCGGCGCGCGCCAGCGCCGAGGATCTTGGCGGCAGCGTGCCCATCAGGCCGGTTACCGGGGCCGTGTTGCGCTTCCTGGCAGCAGCGATCGGCGCGCGTACCGTCGTGGAGATCGGCACGGGGTGCGGGTCGTCAGGTATCTGGCTGCTCCGCGGCATGCGCCCGGACGCGGTACTGACCAGCGTCGACGTGGAGCCTGAGTACCAGCGGATGGCCCGGAAGGCGTTCGCGCAGGCCGGATTCGCCTCGAACCGCTACCGGCTGATACTTGGCCGGGCGCTCGATGTCCTGCCCAGGCTGTCCGATGGTGCCTACGACATGGTGTTCTGCGACGCGGACACGCGGGAATACCCCGACTACCTTGAGGCCGCCCTGCGGCTGCTGCGGGCCGGAGGCATCGTGGCGTTCGATGACGCGATCGCGGGTGGCATGGGGGGCGCCGACGGCACCAAGGGCCTGACCGGCGCTGACGACCTGGTCAGTGCCGGCGGACTAGTCAGTGCTGACGACCTGGTCAGTGCTGAGGGCCAGGGCTGGCAGGCCGGTAACACCACGGCAGCGGGCGAACTGGCCGAGCTACTGCGGGGCGATGAGCGGCTCGTTCCCTTGTTCCTGCCGGTCGGCAACGGCATTCTCGCTGCCGTTAAACGTTCCTAGTGCCCCACCATCTGCTGCCACGGAACTGCTTGGTGCAGGGTGGCAGCCGCGAGGATCAGACCGGACACCAGCGCCACCGTTACCGCTGCCCACCGGGCCGCACGCCCGGCCGGCGGCAGCGCCGCGCCCGCTCCGCCGTCCCGGCCGCGTGCGGCGGCACGGTGGCCGCTGCTGAAGTCGGCGGCGATCAGCCCCGGAACCCGCCACACGTAGGCGAGAACATGCACTGTCATCAGGCAGAACCAGATGACGAAGCTCGCCTGGTGCAGGAAGAGGAACTGCCGGTTTCCCGGGCCTGCCAGCCCGGCCGCTATTCCGGTGCCGACAACGCTGAGACTGGACAGCATGACGAACGGCCCGATGAGCCTGAGCAGCGGATGCGGTGGCCCCTTGCGCCGGTACTGCGGCGCGCCCGTGTAGTAACGGGCGAAGCGGTAGACAGTCGAGGCAGACTTCAGCAGCACCGGGCCGACGAGCAGCATCCCGACGAAGAAATGCACAGGCAGTAGAGGCCTGATCGCGACGATGGTGAAGCCCTCGACCGCCAGCAGCACCAGCAGGACCGCGCCCGTGAGCGCCGTGAGGCGCTCGTTGCCGTCCGCGCCGGACAGGCGCCGCAGCGCCCCGCGCTGCTCATCCTGCGGGTTCCCGCCCGGCCAGTATCCCGGTTCCGGGCCGCGCTGGTAACGCGATTCGCCGCCGCGCTGGTAACGCGATTCGCCGCCGGGCTGGTATTGCGGTCCCTCATCGGGCCGGTGTCGCGGTATGGCGCCCGGCGGCCGCATGGGCACCGTGCCCTGGTCCCCGGCGGACCGGGCCGCGCCCGCGTAGCGGTCCAGATCCCGGCCGGGGGCCCATGAATTGGGGCCCGCCGTCCGGTATGGCTGGCCGGGGTGCCGCGTGCCCGGGTACGGGGCTTGTGCGCGCCGGTCGCTGGAGTGCATACCCATCGGACATCCTCCGCACGTCGCAGGCCCGCTGCGGTGATAGCTGCCGGGCCATATAGGAGTCTGCCGAACGGATCGCTAAGAACCGGTTCAGGAAGCGCGTTGAAGGCCGCTGCGTGCGGCAGGCTTGCGGGTAGCCGGGCGGCGGTCAGTACGGGCAGCCGGCGAGCCAGCGCAGCAGCAGGCGGGTCCCGAAGCCGGTGCCGCCCTTGGTGATCTCCCCGTCGTCCGCGGCGGCGCGCGCGGGCCCGGCGATGTCCAGGTGGGCCCACCGGCGGCCGGCCGTGAATTCCCGCAGGAACAGCGCGGCCACGATGGAGCCGGCCTGGCCGTTCCGCGCACCGTTGATGCTGCTCGGGATGTGCGCGAGATCCGCGGTTACCGATGTGATGGCGGCACGGTAGTCGGACGGCAACGGCATCCGCCACAGCGGCTCGCCGGCGGCTGTCCCGGCGGCGCGCAGCGCCTCGGCGAGCCCGTCGTCGGTGGCGTACAGCGCCCCGATCGAGCTGCCGAGCGCAATGCGCGCCGCGCCCGTCAGCGTCGCTATGTCGATGATGACATCGGGATTGAGCGTGGCGTCAGCGTAGGCGAGCAGGTCCGCGAGGACGAGGCGGCCCTCGGCGTCGGTGTTGAGGATCTCTACGGTCCGGCCGCCGTAGGCGCTGATGATGTCGCCCGGCCGCATCGCCGATCCCGACGGCATGTTTTCCGCCGCGGCGACCAGCCCGGTGACGCGCGTCCGTACGCCCAGCGCGGCGAGCGCCGACATCACGGCGATCACCGCGGCGCCGCCGGCCATGTCCGTCTTCATCAGCCGCATGCCGTCGGCCGGCTTCAGCGACAGCCCGCCGCTGTCGAAGGTGATCCCCTTCCCGGCCAGCACGACGTGTGAATCTGAGCCATCCGGTGCGTAACTCAGCTCAATCATGCGCGGCGGCCGCGCCGAACCGGCGCCCACGGCCAGGATTCCGCCAAATCCCGTCCCGGCGAGGTCGGCCTCATCCCATATCCGCACGCCGAGACCGCGCTGCTCGGCGACGGCCGCTGCCTGGTCGGCGAGCCATTCCGGGCTTTTCCGCCGCGACGGCATGTTGACCAGGTCCCGGGCCAGCGCCACGGCCTCCGCGATGACCGCGGCGCGGCCGGCCGGGGCCTGGCCGTCCCGGGAGCCGGGTGTAAGGACCTGCACGGCCCGCGGGCCCTCTGCGCCCGCGGGGCCCGTATTGTCACTGGCAGACGGCCCGGGCCGCACCGGGGACTCGGACCGCATCGAGAACTTGTAGCCGCCGAGGAGCAGGCCCTCCGTGAACGCATGCACGCCTTCGTCCGGCGTGTCCGCCGCGAGCACCGCCACGGCCTTGCGGCCGGGCTTGACCTGGCGGGCCAGCGCGGCGCCAGCGCGCCGCAGTTCCGCCGGGGAGCGCTCCCCCACGCCGAGGAGGATCAGCCTGGTCATGCCGACGGCCGTCCTGGCCGGGACGCAAGCCGTCTCGCCCGCCTTGCCGGACAGCTCGTATGTGGCGATCACCTCGGCGGCGCTCATCCCGGTGGCTGAGGCGAGGACCTCGGTCTCGATGCCCGTGACGGAGCGCCAGCCGTCCCCGTCCCCGCCATCATGGCCGGCTGCCGTGCGGCCTTGCTGGCACCGGACCGGCACCGCGATGACATGCACGTCTCCAGTGCCGCCCGGGCCCGCGAGATAGTCATCCAGCGGATGCGGCCCAGCCGCGGCAACCGTCGTGACTTCGATATCGACCGGCAAGGCTCAGCCGACGCCGATAGCGGACTTCAGGGCGTCGCCGAGCTTGGCAGCCTCGTCAGCGGACAGCTCGACCACCAGGCGGCCACCGCCTTCAAGAGGGACACGCATGACGATGCCGCGTCCCTCCTTGGTGACCTCCAGCGGACCGTCGCCCGTCCGCGGCTTCATCGCCGCCATCCTGCATCCCTTCTTCCCCCGGACCCTTTCTTTCCTGGATCCGCGCCGGACTTTCTGGCTCCACGTTCGCCGCGGTCCCAGCGCCTGTGCGGAACCGGCCAGCCTCAACTGTCTCGAACAGTCCCCCTATTATCCCGTGTTCGGACGCAGAATGGTAATGATCGTGATTAGACCGCAGCATGACCGCCGTTACGAGATGAGGGGAACGACCATGCCGGACACGGTGCTGTATCAGGCGGCCGACGCGATCGCCACCATTACGCTGAACCGTCCCGGATCGATGAACGCGCTTACCGCGGAGATGAAAAGCGACGTGCTCGCCGCGCTGCGGCGCGCTGCCACGGGCCCGGCCCGCGCGGTCATCCTCACGGGTAACGGCAAGGGCTTCTGCGCCGGCCAGGACCTGCGCGAACACGCGGCGCTCCTGGAATCGGGCGGAACCGCCACCGACACCGTGCGCGAGCACTACAACCCGATCATCACCGAGATCGTGACCATGCCCAAGCCCGTCATCGCCGCCGTGAACGGGGTGGCGGCGGGCGCCGGGGCGGCTCTCGCCCTGGCCTGCGACTTCCGGATAGCGGCCGAGGCCGCAAGCCTGGTGATGTCCTTCTCCATGGTCGGGCTGGGCCCCGATTCCGGCGTCTCGTGGACGCTGCAGCGCCTCGCCGGGACCGCGCAGGCCGCCGAGCTGCTGATGCTGGCCGAGCCGGTGCCCGCTGACCGGGCACTGGCCCTCGGCCTGCTCACGAAGGTGGTTCCCAGCGACGACCTCGGCGAGACCGTACGGAGCCTAGCGCGGCGGCTCGCCGCCGGGCCGACCGCCTCCTACGCCGCGATCAAGGAGGCTCTCCTGTTCGCCGCCGCTCATCCCCTCCCGGCCGCGCTGGAGAAGGAGGCGGAGCTGCAAGCCAGGCTCGGCCAGACGGCCGACCACCGGGCCGCCACGATGGCGTTCCTGCGCAAGGAGCGGCCCAGCTTCGGCGGGCGCTAGCCGGC
>DASQVO010000505.1:0-11879 GCA_035640715.1 Streptosporangiaceae bacterium
GCACCGCCTGGAGCACGAATACGGCGCTCCCGCCGAGCTTGACCATCTCGGCTACACCATGGCCCGCCGCACCGACGCCGACGGTGCCGCCAGGCTCGCCGGGCAGCGCGGCACCGAGGTCCTTACCCGCCGCCTCGACGGAGCCCTGCTCGCGCTGTTCACCGACAAGTGGCGGCTGGCCGCGATCGAGCGTGACCTTCCCGGAATCCGCCTCGAGACGCTGGTCGCCGGCGCCGCATAAAGCCCGCCGCTGCCCAAGCCCCGGGCCCGGTGACGCCGGCGGCGATCTCCCGCAGGTTTGGCGTGACTATGCCCGGGAATACGACGCGCGTGGCGGCGATCAAGGTTCTTCGACGGCTGGTATGAGCGGCCCGCCGACCATTGAGCCCCGGCGCCGGGAGCAGGACGGTCCGCTCGCCCGCCGCGTCGGCTCATGGCTCGTGTGGTGGGCTCTGCTCATGGGGTTCTGGGTAAGCGTGGACGACTCCATCGGCCTCGCCGAGCTGCTGGCGGGTGCCGGGGCGGCCGCCCTGGGGGCTTTCCTGGCAGAGCTGGCCGGTTACCAGGCAGCCACGCAGTTCCGCATGCGGATTGAGTGGGTTGCCCCAGCACTCAGGCTGCCGGGACAAGTACTGCGCGACACAGTGATCGTCTTCGGTGCCCTGTGGAAACGCCTGGCCCGCGGTGAGCAGCCGGCCAGCGGATTCCGTGAGCTGCCAGTCCGGTTCGGCGATGACAGCCCCGAAGGTGTCACCAGGCGGGCACTGCTCGTCGGGGCGAACTCTCTTGCCCCCAACACCTTCGTGCTCGGGATAGACCGGGACCGCGGCGTCATGGTCGTGCACCAGCTCGTGGTGAACCAGGGGAGGGCTGCGGGATGACCGGTTTCGTGGCAGCGGCCATCGGCATGCTCATCGGGGTCATCCCGTGCGGGATCGTGCTGCTCCGCGGCAAGCCCATGGAGGCCGTGGCGGCCTACGAGGTCATCAGCTCCATCGCCGTCATGGTCCTCGTACTGCTGGCCCAGGGCTTCCGCCGCCCGGGTGAGTTCGAGCTGCCCGTCGTGCTGGCCGTGCTGCTGTTCGGCAGCGGGCTGGTCTTCGTCCGGGCACTGGAGCGCTGGCTGTGACCGTCAATGAGATTTTCGCGGACATTCTGCTCGGCTTGGCCGTGGCGGTTGTGCTTGCCTCCGCGCTGGGCCTCCTGGTGATGCGGGACGTTTATCAGAAGCTCCACTTCGTTACCCCCGCCGCCCTGGTCGCTCCGGTCCTGGTGGCCGCGGCCGTCTTCGTGCAGGCCGGACTCACGGAGAACACGGGCGAAACGCTGCTGGCGCTGCTCTTCGTCGTGATTGCGGGTCCCTTCCTTACTCATGCGACGATCCGGGCCGCCCGTATCCGGGACAAGGGGGACTGGCGCGGCGGGAAAGGCGGCCAGGCTCCACCGCGGGAGGAGGCGCAGTGAATCCAGCCGGTATCACCGCCGTCGTTACGCCCTACACCGTGCCGGCCGCGCTGATGGACACGCTGCAGGTGACGGTCCTCGTTCTGGTCGCCGCGGGCGCGACGGCCGTGGTGCTCACCCGGGCGCCCGTCCGCCAGGTCATCGTCCTGAGCGGCTATGGGCTGCTCCTGGCCATCCTGTTCATGGTCTTCCAGGCACCGGACGTCACGCTGTCCGAGCTGACGGTCGGCGCAGTGGCCCTTCCCATCCTGCTCCTGCTCGCGCTCGCGAAGGTCAGGAGGCGCGAGGAATGACGCCGGCGCAGCGCCGGTGGGCCTTCCTGGCCGGGGCGGCCGGGATGGTCGCGTTCTACCTGTGGGGCATGGCGGGCCTGCCCGGCTTCGGTAACTACCCCGGTCCCTACGGGAACATCATCAATGCCATCGCGGTCGCCCAGACCCACGCGACCGGCGTCGTGTCGGCGGTCAATTTCGAATAC
This sequence comes from Streptosporangiaceae bacterium, assembly GCA_035640715.1. Taxonomy (GTDB): domain Bacteria; phylum Actinomycetota; class Actinomycetes; order Streptosporangiales; family Streptosporangiaceae; genus DASQVO01. The sequence goes on from DASQVO010000505.1 coordinate 1,943, forward strand.
CGCGGATTCGACACCCTGGGTGAGGAGTTCATCCTTTTCGTCGCCGCCACCGGCGTGAGCACCGTGCTGCGTCACCTGCGGGGTGAGCGGGAGCGCTCGGCCCTTGACGAGGCGAAGGACCGGGACGTGCCGCCCACCAGTGACGCCGTGCGGCTGGTGGCCCTGATTTTCACCGGGCCCACCGTGGTGATCGGGTGGTACCTTGCCTCCCACGCCCAGACCAGCCCGTCGGGAGGATTCCAGGGCGGGGTGGTGCTTGCCACCGGCTTCATCCTCATCTACCTGTCCGGTGAATTCTTGGTCTTCGAACGGATCAGCCCGGTCAACATAACCGACGCCGTTGAGGCGGTGGGCGCAGGCGGCTTCGCCTGCATCGGCGTCAGTGCGGTGGCGCTGGGGCTGCCCTACCTGAGCAACTTCCTGCCGCTCGGGCGGACGCCGGGAGCCGTGGACTCCTCCGGGACCATCGCACTCATCAGCTTCTTCGTGGGCATCGAGGTGGCCGCCGCATTCGTGCTCATCGTGAGCGAACTGCTCGAGCAGACCCTCCTGATCCGGCAGGTGAGCCCGTGATGCAGGTTTTCCCTTTCATCGTGGTGGCCTGGATCCTGGCCGTCGGCCTCTACGGCATCGTCACCAGCCGTCATCTGATCCACCAGATCGTGTGCCTGATCATCGTCCAGTCGTCGACGTACGTCCTGCTGCTCGGCGTCGGCTACGTCACCGGGGCGGTGGCCCCCTACTTCTACGACATTCCCGTGCATACACCGGCGGTGGATCCCGTGGTGCAGGCGCTGGCCCTCACGGACGTCGTCGTTGAAGCGGCCGTGACCGCGCTCCTCCTCTCCTTCGCCGTCCAGGCGCACAAGAGGTTCGGCACGCTCGATCCTGCCGAGCTCGCCGAGCTGAAGGGCTAGAGGGCCACGGCCGTGGACCACCTCCTGGCTCTTGCCACTGTCACGCCGCTCATCGTGGCGGCCGCGATCTCGGCCTTCACCCCGCTCCTCCGGGGCAAGCGGCGCCTCCTGGACGCTATCGCCATCGTCACCGCAGCGGCCGTCACCGCCATGCTGATAGTGATCATGGCCAGGACGGCTGGCGGGGACGAGGTTTACTGGTTCGCCGGTTTCCGGCCATCCCACGGGATCGCCATCGGGATCGACTTCGCGGCAGGGCCCCTCAGCACCGGCCTGGCGTGCATGGCCGCCCTCCTCGTGACGGCAGCCATGACCTTCTCCTGGCGCTACTTCCAGCGGGTAGCCACGTACTACCACGCCCTCATGCTCACGTTCCTGGCGGGCATGGTCGGCTTCTGCCTCACCGGTGACATTTTCGATCTCTTCGTATGGTTCGAGCTGATGGGCGTATCCGCCTACGCCCTGACCGCCTACCGGCCGGAAGAGCGCGGGCCGATCCAGGGGGCGCTCAATTTCGCCATCACCAACAGCGTGGGCGCTTATCTGTCACTGTCCGGTATCGGTCTCATCTACGGGCGGACCGGTGCCCTCAACATGGCGCAGATCGGCCGGGACATCGCCCGTCACAAACCCGATGGCCTCATCGTGGTGGCCTTTGTCCTCATCCTGATGGGACTGCTGATCAAGAGCTCGATCGTGCCGTTCCACTTCTGGCTGGCCGACGCGCACGCCGTGGCTCCCACACCGGTCTGCGTGCTCTTCTCCGGTGTGATGGTGGAGCTGGGACTGTACGGCATCGCCCGGGTGTACTGGTCCATGTTCGGCAATGCCCTCGGTCACCGGGCCACCATCGCTGACACATTCCTGGCTCTGGGGCTGCTGACCGCCATCGTGGGGGCCCTGTTCTGCTTCCGCGAACGTCACCTCAAGCGCCTGCTGGCCTTTTCCACCATCAGCCACGCCGGAATGTTCCTGATCGGCCTGTGCTGGCTGACCCCCCTGGGGCTGGCCGGCGCCGCCGTCTACGTCGTAAGCCATGGCCTGGTGAAGGCCGCCCTGTTCCTCTGCGTCGGCATCGTCTTGCACCGGCTGGGCTCGGTCAACGAGACATGGCTGCACGGCCGCGGCCGTCACCTGCGGGTCACCGGTGCGGTGTTCACCCTCGCCGCCCTGGGGCTGGCCGATCTCCCGCCGTTCGGCACGTTCCTCGGCAAGGGCTGGATCGAGGAAACCAGCAGCTCGCACGGGATGACCTGGGTCACCGCCGTCCTCATCATCTGCTCCATCCTGGTCGGCGGGGCCGTGCTCCGGGTGGCGGGAGGTGTCTTCTACGGGCTCGGTGACCCGCCGAGCGAGGATCCTCAGATGGCCAAACAGGCCTCGGAGGAGAAGAGCGAAACCGAAGAGGGCAGGCAGCATACGCCGCTCACCATGATCATCCCCCCGGCCGTGCTCGTCGCGGCGGCCGTCGCGGTGGGGCTGCTGCCCCATATCGGGCCGGCCGTGCAGGCCGCCGCTGTGCGCTTCGAGGACCAGAGCGGATACAACGCCACCGTCCTTTTTGGCGCCCATGTGGCACATCCGGCCGCTATATCCGGCACCGAGTCCACCGGGGTCAAGGTCGCGGATGTGGTCAGCGGGATCGGCTCGGCTCTCGGCGCGCTCGTGCTGGCCTTCCTGGCGCTCTACTGGCGGCACCTGCCCGTCCTGCGCCGGGGCTTCGAGCCAGGCATGGGCCTGACGGGCCCGGTCCAGCGCTTCCAGAGCGGGGTCGTCAACGATTACGTCACCTGGATTGTCATCGGCATGGCCTGCCTCGGGGCGGCCCTCGCCTTCTCGATCCGATTAGCCCGGGGCCGGGCCGGCAGCCTGGCCCACGGCGGCCGGCGCGGCGACCTCGCGCTCCTCGCTGACGCTGAACGACAGCCGGTCACCCTCCGTCCCGACGGTCACGTGCTGGCCGGCCTGCAGCCGGCCGTCCAGCAGCATCGCGGACAGCCGGTTGTCCACTTCCCGCTGGATAGTGCGGCGCAGCGGCCGGGCACCGAACTCCGGCTGGAACCCCCGCCGCGCCAGCCAGTCGATGGCCTCCGGGGTGAAGTCGACGGTGATCCGCTGGGCGTGCAGCCTGCGGCGGGTGTGCTCGAGGAGAAGCTCGGTGATCTGGCGCAGCTGCGGCGTGTCCAGCTGCTGGAACACCACGATCTCGTCGATCCGGTTGAGGAACTCCGGCCGGAACTCCTCCCGCAGCCGGCGCATCAGGCGATCACGCAGCGCCTCGTCGGTGCCGCCGCTGGCGAAGCCGGCGGCGAGGCGGCCGGACATGAGGTCCGAGCCGAGGTTGCTCGTCATGATCACGACCGTGTTCTTGAAGTCCACGGTGCGGCCCTGCCCGTCGGTCAGCCGCCCGTCGTCCAGCACCTGGAGAAGTATGTTGAACACATCGGGATGTGCCTTCTCGATCTCATCGAGCAGCAGGACCGCGTACGGGGTCCGGCGAACCGCCTCGGTAAGCTGGCCGGCCTCCTCGTAACCGACATAGCCGGGGGGAGCGCCCACGAGCCGGCTGACGGTATGCCGCTCCTGGAACTCACTCATGTCAATGCGAATCATCCGGTCCTCGCTGCCGAAGAGCGCCTCGGCCAGTGCGCGGGCCAGCTCGGTCTTGCCCACACCGGTGGGGCCGAGGAACAAGAAGCTCCCGATGGGCCGGTTCGGGTCGCTCAGTCCGGCGCGGGAGCGCCGGACCGCCTCCGCTACGACAGTCACCGCCTCGTCCTGGCCGACCACCCGGCGGTGCAGGTGCTCCTCCAGCCGCAGCAGGCGGTCCTTCTCTTCCTCGGTGAGCTGGGAGACGGGGATCCCGGTCGACCGGGACACGACTTCTGCGATGTCGGCGGCAGTGACTTCCGGCACCGTCTTCTCGCCGGTGTCGGTGCTGCCGGCGCGCCGCTCCAGCTCAGTGATCTCATCGCGGAGCCGGGAGGCTCGCTCGTAGTCCTCTTCGGCCACCGCCTGGTCTTTCTCCCGCCGCCGCTCCTCCAACTGGTGCTCCAGCTCGCGCCGGTCCCTGGCCGGGGTCTTGGTGCGAAGCCGGACACGGGCACCGGCCTGGTCGATCAGATCGATCGCCTTGTCGGGCAGGAAGCGGTCGGTGATGTAGCGATCGGACAGCTCGGCCGCGGCAACCAGCGCCTCGTCAGTGAAGCGCACCTCGTGATGCGCCTCGTAGCGGTCACGCAGGCCGCGCAAGATCTCGATGGTGTCGGACACCGTGGGCTCGGGCACCAGGATGGGCTGGAAGCGCCGTTCGAGAGCCGCGTCCTTCTCGATGTTCTTCCGGTACTCATCGATCGTGGTCGCACCGATGATGTGCAGCTCGCCCCGGGCCAGCGCCGGCTTGAGCATGTTGCCCGCCGACATGGCACCCTCGGCACCTCCGGCGCCGACCACCGTGTGCATCTCGTCGATGAAGATGATCAGCTCATCGCCGTGCGCGCGGATCTCGTCGATCACCTTCTTCAGCCGCTCCTCGAAATCTCCCCGGTACCGGGTTCCTGCGACGAGCCCCGCCAGGTCCAGCTGGACGACGCGCCGGTCGCGGAGCGTCTCGGGAACGTCCCCGTCCACGATGCGCTGCGCGATGCCCTCGACGATCGCGGTCTTGCCGACGCCCGGATCGCCGATGAGGACAGGATTGTTCTTTGTCCTCCGTGAGAGCACCTCGACGGTCTGCTCGATCTCCTGGTCCCGGCCGACGACCGGATCCACCCGGCCCTCGCGGGCCAGGGCGGTGAGGTCGCGGCCGTAGGAGTCCAGGGTTGGCGTGTCCGACGGTGGCCGGCCACCGCCGGGGCGGCCGCCGCCGGCCAGCGCGTTCTGCAAGGCCTCCGGCGTGATCCTGGCGTCCCGCAAAATCCGCCCCCCGGACGACTCGGGGTTCACGGCCAGCGCGAACAGCAGGTGTTCCGGCCCGATGTAGGACGAGCCGACGGCACGAGAGATCTGGTGTGCGTCGAGCAAGGCCCGCTTCGCCGACGGTGTCAGGTTCGGCGGTTCCTCCCGCGCCGGGCCGCGGCTGGCGCTGGATTCAATCTGGCGGGCGATCGCGTCCGGGTCGGCGCCGGCGGCTGCCAGCAGCCGCCGGGTCGATTCCTGCCTCGTCGCGGCCCACAGCAAGTGGTCGGTGTCGAGATCAGGGTCGCCCCACTGCGCCGCCTGGGTAGCGGCGTCTCGCACCAGCTCGCGAGTTTGCTCGGTCATGAGCTGGCTGATGTCAATGCGCTGGACCGGCCGCCGTTGCGCGCCGGTGCCGAAGAAACGTGCGAGGAATTCGTCGAATGGGCTGGCGCCGAACTCGCCCGGCCCCAATGGGCCATAGGTCATGATGTCCCGCCTCCTGCACAGCAGCGATGTCTTAGGACAGGCGCTAAGGCACAAGGCGGCCGTACCCACCGGGACCATTGCCAAACGGCCAGCCCGGGCCGCGAGGACGGCCGGGAAGGCAGCGGTTACGGGACCGCGCACACGGCGATACCCAGCAGGAAGCCGGATCGCGGCGTGGCGGGCGCGCCGCCATGGGCTGGCCTGGTTCAGGCGCCGCCGGCTGAATCGAGCCTGGCGAGCGTCTCGCCGTAGGTGAGGGTCATCATCCTGGCGACACTGTCGTGAGCACCGAGCGGTGCCGCGCAGTCGGCGCCGATGCTCGCGCGGGCGGCCTCCAGCTCACCCGGGCGGGCTTCCGGGCCTATGATGCATGGCGCGATCGCGAGCCTTTGAGCACCCATCTGCCGGAGTTGCGCGGCTGCATCATGCATGCTCGGGGTCCCGTCGAGTGCGGCGGCGAAAACAGGCAGGGCGAGCCGCGCCGCCAGCAGCACAGCCGTCGGGGCGGCGGCCGCGGCCGCCGGTGTGCCGCCGACGGTGGCCACGATGATGCCGTCGGCCGCGGTGGGGATACTGAACATGCGTACCCGGTCGGCGCGGGCGAGGCGGGCCTCGGCGAGCCGGATGTGCAGTGCCTCGGCGAACGTGACGCTCGCCTCGAACGGCTCGGCGATGATCGCGTTGGTGCTGCTCCCGGCGACCGCCTGGCGGATGGAGCTGAGCACCGCCGGGTGCGGCAGGACGAGGAAGGGGATCACGACAGCGGCCGGGCCGTCGGCAGGTCTCCGGGCTGCGGCGTCGGCGAGGACCGCCGGGATGCCGGCCGGATCGCCGTGTCCGCACCCGGTGCGTGCCGTCCGCACGTCCACCGCCGGGTTGTCCACGCGGATGACGGCCGCGATCTGGTCGGCGATGTCCGGCGTGTCACCGGTGCCGGTGACGGCCAGGACGAGAGCGGGTGCTTCCGGCGGGAGCGCGGCGGGCACTGGGCGCCGGTGGCGGCCGGTGGAAGCACGTGGACTGGTTGGCTGGTCATGCATCGACGGCTGCCGCGCTGCCGGCTGCCGCCTCGGCAGCCCGGTCACTGGGTCCCGCAGATCAGTCACAACGCGACAGCGTAGTCGTGCCCGGGCCGGCATGCCCTGAAAGCGGAAGAAACACCACAGGTCCTCATGATTTGGTCATGGGTCACCGGCAGGCGCTGCGCGCGGCTGAATTCCCGGCGGCGGATCCGGGGCCCGATGGCGAGCTGCCCGATCCGTGACCGGCACTGCCTGTCCCGGTGGACGGGGAGCTGGCAGGACCCGCGGAGGGGGAACCGCCCGGCCGCCCGGAGCCGCCGTGTGTCCCCGGCGCTTGAGCCGGTTTCCGCGGCGGCGTGGCCGGCCTGGCAATGCCCTGATCCGTGGCCAGGTCATGGAAGAGCTGGCCGGCTGCCTGGTTGTCCCACAGCACCGCAAGCTCGCCGCCCCGCGCCTGGTAATCCGTGCTGGACAGCGGCACGGTCGTGAACGTTACGTCCTGGCTGGAGATGCCCCGCATCTGGTTGGCGAGCGCCGGCACGTTCAGGCCCTGGTTCACCGTAAGGGAGGAGATCGCGGCGCTCAGGAACCGGGAGAGCCGGATGGGGTTGGCGAGCAGCCCCGAACCGATGGCCTCAGTGAGTGCCGAGGACAGCAGGCGTTGCTGATCCTGGATGCGGGCGAGATCGGAAGATACAAAAGAGTGGCGGTCCCGGGCATACGCAAGTGCGGTAATGCCGTCCAGGTGGTGCCTGCCCGCCGAGAGGCGAAGCCCGCTGTAAGGGTCGTCGAGAGGCTGCGGCAGGCAGATGTTCACGCCGCCGAGCGCGTTGATGACCTTGACGAACCCGAGCAAGTTGACCTCCACGTAGTCGTTTATGGTCAGGCCTGTGGCCTGTTCGGCGGTCTGCACCATCAGCTGCGGGCCGCCGAAGCCGTAGGCGGCGTTGATCTTGTTCATCCCGTGGCCGGGAATGTTCACCCATGAGTCGCGGGGGATGCTGACGACGGTCACCCTGGTGCGGTTGGCGGACACGTGCATCAGCATCATCGTGTCGGAATTCGAGCTGACGTCGTTGCCCACATGGAGCATGACCTCTTGGTGATGGGTGAGGCCGGTCCGCGGATCCACGCCCGCCACGAGAATATTCAGCGGGCCGCTCACGCCGGCGTTCCCGGTGCCTGCGTTGACGCGCTTGATGTGGTCGTTGATGTAGCCGGTGAGGGCCCACGTGCTGCCGGATACGAGCAGCACCAGCGCGGACATGGCGCCGGAGACGGCCAGCAGCGCCCGCCGCCTCCTGGCGGCCCTGCTCGCCGTGATACGTGAGATCAGCCGTGCCTGGGCGGGAGAGTGGAGATATCGCTGGCGCTGCCTGCGGTATCCGTAGTCGGCGCCACTGTGGCCGCCGCGCGGGACGGCGCTGCCAGCGTCGCGGGTATGCACGTGCCGCCGGAAACCCCCGCCCGGTGTGCCCCGCCTGTCGGTCATTGCCCCTCCAATGCCGCTGCCGACAGGCTACCCGGTGCCGCCCGGATACCTTTTCGCAGCGCCGGGCGGTAACGGCCGGAAAAATTGATGTGCCCGCGGGCGCAGACATCCCGTGCGGCGATCCGGCCCGGAGGTAACGCGATGCTGGCCGCCGGCTGTCCGCTATGGCCTGGACGGCGCAGTTCCGTTATAGTTACTAGCGGGTAGCATATCCAGGGCTACGAGGTCGGCAGGCACGCCGGGACGAATGGCAGAGGTTCGGATGAGTCACTACAAGAGCAATCTCCGCGACATCGAGTTCAACCTGTTCGAAGTGCTGCGCCGCCAGGACGTCCTGGGCCAGGGGCCGTACGCGGAACTCGACGAGGAGACCGCCAGGGGGATCCTGGACGAGGTGAACCGGCTGGCCACCGGCCCGCTCGCCGAGTCTTTCGCCGACGCTGACCGCAATCCACCCGTCTTCGACCCGGCTGACGGCTCCGTGCGGATGCCGGAGTCGTTCCGCCGTTCATTCCGCGCCTACATGGACGCCGAGTGGTACCGCCTCGACCTGCCGGCCGAACTGGGCGGCACGGGGGCGCCGCGCTCCCTGTACTGGGCCGTGGCCGAGCTCATCCTCGGCGCCAACCCCGCGGTCTGGTTCTACTCGAGCGGGCCGTCGTTCGCGCACCTGCTGTGGCGGATCGGTACCCCCGAGCAGAAGCGCTTCGCCGAGCTGGCTATCGAGCGCAAGTGGGGCTCCACGATGGTGCTGACCGAGCCGGACGCCGGGTCCGACGTGGGCGCCGCCCGGGCCAAGGCGATCGAGCAGGCCGACGGCACCTGGCACATCGAGGGCGTCAAGCGGTTCATCACCAGCGCCGAGCAGGACATGACCGAGAACATCTTCCACCTCGTGCTGGCGCGCCCCGAGGGGCACGGGCCCGGCACCAAGGGACTGTCGATGTTCCTCGTCCCCAAGTACCTGGTCAACGAGGACGGCTCGCTGGGTGAGCGCAACGGGGTCAAGGTCACCAACGTCGAGCACAAGATGGGGCTGAAGGCCTCCACGACGTGCGAGCTCACGTTCGGAGCGGACCGGCCCGCGGTCGGTACCCTGGTCGGCGGCGTCCACGACGGCATCCGGCAGATGTTCCAGATCATCGAGCATGCCCGCATGATCATCGGCGTGAAGGCCATCGCCACGCTGTCCACGGGCTACCTGAACGCGCTGGACTATGCGAAGAACCGGGTGCAGGGGGCCGATCTCACCCAGATGCTCGACAAGACGGCGCCGCGGGTGACGACCACCCATCACCCGGATGTGCGCCGGATGCTCATGCTGCAGAAGGCCTACGCTGAGGGGCTGCGGGCGCTGGCCCTGTACATGGCCACGCTGCAGGACAGCCTCCAGGTGGCCCAGGCTGAGGGCCGGACGGACGAGGTGACCGCCGGCCTCAACGACCTGCTCCTGCCGGTCGTCAAGGGCCTAGGCTCCGAGCGGGCCTACGAAATGCTGGCGCTGTCCCTGCAGACCCTCGGCGGATCGGGCTTCCTGCAGGACTACCCGATCGAGCAGTACATCAGGGACTCCAAGATCGACAGCCTGTACGAGGGCACGACCGGCATCCAGGGCATGGACCTGTTCTTCCGCAAGATCGTCCGGGACGGCGGAAAGTCGCTGGGTGCCGTGCTCGCCGAGATCAGGGCCTTCGCCACGGCCGATGGCGGGAATGGCCGGCTGAAGACGGAGCGTGCCGCGCTCGCGCGGGCGGCTGACGACATTGAGGCGATGGTCGGCGCGATGACCGGCTTCCTGACCCAGGCGGCGGAGCAGCCGCCGGAGGTGTACCGGGTCGGGCTGAACACCACCCGGCTGCTGCTGGCGCTGGGGGACCTGCTGGTCGGCTGGCTGCTCACCCGGCAGGCGGAGATCGCCCTGGCCAGGCTGGACGACATCGGCGTACCCGCGCCGGAGGGCCGGAGCACCCGCGACAGCGACCGCGACTTTTACGCTGGAAAGATAGCGGCGGCACGGTTCTTCGCGGCCACGGTGCTGCCCCGGATCACCACCGAGCGGAAGATCACCGAGGAGACCGGCCTCGACCTGATGGAACTCCCCGAAGAAGCGTTTTAGCTGT
>DASQVO010000506.1:0-30557 GCA_035640715.1 Streptosporangiaceae bacterium
CGCGGGGACGAACACCGCCGGGTCGAGCTGAGGGCCGGCCTGGCTGGCGGCCGGGCCGGTGATCTCCGTCCGGTAGATGATCCGGGTGCGGCCATCCACCGTAGGCTCCAGCCGGTGCACGGTACGCACGATGAAGTCGCCGACGTCCATCTCGTCGGTGAACAGCTTCCCGGGCACAATCTCGGTCAGGCACATCTGGATGGGCTCATCCCCGGGCGGGGTCATCGTGAACGTCGTGCCGGCCGCGAACGGGCCGTCGATCGTGATCTTCTCGATGCCGCTATTCCACTGTGGCCACGCCGCCATGTCCGACCAGTGCCGCCACACCACCTCCGGGGCGGCGGTGGTCTCCACGCTGTGCTCGTACTCCCACATGAGTTCCTCCTATTAATCTGCGCAGAGATTAACTATGCGCAGATTATCTCCCGGCAGCCTGAATGCGCGCAGGCGAGTGAGGCCAGCACACTGAGAGCAGGCAGCCGCGTGCATCGGGCCAGGGCTGGCCGCCCCGCTAGTGCTGGTGATTGGAAGTATGGCTGTGTGTGACGAGTGTCTGGGCCTGATTTTGTCGGTGCCTGGTGGTGTGCTTGATGGATGCCGAGGCACCGGGATCCCGCAGCGCCCCGGGTGGTGCATCGCACCGCCCGGGCGGGGCTGCGGGTAACCCGTGCCCAGCGGCGCCGCCTGCTGGGCCTGCTGGTCTCGGCCGGGGATGTGTGGGCGTGTGTGCTGGAGCTGAATGCCTGGCGGCGGGCCCGCCGGGACGCTCCGCTGGCCGGGTATCAGGAGCTGTGCCGGGAACTGGCCGCCTCCGGGCCCGGCACCTTCGGGGACCTGGACACTACCGGTGCCCGGTCGGTGCTGCGCCGCTACTCCGATGCCTGGATGGCCACCGGCTCCGGATCCCGGTGGCGAAGGGCAGGCCGCCGCTGATCGTGCGGCTGGACCGCGATCTGCCCTACCCGCCCGGCCAGGTCCGGTCGGTGACCTTGCTGTATGAGGCGGGGCGGCTGTGGGTGGATATCACCGCCGAGGTGCCGGTGGCCACCTATCCCGATGGTGCGGCGCCGGACCCGGCCCGCCTGGCCGGGGTTGATCTGGGCATCATTCATCCGTATGCGGTGGCCGGGCCGGGCGGGCAGGGGCTGCTGGTGTCCGGGCGGGCCATCCGCGCCGAATGCCACCAGCATCTGCGCGATGCCAAGGCACGGCGGCGGGCGGTCGCCCGCCGCGCCCCCCGGCCGGGGCAGCGCGGGTCGCGGCGGTGGCGCCAGTTCCGGCGCCGCCAGAAGCTGGTGGAGGCCCGGCATGCCCGCCGGGTCCGCCAGGCCCAGCACGAAGCCGCCAGGACCGTCATCTCCTGGGCGGTGGACAACCAGGTCGGCACCCTGGCGGTGGGCGACCCCCGCGGCGTCCTCGCCGTCAAGGCGGGCAGGCGGCACAATCAGCGCACCCGCGCCTGGCGGATCGGGCACCTGCTCCGCGCCCTGCGCGACAAGGCCGGGCAGGCCGGGATCACGGTCCGGCTGACCGACGAGCGGGGCACCTCCTCCACCTGCCCCAAATGCCTCAAGCCCCGTGGTTGACATCCCGGGGGCCCCGGGACCCTGAGCTGCGGGCGGTTTCGGATGCGTCGTCGTTCTTTACTCGGTCCAGCAAGTCCTGAATGAGCCGTTCCGTGCCGGTGCGGATCGCGCGTTGGCAGTGGTCCTCCCAAGAAGGCTCAGTATTCACATATTTACGGTTGATTTAGTAGTTAATCTGCTTCATGATGTGGGCATGGGCTCGCGCCGCTGCGGGCCGACTGGAGCTATGCGATCAGGATCCCGAACAGAGCGGAGCAGGCGGCATGGACGGCAATCACCTGGCTGACCGGCATCTGAACAATGAGGCTGTCTATGACGCGATGCGTCTTGACCAGTGGCTCACCGGGCATGCCCGGGGCGCAGGGGTCACCCGGCGCGGCATGCTGAAGATGCTGACCGGGGCGGGCCTGTCGGCCGCGGCTTTGCCGGCCCTGACCGGCGGCACCGCCCGCGCGGCGGTGACCCAGCGCGCTGGATCACAGGCGAGTACGGCCACCAGTCCGATCGTCAAGCCGTTGTCGCCGGATGAGTTCTATGTGTATGGCTCCAACGCCGAGATGCGCTGGGAGGTGATGCGGGGGCAGGGGTATACCGTCCCGAACGCGAACTTCTTCGTGCGTGATCACACCTCCACCCCGCTGATCGACGCCAGCACCTGGACCCTCGATGTGTACGGTACCGGGCTGGCCGGCTCCCCGACCGCGAGTAACCCTGTGCAGTTCAGCTATCAGGACCTGCTGGACCTGCCATCGCAGATGGTGGTTTCGTTCGTCGAGTGCGCGGGTAACGGCCGCAGCTTCTTCACCACCCAGCAGCACCAGACAGTGCCCGGGACGCCCTGGCTGCTAGGTGCGATCGGGGTGGCGGCCTGGCGGGGAGTCCCGCTGTCCATCATCTTGGACCGGGCCGGGATCACCCATCAAGCTGTGGACGTCATGCCCTCGGGACTGGACCCCCACTACGTGGCCGGGGGTGTGGACTACGGGCCTGTCCGGCGGCCGATTCCGGTGTCCAAGGCGTTCGACGATGTGATCCTGGCGTATGAAATGAACGGTGTGCCGCTGCTACCCGACAGCGGGTACCCGGTCCGGTTCATCGTGCCGTCGTGGGCGGGGATCTCCAACATCAAGTGGGTCGGCGCGATCGAGGTCTCCGACACCCCGCTGTTCTCCTACTGGAACACCCAGGCCTACCTGCTGTTCGGGCCAACCTACCCGCCGGGCGGTCAGCTGATCACTACCCAGGTCGTCAAGAGCGCCTTCGAGCTCGAATGGAACGCCCAGCTGCCAGCCAACCAGCACTACCTGCTCACTGGCCGGTCGTGGTCCGGCAACGGGCACATCGCCTACACCGAGATCAGCACCGACGGCGGCCAGACCTGGCACCTGGCCACGCCCCGCGACGTCGGCTTCCCCGCCGCCTGGCAGCTGTGGGAATTCCCCTGGTACACCCCCGCGGCAGGGTCCTACACACTGCAGGCCCGGGCCACCGACGTCACCGGCGCCACCCAGCCCGTCACCGTCCCCTACAACACGGGGGGATACTTGTTCGGCGGCATAGTCGACCACCCCATCACCACAGCCTGACCGCTGCTGTTTCGTGGAGGTCGGCCCTCTGCACAGATGTTGCTAAAAGCTGCAATAGCGTTGACATCTGGCTGAATACGTCATTGATTCGAAGGATGGAGAACAACAACGTCCGGGGCGGCAAAGGCTCTACCCGCCGTGCGTTCCTATCCGCCTCGGCCGTTACCGCGGTCGCGGCACCCCTTCTTACCGGTACGGCACAGGCCGGTACCAGTCCCGCACTCACCCGGCAAGAACCCGACGAGGAACTGCGGGCGCTGTTGCGTGAAGTGGACCCCGGCCGGATCAAGGCGACGGTGCTGCGGCTCACCCAGTTCGGCACCCGGCATACCGCATCGAGCCAGACCGATCCGGTACGTGGCATCGGCGCGGCCACCGCCTGGGTGTTCGCCCAGCTGGAGGCCGTTGCGGCCACCTCATCCGGCCGCATGATGGTGCAGAAGCAAACATTCCTGCAGCCGGTTTCGAACCGGATCCCGGTGCCGACGACAATCACCAACGTCATCGCGACCCTGAAAGGGAACGCGTCCCCTGAGCGGTTCTATGTCGTTACCGGGCACCTGGACTCCCGCGTGACCGACGTGCTGAACTTCACCAGCGACGCTCCCGGCGCCGACGACGACGCCTCCGGTGTCGCGGTCGTGCTCGAGCTCGCGCGCCTGTTCGCCACTCGCCAGTTCGCCGGCACTCTGGTGTTCGCCACCGTGGCCGGGGAAGAGCAGGGGCTGTACGGCTCGGCCTACATGGCGAAGCAGATGAAGGCGGCGGGCGCCGACGTGCAGGGAATGTTCAGCAACGACATCGTCGGCGCCAGCCAGGCCTGGGATGGCACCCAGCCCGATCCGCATACCCTGCGGCTGTTCGTGGAGGGCATCCCGACCGCGGCGGCCCCGGCCGACATCGCGCTGATGCAGTCGGTCGGCGGCGAGAACGATGGGGCATCGCGCCAGCTGGCCCGCTTCGTCCAGGACGTGGCCCCGTTCGGCCTGACCGGCATGAACGTCCGGGTGATCTGGCGGCGCGACCGGTACCTGCGCGGCAGTGACCACATCTCGTTCCAGGCTCAGGGATACCCGGCAGGCAGGTTCACCGAGCCGCGGGAGAACTTCAACCACGAGCATCAGGACACGCGGGTCGTCAACGGAGTTCAGTTCGGCGATCTGCCGCAGTTCGTGGACTTCGACTACATCGCGCGGGTGGCCAAAGTGAACGGCGCGGCGCTGTGGTCACTGGCTACCGGACCCGGCACGCCCAAGAATCTGGAGATCCACGCGACGGCGCCCCCCAACTTTGCCGGCATCAACACCACCACGCTCACCTGGAACGCCAACACCGAGCCGGACCTGGCCGGCTACGAGGTGGTGTGGCGGGAGACCACGTCGGCGGAGTGGACGAACGTGATCGATGTCGGCGGCCTCACCACGGTCACGCTGGACATCTCCAAGGACAACGTGCAGTTCGGCCTGCGCGCCGTCGACCAGGCCGGGCACCGCAGCCCGGTCGCCTTCCCGCAGGTGGTGTCCTACTAGTTCGGCGGTGGCCGGTTGCCAGGTCATGCAGCAAGGCGCTGGCCTCCTCGCGGGATGTCCGATCTTCATCGGATCTTCACACGGTTACCCGATGTTCTGCACATGCGACGCCGACCCTGAACTTGACACCGGCGGACGCCGGTCGGCGCACAAGAGGGGGGTGCGCCGACCGGCGAACGCTGGTCAGCGCACAAGAGGGGGGTGCGCCATGTTGTACGGCAGGCTCACGGCGAACCCGCTCACCGCCGCCTGGAATACCGTCGCCCAGTTCGATGACTACACCGACGCCCAGCGCGCGGTGGACCGGCTCTCCGATGACGGCTTCCCGGTTGAGCAGATCGACATCGTCGGTTCCGAGCTGCGGCTGGTTGAGCGGGTAACCGGGCGGCTGACCAAGGCGCGTGCGGCGGGTGCCGGGGCGCTGGGCGGGGTGTGGGTCGGCTTGTTCATCGGCATCCTGTTCGGGCTGTTTACCGTCGGCAATACCTGGCTCGCCATGCTGGTGACCGGGGCTGTCCTGGGCGCATTGTGGGGTGCGATCTTCGGGTTCGCCCGCCACCTGGCGACCCGCGGCCAGCGCGACTTCCGCTCGCTGCGCGGGCTGTCCGCAGCCCGTTACGACCTGATCGTGCGCGGGGACGGTGCCGAGCAGGCCCGGGCCATGCTGATCCAGGCCGGGCTGCGGCCCCCTGAGCCTCGTTGACCTCACCTGGGCGGCGGTGGCGCATGTCTGGCAAGCCGCCCGCAGGCGGATGACCGGGGCTTCACGGCGGCGTGGCCTGGACGACGGCGTCGCAGATGTCGCCCGTCATTGAGGGCCGTCCGAGCCGGCCGGGTACTCCTGGAGCGGAACGAGATCCTTGGACCACGCCGACAGCACCGGCGCGACGACCCGCCAGGACTCTTCGGCCTCGTCGCCGCGGACCGACAAGGCGGCGTTTCCGTTCAGCACATCGAGCAGCAGCCGGCCATAGGCGGGCAGTTCTGGTGGATCGATCTGGGCGGTCAGCGTCAGCGGCGCGAGGGTGTGCGCCCGGGCCCCGATGCCGGTCAGGTCGAGGGTCAGGTTTTCCGGATCGAGCCCGAACCGCAGCACGTTGGGCAGCGCTTCCCCGCCGTAGCCGGAGGGCAGGTGCGGCACGTGGCGGAAGTGCACGGCCACCTCCTTGCGGTCCCGTCCGAGTGCCTTCCCGGTGCGGAGCCGGAAGATCGTTCCCGGCCAGCGCCAGTTGTCCAGCTCGAGTTCCACCTCGGCGAAGGTCTCGGTGCCGTGCCCAGGGTCAACTCCTTTCTCGTCGACGTAAGCGGGAACCTGGTGGCCCCTGACCTGGCCGGCCAGGTAGCGGGCGCGGCGGGTGCGGCGCACGACGTCGCGCTCGGTGAGTGGCCGCACCGAGCGGAGGACATCGACCTTGCGGTCGCGCAGGTCGCGTTCGCCGAGGCTGATGGGCGGTTCCATGGCGACGAGGCAGAGCAGCTGCAGCAGGTGGTTCTGCACCATGTCCTTGAGCGCCCCGACCCTGTCGTAGTAGCCCGCCCGGCCCTCCAGGGCCAGCGATTCGTCCCAGACGATGTCCACCTCGGCGATATGCGTGCTGTTCCAGATGGGCTCGAGCATCCGGTTGGCCAGCCGGGCGCCGAGCACGTTCTGCACGGTGGTCATGGCCAGGAAGTGATCCACCCGGAACACTGCCTGCTCGGGCACCAGTTCGGCGAGCAGGCGGTTCAGCTCGACGGCGCTGTTCAGGTCCTCGCCGAACGGCTTTTCCAGGACGATCTTGCTGCCCGGCGGCAGGCCCGCGTGGTGCAGCGCGGAGACCGCGACGGGGAAGACGGCCGGGGGGAGGGCGAGGTAGGCGGCGACCGGTCCGTGGCCGGTGATGGCGGCGGCGATGTCGGCCGGGTCGGCAACATCTGCCTGCTGGTAGCTCGATGCCGACACGACCGCCTGCCTCGCGGTGACCGGAAACTGCGTGCCGTGACGGTCGAGCTGGGCGGCTGACCATTGCCGGAAGTTCTCGCTGGTCCAGTCCTCCCGGCCGACGCCAACCAGCTGGAACCGTTCGCCGAGCTGGCTGGTTTCCTGCAGCGCCGCGAGTCCTGGCAGCAGGTAGCGCGCGGTGAGGTCACCTGTCGCCCCGAAGATCGCGAGCCGCTCGATCATGTCAGCATTCTTGCCTTCGCGCGGGCGAGAGTCACGCCGCTGATGATGACGCCAATGTGACTGAACGCCTGCGGGAAGTTGCCGATGAATTCACCCGTTGACCAAAAACCGTTCCGCCTGCATCACCCCACGCGGGCTCAGCGGGGGGATCGATGCGGAGCGTTACCGGAAGGATCAGGCGGGCTCGGGGCTTTCCGGCACGACTGGCGGCCGAGCGGCGGACGGGCCGGACCAGGGCAGCTGGACTTGGCCGCCGTTCAGCTCAGCGCCCAGAGCGCGGTGACCGCGGTACCTACCGTGACCGCTGAAGGCCGCGCCCACGCTGAACTCCGTGATCCGCCGCTCCGCCATGGCAGCGAGCACGTCTGATCGTGCGGCAGGGGCGGCGCTGGCGAGCACGGGGCCGTCGGCGACTCTGCCTGCGGCCATAGCGAAGGAGGAACCGCCGGCAGCGCCCTGGCCAACGACGAGCGCTCCGGTTCCTGCCAGCCACACCGACATGACGGCGGCAAGCCATAGCCGCCAGCCGCGATGGCCGGCCGTCATCACTGTCCTCGTGGCCCGGGGCCCATTAGCGACACCGCGTTCCACCATCGCGATTGGACCGCCGCAGGAGGCCTTCATTCCTTCTCCTCGCCGGGTCCGGGATGATCCCGGGCTGGCGTGGCGGCCTGATCGGCCGGTGCAGGGCTGTCCGGCCGGCGGTCCTGCGGCTGGGGGCGCACGTGGTCCTCGCGGATGTGCAGCTCAAGGAGCGGCCGGTTAGTGAAGCGGAGCCCGCACAGCGGGCAAGTTGAGATGAGCGCGGTGGGCATGATGTCTCCCTCATCGGGTCGGTCGTTTCAGCCGGCCCGCTGGCTGTCGCCCTGGCAGATGACGGCCCCGTCGCGGCGGATGGCTGTCACCTGGCTCATGTGGCTCTCCTTCCAGCCGCCGGGCCGCTCGGGCCGCTCGGGCCGCTCCCGGCGGTTACGGATCCCAGGCAAGCCGGCCCGGTTGGAAACCAGGTGCATTAGCTGTGGTGGGCGGATGGAGAGCCTGGCCCCGCCGGGGCCGCTCCGCCAGTTGGGGCTGGCGAGGGCGAGTGCTCGGCTCCGGGTTCCGGTTGCGGGGCTGCAGCGCGCTCCTCGGACGCCCCGGCGTCGGCAGCGTCGCGGGCCTGCAGGCGCTCGGTCAGCACGACCTTCAGCGCGGCCGCGACAGGGATCGCCATTACGGCGCCGACCAGGCCCAGGGCCGTGCCGCCGACCAGGCCGGCCAGCAGCACCGCGACCGGGCTCAGGCTGACCGTGCTGCGCAGGATGCGCGGCGCGATCAGGTAATTCTCAAGCTGCTGATAGACCACGAAAAAGCCGGCTAGAAGCACGGTGGCCGGCCACAAGTCGGTGGCCAGCAGCGCGACCAGCACGCTGATCGCCGCGCCGAGCGTCGCGCCGATCATCGGGATCAGGTCACACAGCGCCACGGCAAACGCCAGCGGCACCGAGAACGGCACGCCGAGAATGGTGAACGCGATGAACGACGTCACCCCGGCTGTGAGGGATATCATCAGGGCGCCGATCATGTAGGCGCCGACTTTGTCGATGATCACGTCGGTGATCCGGCCGGATTGGGCGCGGTGAGCACGTGGGAGCAGTCGCAGCGCGCCGCGGTGCAGGCGGGGCAGGTCGGCCATGAAGTAGATGGTGAGTACCACCACCGTCAGGGTGGAAAATAGTGCGCTGAACAGGCGGCCGGTGAGCCCGAGCAGGCCGCTGCCAAGCCGGCCGGGGAGGCTGGCGAGCAGGCCCTGGATCTGGCTGGTCACGTTAAAGCGATCGCTCAGCTTGCGGAAACCCGCCGAGCGGTCCTGCAGCCGTGCGAGGTAGCCCGGGAAGTCGTGGACCAAGGCCTGGAATTGGTGGACCACCGCCGGGGTGACCGCCACAAGGAAGACCGTCACAAGGCCAAGCGCCACGAGGAAGATCAGCAAGACGGCCAGCCCGCGGCGCACGCCCCAGCGCCGCAGCATGCGCACCGCGGGCTCCAGGCTGACCGCCACGAACAAGGCAATGAGTGCCCGGATCAGCACCCCGCGAGCCGTGTAGACCGCGGCGGCCGCTGCCAGGACGGCGAGGACTCCCAGGCTCGCGTAGACCCCGTAGCGGAAAAGCATCATCGGGCGCAGGCGAGCATCCTCCTCTGACCGGGATGGGCGCCCGGAAGCGGCGTCGCCGCCCGGCACAGTTGCCTCGGTGCCCGCCATGCCCGGATCACTACTTCGTTGGCTCACGCAGCACGCTCCGTACCGGGTGACTTTCGCTCGCCCGGGTGGAAGGCCGGCGGGCCCGGGCACGTGCGAAGATGCGTCGTGCCGCTTCGGCGGCTGCGCTGATGACCAGTGCGATGCCAAGTCCCAGTAGCAGGCCGGCCCAGGGGTTGTTTGCGAAGACTTTCCCGCCGAGCCTGCCGATGAGGAACGCGTAGCTGGCCCAGATCACGCCCGCGGCCGCGGTCGCGGCGATGAAGCGGCGCTGGTTGTAGCCGATCAGGCCGCAGGTCACGGTGACGGCGGTGCGCCCGGCGGGGATGAACCGGCAGCCGATGATGATGCCGACGCCGTAGCGGTCGAGGGCCCGCCGCGCCCACGCGTGTCTGTGGGCGCCCTTGGGGCTAGTGAACACCCGCCGCGCGATTGCCGGCCCGAAGCGGCGGCCGAGCAGGTAGGCGACGTTGTCGCCGAGAAAGGCGCCAGCGGCGGCCAGTGCTATCAGCAGGGCGATCCGCGGATCGGCGCTGCCCGCGGTTGCCACGCCGAGGACGATGAGGGCGGTCTCGGCGGGCAGCACGGGAATCAGCGCGTCGAAGGCTGGCAGCAGGACGGCGATGGCGTAGGACCAGGCAAACGCGACGTCCAGGTCCAGGTCCAGGCCCAGGGGCCACAGGCCGGTCACCGGCCGGCCTTGCGGCGCTGGAAGCCGGGCCTGACCGACATTGCATTCCGTAGCCAGGTGCGGTAGCCACGCCAGCGTTGCGGGCTCGTCCGCAGGCCGGGTGATGAGACCGCCTCGCGGATCAGGCGGAAAAGAGAACCGCCATGTGATCGGCATGCCTTCCATGCGCGGGTGACCGTCACCGCAACCTCCCGGCCCAGCCCCGGCGGGCGTGCGGGTGCCCGTCCGCGGTGGTTTCCGTCGCTGTTGCCGTCGCGACCGCGGTCACCCGATAGCTGCCGGAGCAGCCGTGCGGTTTTCGTGACGCTTCTCATCGCATCTCCTTCTCCGTGTCCGCCTTGGCTGGTGGCGGCGTGGCACCCGGCAAACAGCCGGCGCGGATCGCGGCGATGCTGATGCCGAAGACGGCCCAGGACGCCAGCATGCTCACGTCGCTGCCGGTCAGGTGGCACTCCTTTTCTGTCGGCGTCTACAGTCACAGTGGATGACCCGCAGCTGCGGGGCAGGTGGAGTTGCTGTGGTGACCATGTGAAGGCTCACGGGCGCGGGCCTGCACTGGCGGTGGAAGCGGCGTGGAGAACGGTCAGGCGACCTCTAAATGCCTTCTCTCACTGAGTGCTCTGGCGTGACGGCCGGGGGCTGCGACAGTGGGCGATCATGCCGAGGACGGCTACCGGGCCCGGCGGATAGCCCGTGCTCGCTAGCGGCGTATGAGTAGGCACGCGCGATCAGCGATGATCTGCCGAGCAGGATGATGCCGCCGACGGCGGCGGCAGCGCCAGCAAGCTGCAGCGCTAGGCCAGCTGGGGAGGCAGCCAGGCGCTCGCCGAAGACCACCGTTCCGATGAGCACTGCGGAGATCGGCTCGGCACTGTCGATGACCGGCAGGCTGGCCGACAGCGGGCCGGCCCGGAATGTGCTGGCGGACAGCAGCAGGCCGACGGCACCGAGGGCCGCCAGCGCCCAGGGCTGCCAGTGGCCGAGCAGGTGACCGAGGCCCTGCCTGGCCAGCAGCCTGGTCACGCTGAGCGTCAGCGCGCTGGTGAGGCCGAAGACAGTACCGGCGGCGAGTGCCAGGAGGCTGGCGCGCGCGGGACCGCGGGTGAGTTGCGCGGCGGTGACAGCGGCCACGGCTACCAGAGCTACCGCGGCGAAGACAAGCGCCCAGTCCTGGACGGGCGCGTCGGCGCGGCCGGCGGAGGGCGGTGAGGCGACGAGGAACACGGATACCCCGCTGCCGATCAGTATGCAGCCGGCCCAGCCAGCTGGGCGCACGGGCCGCCGGGACCACCGGGCGGCAAGCGGCAGCGCGAAGAGCAAGTCGGTGGCGGCGATCGGCGCTACCAGCGCCAGCGGGCCGAAGGCCAGGGCCAGCGCCAGCAGGCCGTAGGCCGCGGCGTTGAGCGCGATGCCGACCAGCCACAGCCGTTGCCGGGCCAGATGGGCAAGCAGCCGGAGCGGTTCCCGCCCGCCCACTGGCGCGAGCTGGGCCTGCCGGTGCTGCAGCGCCACGCCCACGCCAAACGAGCAGGCCGC
Source organism: Streptosporangiaceae bacterium (assembly GCA_035640715.1). GTDB lineage: Bacteria > Actinomycetota > Actinomycetes > Streptosporangiales > Streptosporangiaceae > DASQVO01. The sequence goes on from DASQVO010000506.1 coordinate 11,335, forward strand.
GGCAAGCCCGGCCAGCACCGCGATGGTGGTCTCGGCAGCGCCGTTCATGACCTGGCTTCGCCTTGATCACGTCTGGCCGCCTGCCGAGCGGGGCGGCGATTCTCGGTGCGGGGATCCTCTCTCGGCGCGCCTGATTCTGGCTGGCTTGGTGGTTGCCTGGGCGGCGGATCGCGCCGCAAGGAGCGACGCGACCTGCGCAGCCGGAGCAAGACCACCGACAGGCCCGCGCCGAAGACGGCCCATGGCGCGAGCACGATCGGGTCGATGCCGGTCATTCCACGATCCTTCACTGCCGTTGTTCTCAGCCGTTGTTCTCAGCCTCTGTTCTCAGTCGTCGGCCTGTTCGCCGACCGGTTTTCTCCGGCTCCAGTTCACTGGCCAGGGATGTGGCGGCGGTGAAACCCGTATGGTGGCGATGTGGAGGCGGCCAGCCCTGGCTTTGCAGGCGTGCCCGCGCGGCGGGATTATGGGAACCAAGATGCTGCCGGGCGGAGCGGCCGGACGGCATCCCCAGGAAGGCCTGGGCGGGGGGTGAGCGGTGATGGCTGCGACGGTGCTGCTGGTCGAGGACGAGCGGAAGCTGCGCGAGCTGGTCCGCTCGTACCTGGAGCGGGCCGGGTTCGCGGTGCTGTCCACTGAATCCGGCGCGGAGGCGATCACCCTGGCAGCCTCGGCGTCCCCCGACCTGGTCATCTTGGATCTCGGGCTGCCGGACGTGCCGGGTGAGACGGTGGCCCGTGAGCTGCGGGCGAACGGGCATACGCCGATTCTGATGCTGACCGCCAGAAGCGCGGAGGAGGACCGGATCCGCGGCCTGGAGCTCGGCGCTGACGATTATGTGACCAAGCCGTTCAGCCCGCGTGAGCTGGTGCTGCGGGTTCAGGCGATCCTGCGGCGCGGCAGCCCGGCCGCCGGGCAGGGGCCTGCCAGCTACGGCGGGGGAACCCTGGTTATCGATGAGCCCAGGAGAGTGGCCTGGGTGCGCGGGGCCGCGGTGGAGCTCACCCCGACCGAGTGGGGAATCCTGGTGACGCTGGCCTCCGTGCCGGGCCGGGTGTATTCGCGGCTGGAGCTGATCAACCGGGTCCGCGGGTATGAGTTCGAGGGTTATGAGCGCACGGTGGATTCACATGTGAAGAACCTGCGCCGCAAGATTGAGGAGGACCCGGCCAGCCCGCGGATTATCCAGACGGTGCTGGGCGGTGGCTACCGGCTGGGCCTGGCCCGCGATGGGTGACGAAGGCGAGCAGTTGCCCGGCCCGGCTGCCCGGTCTGGTTCAGCGGCCCTGCCTGCCTCACCGGGCTCGCCCACCCCGCCGGGTTCCGCTGCCCCGCTCGTTCAGCCTGGGCCGATTGCGCTGCGCCTGGCGCTGGCGTTCGTCGCGGTCGCGCTGGCTGCCGTGGCCTTGCTGGCCGGGCTGACTGCCGCGTTCGCGGCGGCTGACGTCTCGGACCTGGCCAGCCGGCAGCGCACGGAACTCACCGCGGCGATAGCGGTCGCGGCTGGTGCCGCGTGGGACCGGGAGAAAAACTGGGCGGGAGCCGACCTGTCCCCGGTGCTCGATCTTGCGGCGCGTACCGGGGCGGTGGTGCAGATTCGTGACCAGGCCGGGAATCCGGTCGCGTCCTCGCCGGGCTTTGCCGCCTATCGCGGCAGCCCGCAGGCCAGCAAGGCCATCGAGGTCCGCGGCACGCTGATCGGGCAGGCTCTGGTCCGGTTCACCGGATCCGGCCTTGGCGCCGCCGACCAGGCGCTGCGGGACGCGCTGCTCAGCGCGATAGCGGGGGCGTCAGGGCTGGCGGCGCTGCTTGCGCTGCTCGCTGGGCTCCTCGCCGCCCGGAGGATCACCCAGCCGGTCGGACGGCTGATCGCGGTGACCCGCGCGATGGGAGGCGGGGATCGCACCGCCCGGGTCGGACCGGTCCGGGCGCCGGGTGAGCTGCGGGAGCTGGCGGCCGCTTTCGATCAGATGGCCGATGCCCTGGAGCGCCAGGAGCAGCTGCGCCGTGACCTGGTCGCTGATGTCGCGCACGAGCTACGGACCCCGATCGCGGTGCTGCAAGCAGAGCACGAGGCGCTCCTCGACGACGTGACAGAGCCCACCCCGGCCCAGTTGTCCTCGCTGCGCGATGAGGTGCTGCGGCTGGCCCGCATGGTCGGCGACCTGCAGACGCTGGCCGAGGCCGACGCTGCCGCGCTCCGCCTGACGCTGTCCCGGGCCGACCTGGCGGGCATCGCCGCCGCAGCGGCCGACAGCCTGGCCGGGCGTTTCGAGGCCGCTGGCATCACCCTGGCCCGGCGGCTGACACCGGTGGAGGTTCTCGCCGATGCTGGCCGGCTGCATCAGGTCATCACTAACCTGCTAACCAATGCGCTGAAGTTCACCCCTCCCGGCGGCCGGGTCAGCATCGACGCCGGGCCTGCCGATGGCACCGCTGTGCTGCGGGTCACCGACACCGGCGTGGGCATCCCGGCCGCCGATATTCCCCGGATCTTCGACCGGTTCTGGCGCGGCCGCCAGGCAGCGCACACCTCTGGCAGCGGCATCGGCCTGGCGGTGGCCGCCGGGCTTGCCCGGGCCCACGGCGGCGTGCTGACCGCGGCCAGCACCGAAGGGCGGGGCACCCAGATGACGCTCACCCTGCCCCGCGCCTGACCGCCAGACCCGGAAGCCCGCCTGTAGCGGGCCGGTCGTCCTCCTAGGCGGTTGCTTCAGCCGGCCTGCCGTGGTCTGGCTGGCTGGCGGATGCTTCGGCCGTCGGCCGGTGCCTGCTGTCGAGGAAGCGCTGCCGGATTCGCTTGAGCTCGTGGCGGGGAAACCTCTGGAGGAGGTCCCAGGCGAGGTCGAGCGTGGCGGTGATGCTGCGCCTTTCCGGGCCTTGGTTGACGAAGCGCTGCTCGAAGTCGCCGGCGAAGGTGAGGTAGCGGCGGTCGTCCTCGCTTAGTGCGGCGGTGCCGACGATGGATGCCAGGTCGCGGACTTGCCGTCCCCGGGCGTAGCAGGCGTAGAGCTGGCCGGCCAGGTCGCGGTGGTCATCGCGGGTGCTGCCCGTGCCGATTCCGGCGCTGGCGAGCCGGGACAGCGAGGGCAGCACATCGATGGGGGGGAAGATGCCCCGGCGGTCGAGGTCGCGGGACAAGACGATCTGCCCCTCGGTGATGTAGCCGGCGAGGTCCGGTATGGGGTGGCTGATGTCGTCGTCGGGCATGGTGAGGACGGCGAGCTGGGTGATGGAGCCGCGGCTGCCGTGGATCCGGCCCGCACGCTCGAAAAGGGAGGCGAGATCGCTGTACATGTCGCTGGGGTAGCCGCGGCGGCCGGGTAGTTCCTGCCGGGCGGCGGAGACCTCGCGAAGCGCTTCGCAGTAGTTGGTCATGTCGGTCATGACGACGAGCACCTGCAGGCCGGCATCCCAGGCGAGGTACTCGGCGGCGGTGAGCGCGAGCCGGGGGGTCTGCAGGCGTTCGACGGCTGGGTCCTCGGCGAGGTTGAGGAACGCGACCATGCGGTGCTGGCGGCCGCTTCCGGCGAAGGCGGCCCGGTAGAACTCGGCTTCGCGGCGGGTGACCCCGAGCGCGGCGAAGACCACGACGAAATCGTCCTCGCCGGTCCCGCCGGGCACCCGGGCGCTGGTGGCGATCCGGGCGGCGAGTTCGGCGGCTGGCAGGCCGTAGCCGGAGAAGATGGGCAGTTTCTGACCGCGGACCAAGGTGATGAGGGCGTCGATGGCGGAGATGCCGGTTTCCGCGACCTCGGACGGGTGGCTGCGGGCGACCGGGTTGAGTGGCGCGCCGTCGAGGTCGCGGAACTCGTGCGGGACGATTGGCGGCCCGCCGTCGGCCAGGTGGCCCGCGCCGTCGAACGTCCGGCCGAGCAGGCCGGGGCCGACGGCAAGCCGGGAGGTTCCGCCGCGCGAGCGGATAACGGTGCCCTCCAGGCCGAGGCCCTCGGTTCCGTCGAGCACCTGGACGGTTACCTGTTCGCCGTTGATGTCGAGCACTTGTCCCCGGCGGGTCTTGCGGTCCGGGCCGATGACGTCGACGGGTTCGGCGTAGCCGACGCCGGTCATCGGGTCGGCGGTGAGCAATGGCCCGGCGATGGCGTCGGCGGTCCGGTGCTCGACCGTGACGAGCCCGCTCCGCGGGGGATGGCTGGTCATGGCGTGTCTCCTTCCAGCGCCTGGAGGCTTTCGGTGATGCGGCGGGCGAGGTCCTCGGCGCGTCGTGCTGACTCATCGGGCGGCAGGCCGCGCAGCTGCGTGATCTCGCTGAGGACTGGCGCGCCAGTGACCGCCGCGACGGGGACGCTGCTGGTGACCGCCGCGGCCATGGCCTGGTGGGCAGTCACGATGAGGCTCAGCATGGCGTGCTGTTTTACGGGAGGGCAGTAGGCGTCGGCCTCGTCGAACGAGGACTGCTGCAGGAAGTCCTCGCGCAGCAGCCGGGCGGTGCGCAGCACGACCTGCTGCTGCGAGGGGAGGGTGTCCGCGCCGAGAAGCTGGGCGATCTCCAGCAGCGTGGTTTCCTGCTGCAGCATGCCGAGCGCCCATTCGCGCTGCTGTGGCCAGGACGCCGCGACCTCGCTGCCGAACCAGCCGCTGAGCCGGTACAGGGTGTAGCTGCGCTGCCAGCCGACCGCGGGGAAGTGCCGGGCACGGGCGAGATCACGGTCCAGCGCCCAGAAGGTGCCGGTCATCCGGAGCGTGTGCTGGGTTATCGGCTCGGAGAAGTCGCCGCCGGGCGGCGACACCGCGCCGATGATCGTCAGGGAGCCGCTGCGCTGGCCGCTGCCCTGGCAGGTGACCGCGCCGGCGCGCTCGTAGAAGCCGGCGAGCCGGGCGGCGAGGTAGGCGGGATAGCCTTCTTCGGCGGGCATCTCGCCGAGGCGGGCTGATATCTCCCGCAGCGCCTCGCCCCACCTGCTGGTGCTGTCGGCGAGCAGCACGACGTGGCGGCCCTGGTCACGGAAGTATTCGGCGATGGTGACTCCGGTGTAGATGCTTGCTTCCCGCGCCGCGACCGACATGTTGCTGGTGTTGGCCACCAGCACGGTGCGGTCCATCAGGGTCCCCCCGGTTCGCGGGTCGGGAAGCCGGGGGAATTCCTCCAGTACCTCGGTCAGCTCGTTGCCGCGTTCGCCGCAGCCGACGTAGACCACGACGTCGGCGTCGGCCCACTTGGCGATCTGCTGTTCGAGGACGGTTTTGCCGGTGCCGAAGCCGCCGGGGATGGTCGCGGTGCCGCCGCGCGCGACGGGGAACAGTGTGTCGATGACCCGCTGCCCGGTGACCAGCGGCCGGGCCGGGTCCAGGCGGCGTGCCACGGGGCGTGGTTGCCGCACCGGCCAGTGGTGCAGCATCGGCAGCGGCTTGCCGTCGATTTCGGCCACGGCGGTGGTGACGGTCGCGGGACCTGGCCGGACCGCCGTGACGGTGCCGGACACCCCGGGCGGGATGAGCACCGGGTGGTGCTGGCCGCGGTCGTCAGTCGCGGTGCCGAGCAGGTCGCCGGGGCCGACCGGCTCGCCCACGGCCACCGCGGCCCGGAACTCGAAACGCCGACTGTGGTCGAGTGTGGGCGCCCTGGCGCCGCGGGACAGGAACGGCTGGCTGGGGCGGCCGTCACGCGGCGCGGCGAGCGCGGTGAGCGGCCGGCCGGTGCCGTCCACGATGCTGCCGAGCAGGCCGGGGCCGAGCTCGATGCTCAGTGGCCCGCCGGTTCCGGTGGCGGGGTCCCCGGCGCGCAGGCCCGTTGTCGGCTCGTAGACCTGGGCGACGGCTTCGTCGCCGCTGAGCCGGATTATCTCGCCGGGTAGCTGGTGGTCACCCACGTGCACCATGTCGAAGAGCCGGGCCCGGCGCAGCCCGTGGATCCCGACGACCGATCCAGCGACCCGCACGACCGTTCCCCGGTCACCCGCGCCGTCCGGCTCGGCTTCGCCGGCACGCCCGGCCAGGCTGGGCGGCAGGAACTCCCGAGTGCTCATCATGCGCTCCCCGTCGGGTCGAAGGTGAACTCGTAGCCGATCGCCCGGGCCAGCAAGTCACGCAGGCTCTCCCCGGTGCGCGCTGGCTCGCCGGACGCCACGCCCTCGGGCAGGGCGACGATCAGGATGCTGTCCGGCTGGGTGACCCGGCGTTGCCAGCGTCCGCCCAGCTCGCGCAGGTAGGGAGGGTGCACGGCAACCATGCCTGGCTGACCGGTACCGGCGATCAGCCGGTTCAGCACCTCGCCCGCTTCCGCCGCGGTGCCGGCCTGCTCGGTGTGAACACCAGCGAGGCGGTAGCCGTCAGCGAGCTCCGGGGGGACGATCACGGTGACGAGCGGACTGCTCATTGCTTCGTGGTCCTTCCTGTGGTTGCTGTAGCGATTAGACCGGTGTGATGAGCTGGTGGCGCACCGCCTCGTGGCCGATGGCACCCGCAGCTGCTTGCGCCAGGAGCCGGATGTTGCGCGCCTGCGCCTGGTGCGCCAGCACGTGGTACACGACCACTGCGGCGCCGAGCGGATCGGCGGACAGGAGCAGCCGGAGTTCCGCGCGCAGCCGTTCGGCCTCAAGGCTGGTGTGCAGGGTGGCCAGGTCGCCCTCTTCCGCCCAGGTGGCCAGCGGGGACTGCCACCGGGCAGGTGCCGGGGCAGCCGCGGCGAGGACATCCGCCCGCGCCAGTGCATGCTGTATCGTGGCAAACCGCCCGTCCGGCACGGTCCCGCCGGGCAGGTACGGCGGCCCGGCCGTGCCTGGTGTGCTGCCAGCAGCCTGCCCGTTCGCCGCCTCGCGCAGCCGCAGGGCGAGAAGAAGGTTCAGGTCATCGGTTTCCCGCCTGAGCGCGGCCGCCGCGGGCTCGGCGGCTACGCCGGCCGTGGTCAGCACCCGGAGCTGGTGCGCCCGGGCAGACCTGGCCACCGCGTGCTCGACCGCGGCGAGGCTGGTGTCGATCTCGTACCGGTGCGCCGCCGCGAGCAGCGTGGCGGCGCTGTCGGGGTCAGGTAGCCGTCGGCCTGCGAGCAACCGCGCGGCTGCGGGAAGATCGGGCCGGCTCGCCGCTTCACGTGCGGTGCGCGCGTCGAGCCTGCCGACCGGCAGGAGCGCCGCGCCCGCCGTGGCCTCAGCGCCGCCGTGGTGCGCTGCCCGCAGCAGGGTGAGGACATTGTGGAGGTCGAAACGGCCGAGCAACGCAGCCACCGCCTCGCCGGCCCAGTCATGGTAGAACCCGGCCACATCGGCCAGCGCCGTGGCCAGGTGGTCGCGGGCCATCCGATACAGCAGCCCGAGCTGTCCGCCGGATGCCCCAGCCGCTGCCTCGGCCTGCGGCCGGTAGGAGGTTTCTGCCAGGGCGGCGAGCAGGCCGGGCAGGTCACGGCTGAGCAGCCCGGCGTACTGCTCACGGCGCAGCAGCGCGGCCCGGCGAGCCCGCAGCCGGGCGTTGCCGTAGTCGTATCCGGTCATGCGGGCACCGCCTCGGGTCCGGGAGCCGTGGCCGCGCGCCCCGCCGGGCCGTCCTCGAGCAGCCGCCCGATCAGCGCGCGCAGCGCGGGCTCAGCGGCAGCGAGCCGCGCCTCCACCGTGTTGGTGGCGGTTGCGCCCGCGCCATCGGCGGCCTCGGCACCGCCTGCGCAGCTCAGCGTCGGCTCGACCCGCAGCGTGTCCTCGCCCCGCAGCAGGCGCCGGGCCAGCGGCTCATCGGCTGGGTCGACTCGGACCACAGCGCATGCGTCGACTCGGACCACAGCGCATGCCGGGAGCATGGCCCGTGCCTCAGCGATCAGCGCGGCCAGGATCTGCGGGTAGTCGCCGCGGTCGCGGGCCGCGCGCAGCCGGTCCCGGACGTCGCTGACGAGCTGCTGGTAGGCGACTTCGTGCGCCTCCCGGACCCGGTTGCCAGCCTCGGCGCGGGCCTCGGCCAGCCGCAGTTCGCCGGCCTGCCGCTCTTTACTTTCCGCGTCCGCGACAGCGGAAGCCTGAAGCTCGCCTGCCCGCCGCTCGGCGTCGGCGATGATCGCCGCTGCCGCTGCCATGCGCTCGGCGCGCAGACGTGCGGCCTCGGCTGCCGCATCGGCCTCGATCGCGGTGAGCAGGTCCTGCAGCGCCATCATCCGCCCCTGAGCAGCACGAGGATCATGGCAGCAACCGCGAAGCCGAGGATGACCAAAGTCTCCGGGATCGCGATCAGGAGGATCGCCCGGCCGGTGAGTTCCGGCTTCTCAGCGATCGCACCGGCCGCGGCGGATCCGATCCTGGCCTGCGCGATCCCGGTGGCGATGGCGCCGAGGCCGATCGCGAGCGCCGCGCCAATGGCGATGAGCCCCAGTTGCATGGTTTTCTCCCGTCTCTTCGTTGTTGTGTGATCAGCCGGGACTGGGCTGCGGCCGGCGGCCAAAGGGCCGGAAGGGCTGGCCGCCGCCTTCGTAGAAGCGGCTGAAGAACTCGACGTAGTGCAGCCGCAGGGCTTGCACCATGGGGCTGAATGTGGCGAGCGCCAGGTTGAGCAAGTGCAGCAGCACGGCGACGAACACGCCGAGCAGCAGGGGCACGGAAACCGCGAGATGGTTCGCCACCTCAGCCAGATACACCGAAGCCAGCCCCACCGCGGCGAGCCGCAGATACGACAGCACATGGCCGAAGGAGCCGAGCAGCTCCAGCGGCCCGGTGAGCAGGCCCATCAGGCCGCGGGTTGATATGGTGACGACGAACATCACTGCCACCACCGCCATTGCCGGGGTTCGCACCTGGCCGGGCAGCAGGTCGACTGCGGTGGCAGCGATCGCCGCGAGGCCACAGAGCAGGAAGAACGTCCCTGCCCGTTCGAGGAGGGTCCGCGGCTGCCGCAGCCGCCCTGCCTGGCGCATGCCGAGAACAAGGCCGAGCAGGATGTGCGTGACGCCGATGCCGAGGGCGAACAGCAGCAGTGTTCCCAGTTCGTCCGGCCCGTGGCGGTAGAACCACAGCGCTGGCAGGCCGAGCTTGTGGCCAAGGCTGCCCAGGGCTTCGCCGTACAGCAGGCCGAACAGCATCGACCAGGCACCGCTGGCCAGCAGGATGCTGCCGATGTCGCGCACGAGAGGCCGGGTGGAGCCCCGGCGGCGCAGCACCGCGCCAAGCCCGGCAACAATGGCCCCGTACACCAGGTCGCCGACCATGACTCCGAAAAGGAGCGGCAAGGCCGCCGCCATCAGCGTGCTCGGGTCGAGCGAACCGCTGCGCGGCAGCCCGAGGAACGACACAAGCCGCTGGTAAGGGCGGACCGGCGGTGGGTTATCCAGCAGCACCGGTGGCTCCCCTGCCACGGCCGCGTCGAGTTTGGTGACGACGACGCCCGCATCCACCCGGGCCAGTGCCGTGCGCAGCGTGTCAATGTCGCGCCGCGGCAGCCAGCCGGTCAGCGACGCGGTGTGCGCGGTCCGCCCGGCTAGCGCGACCGCTTCCAGGCAGTCCAGCTCACCGGTTGCCGCGGCCCAGCGCTGCCGCCAGTCCGGGGCAAGCTCCGCCGTGCGGCCAGCCAGCGAACGCCACGCCCGGGCGAGCTCGTCCGGCAAAGCCGCCAGCCGATTGCCGAGTTCGGTGGCCGCGTGCGCCGGTGACATCTGCTCATAGCCGGGCGGCAGCGGCACGTGCCGGATGTGCTCGCGTGCCAGCAGCGTCCGCAGTTCGGCCACGAGCGTATGCGGCGCCACCAGCACGCAGCCCATTGTCTGGTCTCCGGTCGGCGCGGCCGTCAGGCGGAAGCGGTCACCAGCGGCTGCGTGCAGCGCGGCGCGGAGAGTGCCGATGGTATCGGCGTCCGGCGTGTCGACCACCAGGACGATGGTCGCGAGGCCCAGCCGGGTGAGGTCACGCTCACCGAGCAGCGACAGCTCAGGATCTACCAGCAGCAGGGCAAGCGCGTCATGGTAGCGGCGGGCCGTTTCGTATTCGCCTTGCAGCGACCCGATCCGGTCGAGCAGCGGCCCCAGCCCGGGGCCGAGCCTGCCCAGCCGCTCCGCCGGGACCGCCACGGTGGCCGGCCGCAGCCAGTCCTTGTCAGCGGCAACGGAGGAGGCTTCCTCAGCCAGGCCGAGCAGCGCGGCCAGGTCGGCGGCCTCCGCGCGGAGCCCGGCCATCCGGTGCGCGTCGCCCGGGCCAGGCCCGGCGGGTGTCATGTCCAGCTTCTGGTGAGCGACATCGGTGAGCTGCACCGCGGCTAGCCGGTGAAGCTCGGCGATGACCGCGGGAAGCTGCGCCAGGCGGGTCAGAATCTGCACCGGCGTCATTCCGATGAGCATCAGGCCTCCCCAGTGAGGACGAACGTGACAGCACGCTGTACTGCCAGGTCACGGCAATCCTGCGCGGCGCGCTGCAGCCGGTCAGTTTCCGCGGCAGCCGCCGCGTGCTCACGTTCCACCTCGGCGTCCACGGCAGCGCGCACAGCCTGCCGCCGCTGCTGCGCTAGTTCTGCCGCCGGTGCGGACGCTTGCGCCAGCAGCGCGGCCGCGCGGCGTTGCGCGGCGGCCCGTTCGGTCTGGTCTGCCTCCTCAGCGGCCAGCCGCGCGGCCACGGCCTCCTCGGCCCGGCGGATCGCCGCCGTGACATCTTCTGCCGGTTCTAGCGGCGCGGGAGGCAGCGTTGCCCCGCCGCGGGTCATAGGCTGGCGGCTGCCACCCGGACTGGCCTGGCCGCCGCCCGGGCCTGCCCGGCCCACCCTTCTGCGGATCCTCATACCGCTCGCCCCCGCCCATCCCGCGGGAAGCCCGCTGCCTTGTGGTTCACACCGGTGCCGCCGGGCACGCGGCGGCGAGACACCCGCACCCGGTCCTCCAGGGCCCGCTGCTCGAGCGTTGCGGCGATGAAGCGCTGCTCTGCGGCCAGGCGCGGGATCACCACCTGCTCCAGCGCGTTGACCTGGCGTGTCGTGCGCGCGACCTCAGCGGTGAGCCGGCGAAGGTTGAGCTCGGCCGCGGCCAGGTCGAGCAGGGCGTCGAGCTCCGCCTCGAATGACTCGGCGACCAGGTCGATCGCCGCCGTCGACGCCGTCAGCGCGTAGCCGCGCTCGGTGCGCGCCCGTGCCGCGCGGTCGGCGTCCAGTTCGATTACCCGGACCCCTGCGACACTGCGCGAGCTCACCTCGGCCCGGACCGTTCCGCCCGCAGCGATCGCTGCGGAGGCCACCGACTGCGGGCCGTCCACGACCATGGCCTGGCCGAGAGCCTGCCTCGCCGCGCCAGCGATCCGCTCCAGTTCGGCTCGCTTGTCCGCAGCCTCGAGCCCCAGCCGGCGGAACTCGGCGATCAGCGCGGCGCGCTTCTGCGTCAGCAGGGTGTGCCCTCGCCGCGCGACGCCCTCGCGGGACCTGCGGGCGAGCAGCTCGCTACGGGTAGCTGTCACCTGGCTCATGTGGCTCCTTCCCGTTGCCTGCCGCGGTCGGCCGGGGATGTCTCATCCGGTCACTGAGCCCATGGAAGCCAGCCCGGCTGAAAAGCGGATGTGTTAGGTATGGCGGCCAGATGGAGATACGCCTGGCCATGCTGCGGACCGGAGTCCGGCCGCCATCTTCGCCCGGTCATCCTTCACAGCGTCTCCTCTCCATCTGGCCTTCACCGGCGGCACATACGATCGGCACTCCAGCTGGCTGGCATCAGTTCATAGGCCGGCCGACGGGGCTGGCTCGCTGCTGATCGACACGATGAAGGGAATCGCGGGCATAGCAAAGAAGGTCCTGATAGCACAGCGCAGAAGTGCTGACTGATACCGCGTTAGAAGTGCGGGAACCATTGGCTTTCAAACTGTTCCTCCTGCGGTTCGCGCCTAACGGTGAAGAAACGGCTGGAATGAAGGGTCGCCGAGATCGTGGTGCTTTGCCCGGGCGGGCTGATCGTGGCCGCGGTCACCATCGCGCTGGCCATGCCCTGCCTGTGACTGCGCTACTTCGTGCTGACCTGACCCGCGAAGCCCAGGAAGGAGGGCCGGATCCGATGGCACGCGAGATGATCGCCCAGGCCAGCGAGTTTCTTCTCGTCTACCTGACCACCCCGTCCGCTGATGACGCCCCAGACCGGCTCTCAGCGATCTTCAACCTGATCTACCAGGAACGGCTCAACCGCGAACCTGTCGACCTGAGCAATCCTGCCGTCGCGGTCCAGGCCGCGTGCGACCGTCTGGGCAACATCATCCTGGACCATGTCGCGCTGGAGGCGGCCCTGCTCGCCATCGCCAGCAGCGCCACTGGACGTTCACCTGAGGCCATATTGCATAACATCGCCGGGCAGATGGCAGAGGAGGAAGAGCATCCCCGGCGGCCACCGGAGCCATAGCATCGGCCGTCTCCGGCGCCTCGGCTGCGTAAACCCTATTGCCCGGGCCGGCAGAACACCGGCACCAGGGTGCCGTCATGCTGCTCAGCGAGTTCCCGTACATGCTCGGCTCGCAGCAGGTCAGCCATGGCTGCCATCCCCGGGCCAATGGTGGCCGTGCGGCTGGTCCGCCACGTGGCCCGGTAGGCTCGGCGACCCTCTTCTTTCCCCGGCCGGGCCCGGACGTCCGCGGAGCGTTTGCCATCGGGCGATCTGCCGCAGGCGCGTGACTGTGACGATGCCGGTGATCCTTCCTTCGCTGGTGACGATGGCGGCCAGTCCTCCAGCCAGCGGTGGGCGGCTGAGCAGCGGGGCAGCCGGATCGCCTGGCCCGGCTACGTAGCCGGGCGGCACTATGGCCATGACCTCGCGTAGCGGGGTGCTGGCCCGCTTGCCCGGTGGCACTCGCGCGAGCAGGCGGAGGGCGGTCACCCCGGCCAGTGAGCGGTCCGGCCCGATGATGGGAAATTCCGTCTGTGCGGAGTGTGGGTCCACATGGTCGATGAAGCCGGAGACGCTCATCCAGCTTCCGCCAATGTCCGGGTCCGGCGTCATCACATCCCGCACCAGCAGGCCGCCGAGCGCGGACGCCGCGGCTCCCGCGGCGCTCTCCGCGGCGGCAGCGCTCATCACGAACACGCCGATCAGGGCAAGCCACACTCCCCTGGTGTGGCCCCAGAGCAGAAGCTCGCCGAAGCCCAAAGCTATGAATGCTGCGCCGATTGCACGGCCTGCCGTAGCCGCCGACTGAACCGCCCTCAGCCGGTCGCCGTGGCGCATCCACAACGCGGCGCGCAGGATCCGGCCGCCGTCCAGCGGCGCGCCGGGAAGCAGGTTGAAGGCCGCGAGGAAGAGGTTCATCACCGCTAGCCAGCCGAGCGCCGCGACGGCGATGCCTGGGCCGGTCCCGGCGCGGACCGCCGTGGCCAGTGCGCCGGACATCAGGCCGGCGGCCAGGCTGGCCGCAGGGCCAGCCACGGCGATCTGGAGGTCGGCCCGGGCGGTCGGCGGCTCGCCGCCGAGTTCGGACACGCCACCCAGAGCCCACAAGGTGATCGAGGTTACCGGTACCCCGTGGTGGCGGGCCACCAGCGAATGCGCGAGTTCGTGCGCGAGCAGAGCGGCGATGAACGCCACCGCCGCGGGGACGGCCACCGCCCAGTGCAGCACTGCAGGCTCGTGCGGTGTCATGCCCGGAAGCACCTGGGCGCCCAGCACCCAGCCGATGAGAACGACCATGACCAGGACGCTCCAGTGCGCGCCGACCCGGATGCCTGCTACCCGGCCCAGCCAGACGGTCTGCTTCATCGATCCCATCACCCGTTGCCAACATGCGGCCCGGCTACCCGAGTGCGCCCGCCCGCGCGGCCGCCAGGTCAGCGCGCTTTTGCGTAAGGAGGGTGTGGCCCCGGCGCGCGATGCCCTCGCGGGATCTGCGGGCGAGCAGATCGCTGCGGGTAGCTGTCACTGCGCGGCTCATGTGGCTCCACTCCCTCCGCCTGCCGTGGCCTGGCTGGCGATGTCTCATCCGGTCACTGAGCCCATGGAAGCCAGCCCGGCTGGAAAGCGGATGTGCTGCGTGTGACGGCCAGATGGAGATACGCCTGGCCACGTTGCGGACCGGAGCCCGGCCGCCATCTTCGCCCGATCCCTGACTCCAGCGCCCAGGCAGGACGTGGCCAGCTCGGCCAGCCCAGCTTTGCCCTCCGGCAGCCATCGGCCGGAGCTCTTCACACGGCCACCATGCCGGCTTCACGTTTCCTGCATCGCGGCCGTGTGCACTGATGCTGCCCGCGCCTGCCCGCCGGTCCAGCGGTGCTGAACGGAAGTGATCTGATCACGCTGGCGCTGTGGATCGCCTTCGGCGCAGGCGGGGCCGCACGTGGCGAAGGGAGGATCGAACATGACCGCATCGCCCCTGGCCCACATCATCATCCCCATCGTCGTCATAATCGCTCTCGCTACGTGGCTTGCCATGGTGTTCTATGCCGCCGCCCATCCCGGCCACGCAGGACGCGACGCGGCGGCAAGACAAGGCACCGCCGGCGAGCCCGATAGTGGAGATGCGCAACAGCAGGATGAGCACCCGGAAACCACCTCAGGCGGAAGCTGTGAGTCTTCTCCGGAGCGCCAGGACGCCGAACATCCTGGCGGCAGGTCTACGGCAACTGAGTCGGCACCGACAACTACGTGACGAAACCGCGGTCTCTGCGGGCACCAGCCAGCGCAGCCGTTCCCAGCCGCCCAGCACGTCAAGGCTGCGGCCGACGGCGCTGTCTGGGTCGACCTCGTCGTCACTGCTGGGATGCTGATCGGGGATAACCTGCACCACGCGCACGCGCTGCTGACCTGGGGTGGCCTCACTGGACTGGCGGCCGCCGTCCTTACCGTCACCGTCATGGTGGTGGTCGCGTGGCACAGACGCCGGACACGCCGTCTGTGAACCCGGCGGTTACCCCGTGAACGGGTGCGGACCGGCCACCTGATTCCTTGGCACGGATCGTGGCATGCATCTTCATCCGTCCACCACATCGGCGGCACCTGCTGTCCACAGGCTGCCGGTTGGCTGTGTGTTAACGCCTGGTCACACCGTCCGGCCCGGTGGAAGGAGCCTGATCATGTCCGGTGTCCGGAGGATCATCGCGGGGGTCAGCGGTAGTCCGCGTAACCTGCCCGCACTGCGCTACGCGGCAGAGCTGGCCCGCGTTTATGAGGCTGCTTTTGTTCCCGTCCACACCTGGGTTCCGCCCGTCTCCGAGGGGCCGGACTACCAGTTCATTTCGGAGTATCTGCGCCCGGCGTGGGAGGACGCCGCCCGGCAGCGGCTGGGGCGCGCGCTGGACATGGCGGTCGGCGGGCTCCCGCCGGGCATCCCGGCCGAGCCGTTGATCGTACAGGGTAACGCGGGCCCGATCCTGGTCGGCGTGGCCAGCCAGGCCGGTGACACGCTGGTCATCGGGACGGGCCGCCGTGGCGCGGTCAGCCGCTTGTGGCACGGCACGGTCAGCCGGTACTGCCTGGCCCATGCCCGCTGCCCAGTGATCGCCATCCCGCCCCCGACACTCGACCTTGCCGCCGCACAGGGAGTGCGCGGCTGGGCGTTGCGGCACAAGATCCCCAGTCCAGACGACATCATCTCGGGCGCAGCCCACGCCAGTTAGGCGGTATCGGCCGGCAGGCATCCTGCTTCCGCCATCCGCCATCCCGGCGCGATTACCAGACCGGCTACCCCGGCACGGCGCAGGCAAGGCGGCAACGGCCGGGATCATCGTTGTCCGCCAACTGTGTCAGTGCCTTGACAACCGGGATGATCATCTGTGTGGTTCATCGCCCGGCTGCTGGCGCCGGCCGGGCACGGCCCCCGCCGCGCACAGACACTGGCACTACGGGGCGATGAAACCTGAAGAGCATGGATCCCGTGTGAACCGGCGATGATGGCATGATAAAAGCGGAGCAGTGTTGCCTGTCAATCATGACAACGCTTATCAGGCTGTGGTTGATAGATGAGCTGCCAGACGTGGCCGTCAAGATCCTGGAAGCTGCCGCTATAGACCGGGCATTCTTCCACAATCGGCCACGGCTTGCCGCCCGCAGCGATGGCCTTCGTCACAGTCTGGTCTACTTCCTGCTCGCTGCCGGCCGACAGGCTGGTCACGAACCCTGTGCTCGCGGTGGCGTGGCGCATCTCGCTGTCAACGGAGTCCCGGAAGCGGTCTTCGGCGACCAGCATTACATGGATGTTCCGGTCGACGATCATGCATGCGATCTCGTTACCACAAAGTTCCGGTCTGAACGTGAAGCCGAGTTCGCTGAAAAATGCCTTGGAGACCGCCATATTGCGAACTGGCAAGCTGACAAAGATTGTGCGCATCGCGGCCAACTCCTACGCCCACACTTCGACGGCTAACAGGTCCCGCATTGACACGATGCCGATCGGCTGCCCGTCACGGACCACCGGCATGTGCCGTATCCCTGCCACCAGCATGCGATGTGCGACCTCTGTCGAGTCGTCGTCCACAGCGCACACCTGGACGTCACGCGACGCGTGATCACCCGCAGTCGCGATGCTCATATCTACACCCGCCGCGACAGCGTCCACCACGTCCCGCTCAGAGATCACGCCTGCCAGCCGCTTATGGTCACGAACCGCAAGCACACCCACGCCATGCCGGCCCATCTGCCGTGCGACCCGCTGCAGCGGATCGTCGATGTTGCATGCATACACCTCCGGCCGATACATGCGCTCGACCTTCACCACACTCACTCCTCAAGATCGTGTCCGCCTCGGCGCTCGCCCTTCTGGCGGCTCCCTGTCCAGTCGCAGGGCAACTCAGGCCAGCCGCCAGGTCTCCTCATCTGGGTTCTTTTGCCCCAGGGCCATAACGGACCCTGCCCTCAACCGTCTGATCCTCTAATGAACACGGAAGGCGTGCAGGTGGCGTGCGGGCCAGGTGGCGGCTATATGGAGAACTGGTGGCCTGGTGCCGCCGCGCCAACGCCCCGAAGTCAGCTAGCTTTAAGTAGCGGAAGACAGCGGCAATGTCGCTGCCGCCCGGGATCTCTGGTGTGCGGAGGGCGTGCACCTGACCGCCCCGGGACAGGGTTTCGGCGGCCGCCCGGTCGAGCAGCTCACAGTGGGAGAAGGTTTCGTCAGCGCCGAGCTGAACCACCCGGACGCCGGCGGGGAAATGTTCCCTGCACCACGGTCGTGTCGCCACCAGCAGCGTCTCGACCCGCCCCTGCCGAGCGGCTGCCTCGATCATCTACGGCTCGTCCGACGTGCGGCCGGTGCCGTGCAGTTCCTCAAACCGCTCGACGGCCCGGCTCGCCTGCTGATCAGCGATCTCTACCATGATGGGCCACGCCGCGGCGTGCAACTCCTCGGCGGAGAGCTCATCGGGGTTCTCGCGGACCGCCTCCTCGGTCAGGTGCGGATAGGTGCCCACCTCCCGGCAGATCGAGACCAGATAGGCCTGGCCGGCGGGAACCATGGGCAGGTCCTGGTCAGCCAGGTAGCCGCGCAGCCCTTCGGCGACGCAACCGCTCCTTTTTGAAGTGCTCGTCGGCCGCCCCGTGCCCATAGAAGACAGCCCGGCTGGCTTGCCCGCCGACGCTGCTAAGCGGTTCCCGGCATAACTACGATGGCGTAACCAGGGGCCCACGGTAGCGTGACGACCGTCCCTGGGGTAGGCGGATACGTCATCGAAATTATGACCCCGAGCACTAAGGGCAGCCGTGCCATGGTGTCCGAACGTGGCTCGGGCGGCTCTATCGCCTGCCGCAGGCTCGTCGGGACGTCCCTGAGCTCGATCTCTTCGATATGACGCATGCTGCCTTCCAGCAGCCGTATCTTCCGCTGGCTCAGTACCAGCAGCAGGAAATGACTGTCACCGGCGACGATAGGCAGCAGCGGGCCGATCAGGAAGTGGTCACCGACGGCTGCTACCGCGGGCAGATCGATGGGCACCCGGAAGGCCCGATGCCAGCCCGGACGGATGAACAGCGCGAGGCCGTCACTCATGTACCGCCCGGCCATGGCGTCATTGCGCAAAACCCGCGCCGGTGCCAGCAGCCGGGCGATGTCCTGTGCCCGCAGTCCCCGCTGCGAAAGGACAGCGCTCACCTCGGTCAGCAGATTCTTCCACCAGATCCGGTGAGCCCGGGCGCCGGCGCCGGGCCGGTGGGCCGGGATGAACAGCGACACGTGCATGCCCGGCTGCCCGCGTTGCCCCAGTAGCTCCAGATCCGCTTTCGTCAGGCGGCCTGACCCCGTGATCAGGCGTCCATCCCCGCGTAGCAAATTCATGGGGAGTCCTCCTCTCACCCCCGATCAAAGCCAGCCAGGTTGGAGTGCCGATGCGTTGCGTGTGACGGCCGGATGGAGATGGCCGGTACCGCGCTTCGCCCTCCACCGGTGACACATATGGTGGGCGGTCGGCTGGATCACGTCGCCGACGCGCAATTCGGCGCACTGCCGCCAGGGCTGGCGCCGGTGAAGGCGGCAGTCTGGGCGCCGAACGTGGCGCGGAGAGTATTGGTGACGTGAGCAGAAGCGATGATCTTGCTGGCGGTGTTACGGGCCAGGTTGGACGGGATGGCAAAGCCGATGCCCTCGGCATATGGGCCATCCTGCGGGCTGCCGGTGAGTGTCGGGATGCCAATCACCTGCCCGGAGGTGTTGACCAGCGCACCGCCGCTGTTGCCGGGGCTGATCGGCGCGCTGCTCTGGATTGCCTCACGCAGTGTTGTCGCGTCCCCACCTTTGGTGACCGAGCCGGTGACCACGCGGCCGGTTGCGGAGATGATTCCCTCGGTAACGCTGCCGGACAGCCCAGGCCCTTTGCTGACGGCAAGCACGACTTCACCGGCCTGGGCCTTGTCCGAGTCACCAAACCAGGCCGGCTGCAGACTGCAGGGGTCGTCCGCGCGGATCACGGCCAGGTCCTCGGGCGGGTAGCTGCCTACCAGGTGGGCGGTGCGCGGGGCCGGATCTCCGGCCGCCTGCACGTGCAGTGCGGTGGCTTTGCCGACGTGGGCGGTGGTGAGGATGTGCCCCGACCGGTCGAGGACCACGCCGGAGCTGGACCCGCTAGGGGTGCGGATTAGGACCACGGAGGGCAGTACCTGGCGGACCACGTCGGCGTGGCTTGCCGGGCTCGCAGTGCCAGCAGTGGACGCCGGCAGGCCACCAGGCTTGAGGGGGCCCTCCAGGGCTGATGAGGCCCCGCCCCCGGCGATTGCGGTGAACACCAGCGCCGGCAGCAACACCCCTCCGGCCGCCGCGACAGCGGGCAGGGCCGCCGCCCGGCGGTCACGTAGCACACCGGTCGCCAGCTCGCGTTTGATCTCCAAGCCCACGACGAAGAAGAACACCGCCATCAAGCCTTCGTTGACCAAG
>DASQVO010000507.1:0-2628 GCA_035640715.1 Streptosporangiaceae bacterium
ACTGGACCGTCCCCGGCGCAGATGCCATCATCGCCCTGCGCTGCGCTGAGGCCAGCAGCCAGTGGGAAGCCATCTGCCATGACCGTCACAACCAGACAGGGGCCGCCTGACCATCCCGCACCCGAAGATGATCTTGGCCACCTACAAATCTGGCGCACACCCAGGGGCACAAGGGCTGGCTCGCTATGCGATGCCCGGGGCGTTGCCGGGCGGGCGGTACCGAGCGGCGAGCGGCACGGCGCGTGCTCCCGTGCGCCAGCCGGCCGCTGAGCGCTCTGGCTGCCGCCTGCCCCGCGGTTACCGCGCCGCTCCTTTGGCCATGCCCGCCGTCGAGGCTAGCACGCCCGGCTGGGTGTCCCGGCGCAGTGCCCGCGCCGGGACACCCAGCATCGTCGCGGCGAACCTCGCCGGCACCATCCCCTGACCCATCCCGGCACCCCACCCAGAATGGCCAGCAATGACCAACCAGCCAGGGAACTGCTTCCAACCCGCGGCCAGTGGGCAATTTCGCGAATCCTCGTGCGCGTGGCAGTCATCCGCGTCAGTGGCACGCCGGAACATTGCTACAGTGAGTAGCCGATTTAATTACGGAGAGTAATGAAGCGATGATGCTTGAAGGCCAGCGGACCCGCGAGGTAGCCGACATGCAGCTTGAATACCTCGAAAGGCTCGGCGAGGAACTCGCCCGCCGGGGCATGCGGGTGTGGCTTGCGCTGCCGCCGGGGCGCGTTCCGAACCTGCAGGTGGTGAACCCCGAAGCCCGGGCGCTCGAGGAGCACGTCTACGCAGGCTGCGGGAGTGATGGCAGCTGGTGGTTCTGGTGGTCGTGGGCGGAGCGCATCGCGCGCACCGAGGACCTGGAGACGGCAGCGGCCACCGTCGCACGCGCCCTTATAGCCCGGGGGGACGACCCCCCGGAACCCCCCGTCAGCTTTCCCGGGCTGGGGTCCGACACACCGGACGCTCACCCAGGCCGGAGGCCTGGATTCGCGGCCGGTTAGCTTTTGAGGGCGCTGGTGGGGAGGCCGGGGAACGCTGTCGTGCTGCCGCGCCAGAACGCGGCGCGTATGGCGGACGCCTGCATGCGCTGAGCGCCGAAGGTGCGCAGCGCCACCTCATCCAGGGCCACCAGGCCGAGGTAGGCCGTGAGAACGCCGTCCTCCAGCAGCGCCGCGAGTGATACGGCCGCACGTGCGCTGTTCACCGGGAACGGTGGACGGTAGGCGTCCGCGGCCGGGGCCGGCTTCGCCCCGAGACGGGTGATCATGGCCGTGAGCGTGGCACCGGCGGCCCTGTGCCCGTTCCAGTCCCGCTGGGCGGCGGTGAACAGGCCGCCGCTGAGGTAGGCGCCAGCCACCCCGTAGCCGTAGATGGCAGCATTCTCCGCCGCCAGCGTCGCCTGCAGCGCCGTGATCGTCGCCGTGGGAACGGGCCCCGGTCCGGCCATCAGGCACCGCCAGCCGGCTTCAGCGCCGACAGCGCCACGGCATGCGTTGCCTCCGATGCTGCGATGCTCGCCAGCAATTGCGCGAGCGAGGGCGTGGCGCTCGCCAGCCGCCGCAGCTGCGCGGCTGCGGCACCGCGCTCGGCATTGCCTAGCAGCAGGACGGCGGCACTGGCGGACGCCGGCGGCCGTGGTACGGGCGCCAGCGGCGAGGCCGACGGGCTCGCGGCCGCGTGCGGCGGCACGATCAGCCGGCTCTGCAGCTGAGCCAGATGATCTTCATGCTGGGTGAGGAACGGGCGGAGCGATGCGGACAGGCCAGGATGCATGCCGAGTACCTTCCGGTACTCCTCGACCAGGGCCTGTTCGGCGGAGATGGATGCGCGCAGCGTCCGCACGTCGCGTGACGGGCTCGGCGGCCCCGCAAGCGGATCCGGCACACCGCAGGACGCCGCGGCGAGCAGTGGCAGCATCGTCATGGACGCGCTGAGCAGACGCCGCCTGGAGAGCGTTCGCGCTGTCGCCAGCCAATCCATCACGCCCGTAACCTCCGATTTGTCCGGCCCGTGCCAACGCCTGCGGGCCGCTCGTGCCGCCACCCGTCGGCCACAAGGATGCCATGCGTACCGCCTCACCCGTCAGGATGAAAGGCAGCCGCCGCGGCCGGCTGCGGATAGGCTAGATCGGACAAGACAACAGTCCAGGTCATGGACGTGAAGGAGGTCGTGATGCGAGGTAGATCCCGTCACGTTCCGGCGCGTCCAGGGCGGGCAGGCAGCCGTTCCCCCGCCCGGAAGCAAGGTAAGGCGCCCTCCGGGCGCGACAGCAGGACCGCGGGTACCGTGGCCAACAGCGGCAGTGCCCCCCCTGGACCCGAGGCGCCCGCGCACGTCGCTCCCGACACTGACCGGGTCACCAAGCTGGCCGCGGCCGTTGTCGGCGCCCTCGGCATGGAACTGGAGTCGGTCCGGTTGACGACGGCAGGGCGCCGCAGGCTGCTTCGCGTGGTGGTGGACAGCGACCGGGGCGTGAGTCTGGACGACGCGGCCCTCGCCAGCAGGGAGCTGTCGTCGAAGCTCGACGCCTCGGACGTGATGGGCGAGATGCCGTATACGCTCGAGGTCTCCTCGCCTGGCGTGGACCGCCCGCTTACCCAGCCACGTCACTGGCAGCGGGCGGTGGGC
>DASQVO010000508.1:0-37623 GCA_035640715.1 Streptosporangiaceae bacterium
CTCCTCGGCCGCCAAATGCTTCGCCTCCGACACCGCCATGGCGATCACCACCGACGCGGTCCAGTTGCTCGGCGGGTACGGCTACGTGCGGGACTACCCGGTCGAGCGGATGATGCGCGACGCCAAGATCACCCAGATCTATGAGGGCACCAACCAGATCCAGCGAGTCGTCATGGCCCGCCATCTCCTCACGTGAACCACGGTGGGCATGCCGATCCCGCGCTGTGCGGCCAGGGCGACGCCCTCATCTCCGGGTTCCCGCCGCGTAGCGCCATGCGGACGGTGCCTGGCCCAGGGGAGTCCCGATGACGACCACGTCGGGACTCCCGCGCGATGATCTCGGGTACCCGGTCCGGCTGGCCTGCCCGGCGCGCCGGGTGGTTTCCCTGGTGCCGTCGCTGACCGAGTCGGTGGCCGCGACCCGCCCGGAGGCGCTGGTGGGCGCCACCGCATGGTGCACCCATCCCGCCGACCTGGATGTGCAGCGGGTTCGCGGCACCAAGAATCCCAATCTGGCCGCCATCACCGAACTGGAACCGGACATCGTGCTGGCCAATCAAGAGGAGAACCGGCGCGTCGACGTGGAACGTCTCCGCGCGGCCGGGGTGCCCGTGTGGGTGACCGTGATCCGGACCCTGGATGAGGCGATGGCCTCGCTGCGCAGGATGTTCTGCGTGGCGCTGGGCTGGCCGGAACCGGCATGGCTCGACCAGGCCGGGCAGATATGGCGGGAACCCGCCCCTGGTCCCCGCCTCCGCGCAGCCATCCCGATCTGGCGGGATCCCTGGATGGTGGTCGGCTCGGCCACCTTTACCGGCGACATCGCCAGCAGGCTGGGACTGGACAACGTCTACGGCGATCACCCCGAGCGCTACCCGCACGTCGACCTCGGCGACCTCGCGGCGCGCCGGCCTGACGTCATCGTCCTGCCCGACGAGCCGTACCCCTTCAGTGCCGACGACGGACCGGAGATGTTTCCCCATCAGCGGGTGGCACTGGTGGAAGGCCGCAGCCTGACCTGGTATGGGCCCTCCCTTGTCACCGCCCGGGCCCTGCTGGTCTCACAGCTGGAAGCGGCCCGCCCCGCGCTGCGCTGATACCCGCCGCGTCCATCCGTGGTGTCCGCCGGATCGAAACGTCCCTTGATCGGCCATTATGTCTAGGTGACACCAGCACCGCCGGTCCGCGAGGCGCACCGCCCCATTCTCGGGGACCGTAGCAACGTACAGATCAGTTCCTAGGCTCCTGGGAGACGCCGCGTGAGAATCCTGGTGACCGGCGGTGCCGGGTTCATCGGCTCGCATTACGTCCGCACCCTGCTGGGCGGCGGCTACCCCGGCTATGAGGACGCGGCCGTGACCGTCCTGGACGCGCTGACCTACGCCGGGAACCTGGCGAACCTGGCGCCGGTCTCCACCAGTGGCCGGCTGCGGTTCGTCCAGGGCGACATCGGCGACGCCGCGCTCCTGCGCTCGCTCCTGCCCGGCCACGATGCGGTGATCAACTTCGCCGCCGAGACCCACGTGGACCGGTCGATCACCGGTGCGGCGCCGTTCGTGACCACCAACGTGGCCGGGGTGCAGGTCCTGCTGGAGGCGTGCCTGGAGGCGGGGATCGGGCCGGTGGTGCAGGTCTCCACCGACGAGGTGTACGGCAGCGTGGCGTCAGGTTCCTGGACCGAACGGGCCGCGATCGAGCCCAGCTCCCCGTACGCGGCGGCCAAGGCCGGGGGAGACCTGATCGCCCAGGCCTATGCCCGCACGCACGGGCTGGACGTGCGCATCACCCGCTGCTGCAACAACTACGGCCCCTGCCAGTATCCGGAAAAGATCATCCCGCTGTTCGTGACCAACCTGCTCGACGGGCGATGCGTCCCGCTGTACGGCGACGGCGGCAACGTCCGCGGCTGGATTCACGTGGACGACCACTGCCGCGGCATCCAGCTGGTGCTGGAGCGCGGCCGGGCCGGGGAGACCTATCACATCAACGGTGACGCGGAGCTGACCAATCTGGAGCTGACCGCCGCGCTGCTGGAGTGCTGTGGAGCGGGCTGGGACATGGTCGCCTGGGTGCCGGACCGCAAGGGTCACGATCGGCGCTACTCGCTGAACGATGACGTGCTGCGGGCACTGGGCTATGCCCCGCGGATCCCGTTCCGCCAGGGCCTGGAGGCGACGGTGCAGTGGTATCGGGACAACCGTGCCTGGTGGGAGCCGCTGAAGAAGCAGCCAGGGCCGATCGTGGCTCCGGTCGGCGCCGGCAGGCACCATGGCCCGGTGACTGGTTACCGGGGCCGGCAGGTGGGGTGAACTGCCGGTTTACCGGGCGCATCCAGGGAAAGGGCAAACGTCCCATCAGGAGCTTTCGCTGGCGACCGCCCTGCTCGCCGCCCTCGCCGAGGGAGGACTGTCATGTACGGCAGCGAAGTACGCAGCTTGCTCTATCCGTTTCTGCTGCTTCTTATCCACGAGCGTCCCGACCATGGTTACGACCTCATCGACCGCCTTCCTTGTCTGGAGGTGACCGGCGTAGAGCCCGGTCATGTCTATAAGATGCTGCGCAATCTGGAGCGGAGACGGCTGGTGGCGTCCGCCTGGGTTACCTCCCCTGCCGGGCCCGCGCGCCGCCAGTATGAGCTCACGGCCCTCGGGAAAACGGAACTGACGGCGTGGATGACCCGGCTGGCGCAGCTGCATAGCGCGCTGGGCGCCTGCCTGGCTCGCTGGGAGAAAGGATCTGGATCGCCGGACGGCCAGACGCTGGATGGCAAGCCCGGCCGGTACGTCATCTCATGACCTGCGCGGAAAGGCCGCTCACATCAGCCAGATCTTGATCTCCCGCCTGAGTGACGGGAATTCCCGCACCGCGATGGCGGCAAAGCCGGCGATCCCGGCGCCGATCAGTATCTTGCTGGCCAGGCCCCGTCTCCCCTGGTCCTTGACCGTGGCCCGTTTCTTGACGCCACCGGCCATGGCTCCTCCATTCTCTAGTGGGTCTCCAGTGGGTCCGCTAATTGTCAGCCCGGCGGCAAATTCGGCATGATTTTCAGGATTGGATTATGCCTGGCGGGATGTACTCCCGTGGAGCGCCGGGCGTCCGCGGTACCGTCCTTGTGGTGGCCGGCCTGCTTGTTGTAGGCGTCCTTCTCGTTGCCCTGGATGATGCCTTTCACGTGCGTGGGGGTGTCCGGCTTCACGTGCGGTTTACCGACCCGGATCTGTCCCATCGCGCCTCCTCAGTTCGTTCTCGGTTTGCCGGGGGCCGCCGGTCTCAGCTCGTCCTCAGTTCGTCGAAGAACCGGTCGATCTCGGGCCACACCTGGTCGCCGCCGGACAGGCCCTTCCACTGCTGGCGCACGATCGCGACCAGCCGCCAGCAGTCGTCGAGCGGCACCAGCCACGCCTCGTCCCGGCCGCGCGCCGTGTTGACGAGCGCTGCCTCGACGTCTGGAGCCAGATCTGCCAGCGCTGGGCACTCGCGTACCGCGCGGCCCCACGCGCCGGGATCGATCTCCCACCGCGTGGCGCCTGCCGGGCTCGGGTAGTGAGCGACGACGCGGCCATCCGCCTGCCGCACGAAGAACGCCAGCCCCACAGGCACGCCGAGGGCCGTCGTCGATAGGCCGGTGAGCCGGATCCGGCGATCGGGGATGAGCCGGTAATGGCCCTGGCTCGCCTGGTCCCTGTTGAACAAGACCGAGCAGGGGTAGCAGGCGCACAGCGGCTCGCCGCTATGAGTGTCCACCAGGTGCCGGTGACCGTCAGGAACCGGCTGGCCGCAGAGCTGGCAGCACTGCCGGGCCTGCCCGCTCTGCTGGCGGCGCGCAGCCGCCCGGCGGATCACGCGCTCCAGGGCGCCGGCCGTCACGTCGGCTCGCTCCCTGCCCGCGTGAGCGTGGCCGGCTTGCGTAGCAGCGATTCGACCGGGATCACCGCCGGAGAATGCTGCTGCTGCGGTGCGGGTTCGGCTTCGACTCTCGCCAGCTCGGGTGCGACCGTGAGCACCGCGTCGGTGACCGCGTGCTCCAGCGTGGCGGCCGACGACGCGCAGCCCTGGCAGCTCCCGGACAGCCGGATACGGGCCACGTCGCCGTCGATGGCAGTCAGCTCAACATCACCGCCGTGTGAGCGGATGTAGGGACGCACGCCATCAAGCGCCCTGGCGATCCGTTCCCCGACCGGCTGGGGATGGATGCCGTGCAGGATGAGCAGGTGGTGCAGCAGCTCGTCCCCGGCCAGCGACGACACCACCTCCGGCGCGCTGCTGGCCAGCGCCATCACCCGGGCAAGTGCCGTGCCGTAGACCTCGGTGAGTGCCTCAACCGCCTCGATGGCGGTCTCGGCGACGGGCCCGGTGGCTTCCTCGATCTGCCCGAGCAGCGTATCGAGGCGGCCGATCAGGGCCCTGACCTCCTCATCCGGCAGGCCGCCTGCCGCGGCCCCGTCCGGAATGCCTGGTGCCGGGGCGTCAGCCATGTGCCGCTCCGAACATCGGTGAATGCACCTTCTTCAGCACATTGCCCTTTCCGAGGTACATGTGGACGCCACACGGCAGGCACGGGTCGAAACTGCGGACCGTGCGCATGATGTCGACGCCCTTGAAGTTGTCCGGCCCGTTCTCCTCGAAGATCGGCATGTCCTGCACGGCGTCCTCATACGGTCCGGGCGTGCCGTAACTGTCCCGCGGGCTGCCGTTCCACGGCGTCGGCGGGTACGGGTGATAATTCGCGATCTTCTTATCCTTGATGACCATGTGGTGGGACAGCACTCCGCGCACGGCCTCGTGGAAGCCGCAGCCGATCGCCTCCTCCGGCACCGAGAAGTCGTTGAACACCTTGGTGTCGCCACCGCGGATCAGTTCCATCCCTACCTCGAGGAAATGCACGGCCATCGCCGCTGAATAGGCGACGAAATAGGCGCGGGCACGGTCCCGCTCGATCGCGTTGGACCACCGGGGAATCTTCCATTCCAGCGTCGTCTCGGGCAGCTTCTCGCTTTTCGGTAGTGAGATCTGCACACTTGAGCCGGTGGACTTGACGTACGGAGTGTCCACAAGGCCGGCGAGGGCCGTGTTCCACAGCCGGGCTAGCGGGCCGCCGCCCGTGTCGAGGGGGAGGTGATCACCGGTTCGCTTGTCCAGCCAGCGGGGGCTCATCACCCAGCTGTACTTGCCGTTGAAATCCCGTTTGCCAGGTACGGGGATCGTCGTCTGGTTCCAGGGATGGCGCATATCCACGGGGTTGCCGAGCGGGTCATGGGTGACGAAAGGTTCCTCATTCACCCAGTCCTCGTAGTAGGAGCTGCCGAGCAGGATCCGGATACCGAGGTTGATGTCGACGAGATCGGTGGTGATCTGCTCACCGTCCACGATGATGCCGGGGGTGACCTTATTGGCCCGGCCCCAGCGGGTCATGGTCTCGTATCTGTAGTCGCAGACGGCCGGGTCCTGCCAGGCCCCCCAGCAGCCGAGCAGGATCCGCCGCCGCCCCACCTCCTCATAACCCGGCAGCGCCTCGTAGAAGAAGTCGAAGACGTCGTCGTTCATGGCCACGGCCTGCTTGATGAAGTCCAGGCAGGACAGCAGCCGGGTCAGGTAGTCGGTGAACAGCGTGGGCTCCGGCATGGTGCCCACCCCGCCGGGATAGACGGTGGACGGGTGCACGTGCCGTCCTTCCATCAGGCAGAACATTTCCCGGGTGGTGCGGCTGACCTGCAGTGCCTGCTTGTAGACGGCGCCTTCGAACGGGTTGAACGCCCGCATGATGTCCGCGATCGTCCGGTACCCATGGATATTGGCGTGCGGGGCGTCGGTCGTCTCCGCGCGCTGCAGCAAACTCGGGTTGGTGTCCTTGACCATCGCCTCGCAGAAGTCCACGAAGACCAGGTTGTCCTGGAAAAGCGTGTGGTCGAACATGTACTCGGCGGCCTCGCCGAGGTTGAGGATGTACTCGCCGAGCGGCGGGTTGTCGATCCCGTAGGCCATGTTCTGGGCATAGACCGAGCAGGTGGTGTGGTTATCCCCGCAGATGCCGCAGATCCGGCTGGTGATGAAGCCGGCGTCGCGCGGGTCCTTGCCCTTCATGAACACCGAGTAGCCGCGGAACAGCGAGGATGTGCTGTGGCACTCCGCGACCCGCCGGTTGGCGAAGTCAATCTTGGTGTAGATTCCCAGGTTTCCGATGATGCGGGTAATCGGATCCCAGGCCATATCGACGAGCTGCTCGCTCTCCTTGACTGGCCGTGCCCGCCGCGTCGTCGTCGCCATTCCTTTAACCTCCTAAGCGGTGGTGCCGGTTACGGGCGCCAGCGCGGGTTGTAGCCGCTGGTCAGCTCCGGGCGGTTGTGGTGCCACCTCGGCTCCTTGTTGACCGTGTAGTTGGTGATGGCCCGCAGCCGCCGGATGAACGTGCCGTAGGGCTTGATGAGCATCGAGGAGAGCGACCCGCCGGGCGGGGCGTCCATGAAGGGCATGAACTTGTCCGGGAATCCGGGCATCGTGCAGGCGATGCAGATGCCGCCGACATTCGGGCACCCGCCGATGCCGCCCATCCAGCCGCGCTTGGGCACATCGCAGTTGACGACCGGTCCCCAGCAGCCAATGTGGACCTGGCACTTCGGGGAGTTGTAATCCTGGGCGAAATCCGCCTGCTCGTAGTAGGCGGCCCGGTCGCAGCCCTCGTGCACGGTCTTCCCGAACAGCCACTGGGGGCGGAGCATGTGGTCCAGCGGTGGCGGCGGAGCCGCCCCGGCGGCGTGGTAGAGCACCCAGGTGAGGGTTTCCATGAAGTTGTCGGGCTGGATGGGGCAGCCGGGGACGTTCACGATGGGCAGTGCGCCCTTGGATTTGAAGTCCCAGCCCAGGTAGTCGGCGAGGCCCATGCACCCAGTGGGGTTGCCGGCCATCGCGTGGATACCGCCGTAGGTGGCGCAGGTGCCTGCGGCGACCACGGCCCAGGCCTTGGGCGCGAGCTGGTCGATCCACCAGTTGAGCGTCAGCGGTTCCCCGGTGTCTGGGTGGTTGCCGAACGATGTCCAGTAGCCGTCACCCTCGATGATGTTCTGGTTCGGAATCGATCCCTCGATCACCAGGATGAACGGTTCCAGCTCGCCCGCGGCGGCGGCCCGGAACGGTGCCAGGAACTGCTCGCCGCCCTGAGCTGGCGAGAGCACCTTGTTGTGCAGGGTCACCTTGGGCAGCCCGGGGACCAGGCCGAGCACGATGTCCTCGATCGGCGGCTGGGAGGCGGCGGTCATCGCGACGGTATCGCCGTCGCAGCTCATCCCCTCGGAGATCCAGAGGATGTCGATATGGTCGAAGCCCTTGCCCGGCTGCACGCTCGTCGGCATGCTCGCGGCTTCGCGGGCCCCTCCGTCGGTGCTCATGTTTGCGGCCTCCTTTGCAGCCGGTCACGGATCCGGTCATAGAGGGCGGCGACCGGTGCCAGCAGCGCCAGCACCGGCGGCTGGTCCGGCACATTGGGATGGGGCCGGGTCGGCGCGGTTTGCCTGGCCCGGTCAAGCTGACGGCCGAGATCGTCGAGTGACTTCTGATCCACGGCGTCCCGGAGCATGGGGAAGAACTGGTTCTCTTCCTCCTCCACGTGATGTCCGATCTCACCACGCAGGTCGCTGACCAGGACGGTTTCGCGCTCGTCCCCGGTCGGCAGCTTGTCCAGAGCGGCGAGGGTCTTCTTCACGGCCATGTGCTCCCGCAGATGCTCATCGACATCGACCGCGTCCCCCGGGAGCATCCGTTTGGCGAACGGGTAGACGGTCAGCTCCTCCAGGGCCGCGTGCTTCGACAACTCGCGGATGAGGAGTTCCACCACGCCGCGCCGCTGCTTCGCGGACCCGGCGGCCTCATAGTCGCGGAACAGCTGCTCCACCATCCGGTGGTCATGCCTCAGCAACTCGATCGCGTCCATCCGGCCTCCTCGCTGTTCACGCCGCAACCATGACCGGCTGCCGCGCCGCACCCGGGCATCCGCCACTGGTTCGCTTTCATCCCGGCCCGCTACCCTCAGTCACCGGCTCAACCTCATCGGGAGAGAAGTAACGGAACCGGCCCTGCCAGCGGTTGAGGTCCGCGCCGGGATCATCCTCGATCGTCACAGCAAGCTGATGCGATCCGTCCACATCGACCAGCACCGCCTCTACCTGGGCGGTCTTGCCATCCAGGAACACGTCCTGCGGGTCGGTGCCCTGCCGGCGCGGGCGCAGCCGTACCCGGCTGCCCTTCGCCACCCATTCACCGGCCACCATCACGCCGTCGGTCCCGGGCGGCACGGATGAATCCGCGCCAGGCTCCCACCAAGGCAGCGGCGGCTGGGGCGCCTGGTCGCCACCCGATATCGTGCCGGGCGAGCGCAGCGCCCCGTGCAGGCGTGCCAGCACCTCCGGGGGCATCGCGTCGGCCCGGTCAACGATCGCTGCGGCCCGCGGGTCGGTAGCGCGGGCCTCCTGCTTCTCCGCCTCGGTCAGCGTGAGGGTCCGCAGCGACAGGATCTCGTCGATCTCGGCCGCATCATGCAGATCGCCGGGGCTTTCCGGTGCGACCTGCGGGTGATCGTAGAGCAAGATGGGTGAAGACAAGACAAGGTCACCGCTGCCTGGCTCGCCGGCCAGTACCGGGAAGGTATGCACGTTCGAGCAGGCGCGGGCGGCGGCCGCCGCCCACTCCGGCGGGTCCAGCAGCGAGATGAACTCGCCGCCGTGGACGGCGAGCAGGCAGTGACAGGCGATCAGCGAACCTTGCAGGGCCCGCTCACGTGGCGATTCCGCTGGGATCGCGCGGCCGGTGTTCTCGATGCGCACCCGCAACCGGACCAGCCGGGGCGTCTCACACCTGCCCGCCGAGATAGCCACACCCGCCATGACCGGCCATCGCCGCCTCACCACCCGCCCGAGCAGATGGCCCCGGTCATCCGTCAGCGGCTCGGCCGCCTCACCGCCGGGCACCTTCAGATCAAGCCGTTGCGTGCTGGTCCGCAGCTCGCGCAATGATACCTCGATGTCGAATTCTCGTGGCACCGCCTCGTCAAAGCCCATCTCCACCCGCGAGCCGGCGCGCAGAGTATCGGCTGAACGGTAGCTACCGTCACGCTGCCGCTCTTCCACCGTCCGCTGCTGCATCTGCAGGAACCGGACCCGGAGGTGCACCGTGGCATCTCCGGGCGCCTGGACAAGACATTCGGTCTGCTGCCACCAGGACTCCGCTGAACCGGCCACTCCCGCGTCGGTGAGACCTCGCGCCTGCGCCCACGCAGGCGGAAGCAGCACGCCGAACTGCCAGCGCACCCGGTTCTTGCCAGAGGAACGCCGATAGGGGTACAGCAGGTACCCCTCGTACAGGATGGCGTCGGCAACCGCCTGGGCAGCCGCGAACCAGGAGGTGACCGCACCGGCTGCCGTCCGGCCCATGACGACCACACCCCCATGTGACGCCAAGGCGAACCCCGCCCCCGGGCAGGGATGACACTTCTGTTGTAACGGCATGTCCCTGGCGCGGGTAAGTGACAGTGCCCTATAGGTAACGGCGGCACCTAGTGCACGCGCGGGCGCTACAAATAGAAGTATTCCCATAGGTTATGGTGGAAATCGCGCCTCGGCGCGCATCGGTGCTAGTGATCGGGGAGTCATGACGTGAGCCTGGAATTTCTCTGGTACATCCCCAACACAGTCGAGCCGGGTCACCGCGGCGACGACATCGCGGACGGGTGGGCGAATCTCGACTTGTCCACTGAGCTCGCCCGGATCGTCGAAGACCACGGCTGGGGCGGGGCCCTGATCGGCACGGGCTGGGGCCGTCCCGACACGTTCACCGTTGCCACTGCCCTTGCGGCCCGCACCACCAGATTCCAGCCGCTTGTGGCGATCCGGCCCGGCTACTGGCAGCCGGCGCACTTCGCGAGCGCTGCCGCCACGCTCGACCATCTCAGCGGTGGGCGTGTCCTCGTCAACATTGTGAGCGGCCAGGACAACCTCGCGGCTTACGGCGACGCGGAGGTAGACCGGGCCGGGCGGTACGCGCGGACCAAGGAGTTCATGCAGCTCGTACGGCGCCTGTGGACCGAGGAAGACGTCACGTTCCGCGGCGAGTACTTCAGGGTCGAGGGATCGACGGTGACCCCACGGCCCTGGAGGGCCGGGGAAGGCAGGCATCCGCGGCTGTACTTCGGGGGTGCCTCACCCGAGGCTGAGGCGGTGTCGGCGACCGAGGCCGACGTGCAGCTCTTCTGGGGCGAGCCAGTGGACGGCATCGCCGAACGCATCGACCGGCTCAAGTCGCTCACCGAGTCCCGTGGCCGGGCGCATGCGCCGCTGGAGTTCGGGCTGCGGATCACCACGGTAGTCCGGGAAACCAGCGACGAAGCCTGGCACGATGCCGAGGCGAGGGTCGCCAGAATGGCGGAGGGTGCCGGGCGGTGGCGCAGCGACGGCCACCGGGGCAAGGCGGTCGGTCAGCAGCGGCTTCTCGACCTTGCCGAGCGTGGCGAGGTGCTCGACTCCTGCCTCTACACCGCCCCCGGCAAGTTCGGCGGCGGCGGCGCGGGGACGACCTGGCTGGTCGGCTCCTACGACGAGGTGGCCGCCGCCCTGCGGAAGTACACCGATCTCGGCATCACGCACTTCGTGCTTTCGGACACTCCGTACAAACAAGAGGCCGCCCGCGTCGGCGACCAATTGCTGAGCCGGCTGCGCGCCCCGGTCACCGCGTGACGGCTCACCAGAACTGGCCACGCCGCGCGGTTTCGCGCCAGCGGCGACGACGGCGCCGGTCCACTATGCGCGGCCCTGGTGTTCCTGGTCGTGACGGCCGCCGTCCGGCTGACGCTCCTGCCCGGCCAGGCAACGCGGCGATCGCGATACCCGCAAAGTCAGGGCGGCGTGCAGGCCGCCCGGAGTGACGCCACCAGTGCATCGACGGCATTGTTCAGCGAGAGCCGAGAGCCCGGACAGGCGGTGATCAGCGTCTGCGCGTTCCGGGCCTGCGCTGTGGTGTCAGCGGGGCGGGTGCCCGGCGAGGTTGGCGTGGCAGGCGTGCAGGCTGCGGCGCAGGCTGGAGATCTCTGCCTTGATGAGGCCGGCCAGCATCCCGGCTTCCAGCGCGGTGACCTTGTCCCGGTAGCGGTCGAGCAGTTCCCGGCCGCCGGCGGTCAGCGCGACGACGAGCCGGCGGCGGTCTGCCCGGTCGCGGTGCCGTTCGATCAGGCCGCGTCCTTCCAGGGTGGTGATCATGTCGGCCATGGACTGCGCGGTGACGAAGGAGTTGCGGGCGAGTGGGCCGGGGTGCTTACCGGGGCCCTCAGTAGAGCTGGCTGAGGTCGATGAGGGCGATGTCACTGTCGTGGTCGGCCCGGAGGCCTCGCGTGAAGCCGGCGCCGGAATAGCAGGCGAGCACAGTGTTGCGCGTGTCGAAGCCCTTGACCGCGAGAAGATCGCGGGCCCGCCGAAGTCGTCCGACGTCATCGGGATCCATAACCCGATCCCATTTCGCTTCTCCCAGCGAGAGGATGCGGCGCGGGTGCCCGTGGTCGACCGGCGCCAGGACCGCGACGTCGACCTCGATCTGCGTCCGGTTCGCTGGGTCCGCCACCACGCCTGCGCCGACCTGTCCTGCCGGGCCGCCGAACAATTCGGTGCCGGCCGTGATCGCGAACTCGCGGCATAGTGACTCAAAGTGCGGGCCGATCACCTGGGACAGGAAGCGAGCCTTGGCGCCCTGCCAGACCCCTGAGGCTTCCCCGCGCTCAAGGCGTGCCCATTCGCGGCTCATGACCGCCTGGTAGAAGGTGATGAGAGGTTCGCTGATCCGGTACCTGGCCCGGCCGGACCGGAAGAGATCCGGCTCCCTGACTAGCAGACGGCAGTCTTCGAGGACCCGAATCGGGTGGGCAACCTCGTTGGATTTACGGCCGATGTAGTTCGCGATACCGCCGGACGTGGAGTTTCCTTCAGCCACGGCGGCGAGCACAGAGTGATAAAGCGCCGGGTCCCGGATCTCGGTTTCCTGCACGAGCAGATAACGGGCCTCGCGGAACAGGGGAGTCTGCGGGTTCAGTACGGTGCGGACAACCCAGTCATCGAAGTCCGCGACGTCGGCGGGGGCGTCCTCCCGAACGAACTCGCGCCGGTAGGCGGGCGTCCCGCCGACTACCGAGTGCACCAGCACGGCCAGCCTTGGATCGGAGATCCCCCAGAAGCGCGCGGCATCGCGATAGCCGAAGGGCTGGACCATCAGTTCCAGGCTGGCCCGGCCACGCAGCGGGGCATGACCGGAAAGCAGACCTCCCATGACCGGCATGGCCGAGCCGCAGAGCAGGAGCCTCGCCCGGCTCGCTGCTCCCGACCCACCGGGACCGAGCTCCCGCTGGATGATCGATGGCAACCCCGGCGACGCCTTTACCAGGAACGGGAACTCATCGATCACTACCGGGACGGCCCGCTGGCCGATTGCCAGGAACAGGTAGGGGATGGCGTCCAGCCAATCGCGAAAAGGCCGCACGGGTGCCCCGGTGAACCGGATCATCTCGTCGGCGAACAACCGCAACGACACCGCCTCGGTCATCTCCAGGGCTGGGAAGTAGATGCCGCCCACCGAACTCGCCAGCGCCTGGAGAAGGTAGCTCTTCCCCTGCCTGCGCCGCCCGCTGACGACGCCGAGCGTGGCGCCTGGGCGCGCATCGCTGGCGAACGAAACAAGTCCCGTCCACTCGGCATCGCGATCAAAAACGTGATCAGGTTTGCGCATCGAGTTCCTCTGGAGCCCAGACTTCTCCGTACTAAATAACATCGAAGTATAGTTGACTCAACTATACTTCGATACAAACCGCCTTGTGTTCGCATTCCGGCGCAAAAATACTAGAACCTGTTCTTGTTTTGGCGGGGCTGACGGCATAGAGTCCGGACACCGGCTGATTGGCCACAGCCCCCCTGCCATGCGAGGAGCCGATGGATCAGACCGCCGACTACGTCATTGCCGGGGCCGGCAGCGCGGGCTGCGTGCTGGCCAGGCGGCTCGCCGAGTCCGGTGCCAGCGTCATCCTGCTGGAAGCTGGTGGGCCGGACACCACCCGGCTGGTGCGCAAGCCAGGGATGATCGCCATCTTCCATAACGTCCCCCAGCTCAAGAAACGCCTGGACTGGGGGTACTACACCGCTCCGCAGGCGAACGCGCTGGGCCGCCGGATCCCGCAGCCCCGCGGCCGGGTGCGCGGCGGTTCCGGATCGATCAACGGAATGGTGTTTGTCCGCGGCAACCACAAGAACTACGACGACTGGGCCGCGGCTGGCTGCGCGGGCTGGAGCTGGGCCGACGTGCTGCCCAGCTTCAAGAAGATGGAGGACTGGGAAGGCGGCGCCAGCGAGCTACGGGGTGCCGGCGGCCCGGTCCGGGTGACCCGGCAGAAGGACCTGACACTGGCCTCCCAGGCGTTCATCGAGGCGCTCGCCGAGACCGCAGGCGTGAAGAAGATCGACGACTACAACGGCGAGTCGCAGGAGGGCGCCGCGGTCTTCCAGCAGAACGCCGCCGGGGGGCTGCGCTACAGCTCGTCGGTCGCCTATCTCGACGACCATGGCCTGCCCAACCTCACGATCACCACCCGGGCCCTGATCACCAAGGTGGTGATCTCCGGCGGCCGGGCCACCGGTGTCGAGGTGGTGACGCCGGCCGGGCGCGGCACGGTCCGGGCCACCCGGGAAGTGATCCTGTCCGCCGGCGTGTTCGGCTCGGCGCAGCTGCTCATGCTGTCGGGCGTCGGCCCGGCAGCCCACCTGCGCGAGCTCGGCATCGGCGTGGTGGCCAACCTGCCGGTCGGCGACAACCTGCACGACCACCTGTTCGTGCCGATGACCTGGTGCATGAAGTGTGCCCGCAACAAGGGCACCGCGCCGTACTTTTTCGGCGGCATCGTCAAGGAGGCCATCCGCGGCGACACCTGGATGGGCCGCACCGTGTTCGAGGCGGTCGGCTTCATCCGCAGCTCCATCGCCGAACAGATCCCGGATATCCAGGTACATGCGCTGCCATGGTCGTACCCGTTCCCCAACCAGGACTCGCCCAAGCGGCAGCGGGTCGACAAGCGCTGCGCCCTGACGATCATGCCCACGCTGATCTACCCGAAGAGCCGGGGCACGTTCCGGCTCGCCTCCGCTGATCCGGTGGCCAAGCCCATCATCGACATGGGCTACCTGTCCGACCCCGACGACAGCCGGGTGCTGCTGGACGGGATGGAGCTGATCCGGGAGACCATGGCCAGCAAGATCATCGCCGGGGAGATCAGCCTGGAGCTGAACCCCGGGCCTGGCTTCCCGGACCGGGCCGCCCTGGCCCGGGAGCTGCCCAACCGGGCGACGTCGGTCTACCACGCGGTGGGCACCTGCCGGATGGGCACCGACGAGCAGGCCGTGGTCGATCCGCAGTTGCGCGTCCGGGAGATCGAGGGCCTGCGGGTCGCGGACGCGTCGATCATGCCGAGCATCGTCGGCGGGAACACCAACGCCCCGGCGATGATGATCGGCGAGCACGCCGCCAGCATCATGCTGGGCTCGTGAGCTGCCGCCTCCCCCCGGCGAGGTGCCAGGTCAGGCCTGAGCGCCCAGGTAGCTGGCGAACCGCTCGTCAACCTGCTCGCCGGTGTCCGGCGAGATAGTCGTACCGTTCCTAGGAACTGAGCGGGAGTGAGTCCTGTTGCCAGGACCCATGCTCAGCCGGACGCCCCGAACGGTGCTGGGCGTTCTGGTTCCTCGCGTTCTCGCCGCATCCGGGAAGCACGGATCGTGTCCGTGGTCCGGGGATGCGGGGGCGGGGTCCCTCACGCCCCGGAACCTCCGGTGCGGCCTGGACGGTCCGATGCCCCTGCCCATCGCTCTGGTGGGCAGGGGGCGGTGCCGTCCGTCGCCGGATCGGGTGCCCCAGGGCGCGCCTGCCGATCGCCACGGCGGCCGCGTCGTGGCGAGTGGTCATGCGCTTGGCTGTGGTCAGCGGGGCCTGCCAGTGCTGGGCGCCCACTTCGAGGTGTAGGCCGGATCGACCGCAACGATGGTGATCCGCAGTGCCCAAGGGCACGGTCCTGGCCGGGGGGATCGTCCACGAGGCGGTCAGGTACCAGCGCCCGCGCTGCACGTCTTCGTGGATGCGGTAGGCCACCGCCCGGCTGGCGGTGACGCGGTCACGCCACTGCCCGCCCCGGTGCGGGAACGAAACCTTCGCGGCGAGCACGTACCGGCCATGCGGTGGCGTCGGCGGCGAACGTGTCCGCGATCTCATCCCACCGTTTCAGATCGACGCACCTGAGGTAGCGGTACTTGAGCTGGCGGATCTCTTCGAGCGTGGCAAGGTCCATGCCCACAGCCTTCCGAGCCGATTGACTTTGCGCAAGAACCTGTTCTAATTTTTTCCGGGCTGCCGACGGCGGCCCAGGCACCATGCCCGGAGGTCCCGTGCGCTTCTCTTACGCCGAGTCCATGACCGACCCGTCGTTCTACGCCCCGCTCGCCCGCGCCACCGAGGACGCGGGCTACGACTCGATGGTGGTGCCCGACAGCATCTGCTATCCCCGGCACTCCGCCAGCACGTACCCGTTCAACCCGGACGGCACCCGGGAGTTCCTGGAAGACAAGCCCTTCCTGGAGCCGTTCTCCCTCATCCCTGCCCTCGGTGCCATCACCAGCAGGCTGCGGTTTGTCACCTTCGTGCTCAAGCTGCCGGTGCGCAGCCCGGTGCTGACGGCCAAGCAGGCGACCTCGACGGCGGTCCTGACCGGTAACCGGCTCGTGCTGGGCGTCGGGACAAGTCCCTGGCGGGAGGACTATGAGGTGACCGGCGTGCCCTGGGAGCGCCGTGGGCAGCGCCTGGACGAGGAGATCGCCATCATCCGTGGCCTGTCGGCTGGGGGGTACTTCGAGCACCATGGCGAGATCTTCGACCTGCCGCCGGTCAAGATCGCGCCGGTGCCTACCGAGCCGGTCCCCATCCTCATCGGGGGGCACGCCGACGCCGCCCTCCGCCGGGCCGCCCGCAGCGGGGACGGCTGGCTGCACGGCGGGGGAGACCCGGCGGACCTGCCCCGGCTGCTGGAGCGGCTCGCCCGGCTGCGCGAGGAGGAAGGCACCGCGGGCAGGGCGTTTGAGGTCCATGTGATCTCCACGGATGCCTACACCGCGGACGGCGTGCGGCGGCTGGCGGACCAGGGAGTGACCGACGTCATCGTCGGCTTCCGCTGGCCGTACGAGACCGGGCCCGACACCGAGCCGCTCGCCGCGAAGATCAGCAAGCTGCGCCGCTACGCCGACGATGTCATCGCCAAGGTGAGCCGCTGACACCCGGGAGAACGGCCGGGCAGCCGATCCCCGCCGCGCCAGCGGCTGGGCGTGTTCCGGTAACCGGACTGGTAATTCTCGGCGCAGCGCTTGTCTATTTCTAGAACGCGTTCTAAATTGAGCCCACGTGGTGCCATCGCGTCTGCTCATGGGATCGGTTCCCGGGCCGATGGCGTCAGCGATTCACCGATCCAGAGGTGTGCCGGATGACTCGCAGGAACTGGCCCGGGCGCTGCAGGCCGGGAACGAAGAACGCACGGGGGGCGCAGGGCGGGCCGCGCCGGGGGCGTGGCCGCAGGGTCGGGCAGAGCCTGGGGTCGGTGACCCTGGCGGCGGGCCTGCTGGTCGTCGCCACGGACGGCGTGCCAGTCGCTGTGCATCCCACCGGGCTGGGGGCAGGCCACGCAGGACTGGCTGGTGTGCCCGGCAGCCTCGACCGGGCCGGCCCGCACGGGGCGGATGGCGGTCATCCGGCGAACCTGATTCCGCCGCCCATTGTCCCCGGTGAAGTGCCGGTTCCCGGCACATCCGGTCTATCCATCCCGCCGATTGGCCTGGTTCCGTGGGCGGGCATCCCGGCGACGGTGCTGGCGGCCTACCGGCGGGCCGCTGCCGCCATGGCCGCGAGCGACCCCGGCTGCCACCTGCCGGTCGCCTTGCTCGCCGCCATCGGTGAAGTCGAATCAGGGCAGGCCGACGGCGGCGCGGTGGACAGCGCCGGCACGACGCTCCAGCCCATCCTCGGTCCCGTGCTGGACGGCACGAACGGTTACGCTGCGATCCCCAACACCTATGGCACGCGATGGGACCAGAGCGGGCCCTGGGCCAGGGCTGTGGGGCCGATGCAGTTCATCCCGTCCACGTGGGCCGCCTGGGGGGCCGGGGGAAATCCGGGCAACGTGTACGATGCCGCGCTCGCCGCGGCACGGTACCTGTGTGCGGGCGGGCAGAATCTCGCCACGCCGGCCGGCCTGCGCAGCGCTATCGAAAGCTACAACCCTTCCTACCAGTACCTGGTCACCGTCCTCGAATGGATGAGCGTCTACTCCGGCAAGATGATCCCGGTACCCGACGCTACGTTCATGACCGTGGCGACCGGTGCCGGCAGCTCCCCGGCCACGGCCAGCACACGAAAGACCAGGACCAGCCAGGCGAGGACCAGCGCAGGGAACACCGCCCCGCGCTCGGCACCCATGTCCGCCCCCAGCCCGGCGGCCAGCGGTGGCCCCTCCCCGTCGCCGTCGCCGGCTCCGAGCACCGCACCGGCGACCCCGGGCAGCGGCCAGCGGCCCTCACTGGGCCGTACCCTCAAGGGCGTCACCAAGACACTCCAGGGCACCGTCAAGACCGTCAGCAGCCTGCTGCCATCGCTGCCATGAACGCCGCCGGCCTCTTCTCCCGCGCCGTGGACATGGAGGTTCCGCGAGCGTGGGCCGAGGTGCCGGCACCCGCCTGGGCTGCGCGCCACTCCCCGCTTTTCCCGGATAGGGATAAGTCTTACGCAATTAACTCTAGACTTTCCGTCACTAACCGGCTGACCGGTCGCCAGAGAGGGGATCGGATGAAATCCGGCCAGGACGCGGGTGCGCTCGCCGCCTCGGCGCAGGCGGCCGAGGATGACGCCCCCGCCGCCGACGCCGAGCCTGCCGTCAGTTCCGGCGACTCCGCGAAGCCCGATCGCCCGGCTGGGGCGCCGGTATGGACGGCGGTGATGGTGGTGCTGTGTGCGCTGCTGATCGCCGGCATCGTGGTCGCCGCCGTTTTCCTGACGCACGTCCGCGGTTTCGATGCCCAAAGCAGCCGCCGCCAGGCCATTGTCGCCGCCGCCCGGAATGCCGCTACCGACCTCACCACGGCCGACTACCGGCATCCGCAGCAATACGTCGACCGGCTCAAGGCCGAGGCCACCGGCAACTTCCTGAGCCTGTTCACCAATTCCGCCACCGGATTCACCGGCGTTCTGGTTCAGGGCAAGGTACAGACGACCGGACGCGTCGTCGATGTGGGCGTACAGCGGGTCGGCGCGGACACCGCGGAGCTGTCAGTACTGGCTTATGTCACGGTGAAGAATTCTCAGACCCCGCATGGCGCCCAGCGCGCGTACCGGCTGTCCGTCTCGATGATCTCGGCCGGGTCGCACTGGCTGGTGTCAAATGTGAAGTTCGTGAAGTGAGCCCCCAGTTGCTGGCACGCGGCGTCCGAACGCTGCCCCGGCGCTTCGTGACGCGAGCCGGCCAGCTGCCGCTGCGCTGGCGGATCACCTCGATGGCCGTCCTCGGGGCGGGAGGTGTCGCGGTCGCCGTGGCGGCGGTGCTCCTGGCCGTCGAGGCGCGTCACGACGACGCCGTGCAGCGCGCGCGGAGCGCCGCGCTGGCCGCCGCGACGACGGAGATCCGGCAGATCCTGTCCTACGACTACCGCAGCATCGGCTCCGACCTGGCCAGGGCGAACAGTGACACCACTGGGCAGTTCCGCGGGCAGTTCGAGGTTCTCGCCAGCCAGTTGATCAGCCCTGCCGCCACACAGCAGCACACGGTCACCAAGGCGACCGTGCCGAATGCGTCGGTGGTCAGCGCGACCGCGGACCAGGTCGTGGTGCTGCTGTTCATCGATCAGAGCACGACGAGCAAGACGCTGAATCAACCGCGGCAGGTCGCCAGCCAGGTCCGGGTGACGATGGAACACGTTGGCGGCCGCTGGCTGGTGGCGCAGTTCCAGGCTCTGTGAACGCCCCTGTGAACGGCTTTGTGAACGGTTGTCTCAGCCGCCCAGTGTCTGCTGCAGGAGGCCGCCGAGCGTCGTTGGGCCGCCGCCGGCGATGCTGCCCGCGCCGGCGGAGTAGAGGATGCCGTCCGGCCCGAAGAAAAGCCCGGTGGCCGGGTCATAGGTAGCGGCTC
This sequence comes from Streptosporangiaceae bacterium, assembly GCA_035640715.1. GTDB lineage: Bacteria > Actinomycetota > Actinomycetes > Streptosporangiales > Streptosporangiaceae > DASQVO01. The sequence continues at coordinate 19,220 of DASQVO010000508.1, forward strand.
CGGCGACCGCCGAGCGGTTGCCCTGCCCCTTGGCTCCGGTTCCCGCCGCAGCGGCTGCGGACTGGAAGATCAGTCCGCAGCCTGCGGCCGTCGCCGACCGGATGGCCGGGTTGTTGGGGCAGGGATCGTTGTAACCGTCGCGGACGCCGATCGGCGAGCCCTGGGGTTCCGTGCAGTGCGGCGTCGGGGAAGGAGGCGCGGCCCGGCTGGTGTCGGACGGCGGCCGCATGGCTCCGGGACCGGAATAGCCCTGCTGGCAGGGCGGCGGGTTGTTGATGGTGGCCTTGAAGTCCAGGTTCGCGCTGCCGGGCACCGATGGAGATGAGGTCATGGTCGACGCGGTCACGTAGTTGATGTCCGCGGGCAGGACGACCAGGATCTGCCGCACGTTGGGCAGGTAGACCTTGAGGACCTGGCCGACCGCGGTGAGGTTCGCCAGCAGCAGCGGTACGGTCGGCTGGAGCTGCCCGATGAGCGCGTTGAACTCGGTGGTGAACCCGGGTAGCTGCTGCAGCGAGCCGCTGAGGTCGGCGTTGCTGGCTCGCAACTGCCGGGTGAAGGATGCCAGGTCGCGGCTGAAGGTTTCGATGTCGGCGCTGTTCACACCCTGGGTGCGCAGCACGGGCCCCAGTTCGCTGATCAGCTTGGACGTGGGCGTCAGGTTCTGGTGCGCTGACGCCAGCAGCTGACCGGAGGAGTCGAGAAGCCGCTGCAGGCCGGGGCCGGTCCCGTTGAACGCGTTATACAGCTCGTTGATCGTGGTATTCAGCTGCTTCTGCGGCACCGAGGTCAGCAGGGAGTTCACGTCGGTGAGCAGGTTGCTGACAGAGGTAGGGAGGCTGACCTCGCTCTCCGGAACCGTCGCGCCCGGCTGCAGGTAGGGCGGGCCGGCCTTCTGCGGGACCAGGTCGAGGTACTGTTCGCCGACCGCCGAGGTGTTGCGGACGGCGGCGTGCAGGTCGGACGGGATCTGTATCCCGTCGTTGAGGCTGATGTCGGCGACCGCGCCGTTGTTGCCGAGCCGGATATCGCGCACCGTGCCCACCGGCACGCCCCGCTCGGTGACGACCGCGTTGGCGTAGAGCCCGCCGGCCGCCGGCATGGCGACGGAGACGCGGTACTGGCCGAAGCCCAGGATCCGCGGAAGCCCGACATACTGCAGCATCGCGTAGGTCACGCCGAGCACGGTGACCACGACGAACGCGATGAGCTGGTAGCGGACGAGCTTGCTGGTCACCCGCTGCCTCCTCCGAGTAGCGAGCCGAGCACGCCACCAAGCCCGCCGTTACCCGACGATGAGCCGTTACCCGACGATGACCCGCCCTGCGTGCCTCCCTTGGGCGGCACGGACCCGCCCTGCGTGCCTCCCTTGGGCGGCGCGGACACGCCCGATGAGCCGCCCGGGAGCTGCAGCGGCGCGGTCAGCGGGTTGCGGGACTTGGTGGACGGCTTGTCGATGCCGCGCGACGGAAGGCCGCCGGCCAAAGGCGAGCCTGTGAGCCACGCCTTCTCGAGCTTGGGCAGGGTGAGATCGAGGACTTCCCAGACGTTGGCGTAGTCACCCTTGAAGCTGTAGTCGATGGCCTTACCGGGGAAGGGAAAGGTCGCCAGCGAGGAGATCGAGTTCACCAGGTTCTGGCCGGAATCAGCGAGCTTGCCCAGCGCAGGCTGCAGGTCGCGCAGATTGGCGAGCAGGTTCTGGCTCGTTTCGTTGATGACCCGGTCGGCGACCGTGCTCAGGTTCGACACGGCGACCAGCGCCGCGGTCAGGTTCTTCTCGCTGGAGTTCAGCACCTTCAGGCCCGCGGGAATGCCGTCGATGGCGCGGGCGAGCGTGCCCTCGTGTGCTTTGAGCTGCGCACTGAGGGCGTCGAGGGCGTCCAGGGTGCGGACGATCGCGGCACGCTGGTCGTTCAGGCTGCCGGCGAAGGTGCTCAGGTTCTTCAGCAAATCCCGGGCTTGCTGTTCGTGGCCGTTAAGCGCGTCGTTCAGCTCTCTGGTGATCGTGGACAGCTGGTTGAGGCCCCCGCCGTTCAGCACCGTGGACAGCGCGGCGAGGACGTCTTCGGTGCTGGGGTAGGCGCTCGTGGCCGATAGCGGGATCACGTCCCCGCCGCGCAACTGCCCGGTGGGCCGTGCGTTCGCCGGTGGGGCCAGCGCCACGTATTCGGCCCCCAGCAGGCCCTTCTGGCCGACTGTGGCGGTGGCATTCTCCGGGAGTTTCACGCTGCGCGGCAGCGAGATGGTGAGCCTGGCGTGCCAGTTGTCGAACTGGATGGCGGTGACGGTTCCGACGCTGACGTCGTTGACCATCACCTCGGCGTTGGGAGCGAGGTTGCCGATCTGGCCCATCACCGCGGTGACGGTATAGGAGCCCGAGCCGGTGCCGGCGGTGAAGGGAAGCGGCAGTGCGCCGAATCCGGTGAATTGGCAGCCGCTGATCACGGTGGTGCAGACCAGCGCGGCGGCTGCGCATCCCAGGCTGCGGACGGCTCTGCGGGCGGCCGTCACGGGTTGACTCCGCCGAGCAGCAGGCCGAGCAGTCCGCCGGCGCCGGACGCGTTGCCGGACCCAGCGGAGCCCGAGCCCGATGAGCCCGAGCCTGAGGAGCTGATCTGGTTGCTGCGGCCGTTGCGGTTGACCGGGTCGATCATCACCGGCACGTTGCTCATCTGCGCCAGCTGGGCCAGCGGCCCGAGCGCTTGCTGGCACTGCTGCGCCGTGCCACCGAGCGAGAAGATCGTGGAGCAGATGAACTGCGCTGGGTTCTTGAAGTTGGCGAGGGCGATAGCTCCGGTAAAGGACTGGTCGATCGGATCGTAGATGTTGCTGTAGTTAGCCAGTTCGGTCGGTGCGACCTGGAGGATGTTGGCGAGGGACTGCCGGGAGCGGGACAGATTCGCGGTGACGTTGTCCAGCGAAGCCAGATCGCTGGCCAGCGCGCCGCGGTTGTCGCGTACGAAGCTCTGCACGATGCCCAGCGACGAGTTCAGCGTGGCCAGCGTGGTGGCCAGCTCCTGCTTGTTGCTGTCGAGCACGCCCGAAACCGATGCGAGCTGCCGCTCGAAGGCGCCGACCTCCGCGTTTGAGTCAGCGAGAACCTTGACGAAGGTCTGCAGGTTATCCACGGTGGCGAACAGGTTGCCGCGGTTGCTGGAGAGCGTGCTGATCGCTTTGGATAGTTCTGTGATCGTGTCGTGCAGGTTCTGCCCCTGGCCGTTCAGGCTGGCCGAGGTGGTTTTCAGCAGCCGGTTCAGGGCACCGGGGGACCCCGTCCCCTTGGGCCCCAGCGAGGTGGCGAGGTTGTCCAGCTCCTGTTGAATTTGGTCCCATTCCACCGGGATCGCGGTCCGGGATTCGGGAATGGCGGCGCCGTCCGGCAGCACGGGACCCCCGGTGTAGACCGGCGCGAGCTGCACCGAGCGCGACGTGACCAGTGTTGGAGCCACGATCGCCGCATCCGCGCTGGCCGGGATCTTCACCTTGCTGTCGTAGCTCAGCTCGACCCTGACCCTGCCGGGCTGCTGGGTGATGCTGACGACCCGCCCCACCGGAACGCCGAGCACCAGCACACGGTCGCCCGGGTAGAGGCCGACGGTCTGCTGGAAATAGGCGGTCAGGTGGTTCGTGCCGTGGCGCGGCAGCAGCATGAGGGCCGCCAGCACGATGCCGGCCACGGCCACCAGTGCGGCGGCGATCCGCTGACGGCGGGTGAACTTCATGCTGTCACTTCCCGAGCGTCGTGGGAACAGTCGGCTGGAGGCTGGTCGGCACGATGTTCTGTATGTAGGCGTAGAAATACGGGCCGCCGCCGACGACGTCGCCGAGGCCGCTCGCGTAGCGCTCCAAGCCGGCGATTGCCTGGGTAATGTTGGCGGCGTTGTTGTTCAAAAGGGTGAGCACCCCCCGTAGCTGGTTCAGGGCCGGGCCGAGCTGTTGCTGGTTATCGGTGACCAGGCCCCTCAGCTGGTCGACGACCGCGGTGACGTTCACCAGCAGCAGGCGGATCTCGTAACGGCGCTGGTAGAGGGTGTTCAGCAGCTCGTTGCCGTCGGTGATCAGGGTGCCGATCTGACCGCTGCGTGCCGCCAGCACGCCGGTTACCGCGCCGGCGTTGGAGAGCAGCTGGCTCAGCGCGGCGTCGCGGGAGGCGATCGTCTCCGAGAGGCTGCGCACGCCGTTCAGCATGGAGCGCAGCTCAGGCGGCGCATTCCCGAGTGCGCTCGAGATGGTGCCGAAGGAGCGCGCAAGCTGGCCGGTATTGATAGCGCCGGCCTGGGTGGTCAGGGTGGAGAGGATCTGGGTGAGGTTGTAGGGCGACTGGGTACGCCGCAGCGGGATGGTCGCGCCCGCGGGGAGCGTCCCCGGGCCGCTGGGCAGCAGCGCGAGGTATTTCGTGCCCAGCGCGGTGGCGGTCTTGATCGCGGCGCCGGTGCCGGTGCCCAGGTGACCGCCGTGACGGACGGAGAAGGTGACCTCGACGTGACTGCCCTGGAGCGTGACGTCCTGCACGGTGCCCATGGTGAGGCCGCCGATCTGGACCGTGTCCCCCGCGGCCAGCCCGCCAGCCTCGGGGAACGCCGCGTGGTAGGTGGTTGTGGTGGAGGCGCGGATGACAGCGCCCGAGTTGAGCGCCAGCAGGGCCAGCCCGATAAGCACCGCTACCCCGGCGATGCCGATCCGGACGGTGTTCATTTCGGAGAATGTGCGCTTCAGGACCGGCATCGCTGCACCTCGTTCTGGAACATTGGGGTGCTCACCGGGGCGCCGGTGGGCCCGGTGAACCGCAGCTGGACCCCGCAGAGGTAGAAGTTGAAGAAGGACCCGTAGATCCCCTCCCGGTTGAGCAGCTGGTATCGGCCGGGAAGGGCCTGCAGCTGGCTGTTGAGCTGCCCTGCATTCGAGTTCAGCACCGATGCCAGGCGGTTGACCGCCTGCACCGTTCCGGAAATGTCGGGCCGTGCGGTGTTGAGCAGCCCGGCGAGGGTGCCGGCCAGGCCGGCGATGCGGCCGAACGACTGACCGATCGGCCCGCGGTCGGCCGCCAGTCCGCTGATCAGCTGCTGTAGCTGCACGACGAGGTACGAGAGCTGGTTATCGTGCTGGCTGACCGTGCCGAGCACGCTGTTGAGGTTGCCGATGACCTGGCCGATCACCTCGTCCCGGTTGGCCAGGGCGGACGTCAGCGAGCCGATGCTGGCGAGCAGGCTGTCGATGGTGCCGCCCTCTCCCTGCAGAACGGTGATCAGTTCCGCGGAAAGCTGGTTGATCTGCGCGGGTTGCAGCCCCTGGAACAGCGGCTGGAAGCCGTTGAACAGGGCGTCGAGGCTGAGCGCCGGTTGGGTGTGCGACGGAGGGATAACCCCGCCGTCGGGTAGCGGTGAAGCAGGCGCGGTGGGCGGGTTGATTTCCAGGTAGCGGTTGCCGACGAGGTCCTTGTACCGCACGGTGAGCGTCGTGCTGCGGGTCACCGGGACCGCATCGGAGGCGGTGAAGGAGACCAGGACGTCGTTGTTGCCCTGCAGGGCCAGGCTGTTCACCCGGCCGACCACGACCCCGGCGGCCCGCACGTCGTCGCCGGTGGCGAGCCCGGAGACGTCGGTGAAGAGCGCGCGGTAGGTGTGCTGCTTCTGGACCTGGAGGTTGTCGAACAGCGCGACGAGCAGGGTGCCCGTCACCGCCGTCACGAGGACCAGGGCGAGGACCTTGATCAGCAGCCCGCGCATCAGTGTCCCTTCGCCGTGTTCCCGTACGGCCCGAACAGCTGAACGGACAGCGGCGGACTCCCCGGGGAAAGGCTGTCGCTGTGTGAGGCGTAGGAGCCGGTGCCGTCGTTGAAATCGATGAGAGGGTAGTGTGCCGCCTCCGCGGGGGTAATGGGGCCGCCATAGCAGCTGGGCCCCGAGGCCGCGGCCACCTTAGGCAGGTCGCGCGGGTACTGATAGCCCTGCTGCCCGGGCAGGATGGCGGTGTGCAAAATGATCTTCGGCGACTTCGATAGCTCGTTCTGCTGTTCGACGCTGGCGAAGAGGCAGGGGAATTCCGGTGAATACTCCGCCGCCAGTGCGGTGACCGGTGCGAGCGTGGCCAGGGTGCCGATCAGGCCGCTCTCGTTGGCGGCCAGGAAGCTCCTGGTGTTGCCCGAGAATCCGGTCAGGTCCAGCAGGAACGCGTCGAACTGGGCCTGCTGGCTGGCCAGCGTGCCGCTGGTGACACGAAGGTTGTCCAGCGCGGCGATCAGCCCAGGGGCGGCGTCGGCGTAGGTACGTAGGACCTCCGGAGCGGTGCCGAAGTCGGTGGAAAGAGCGGGCAGGCTGGGGTTGAACTCGCGCAGGTAGGCGTTCAGCTCACCGATGAAGTTGCCCAGCTGTGACCCGCGGCCTTGCAACGCGGTGGAGATCGCGCCGAGAGTAGCGGACAGCTTGGCCGGATGAACGCTGTCCAGCAGCGAGACAAGGTTCGCGAACACCGTGTTGACCTCGGTGGCCTCCGTGGTCGGCTCGATGACCTGGCCCGCCTGTACCCGCTGCGCGGTGGGGTGGGCCGGTACCACCAGATTGAGGTACTTCGGGCCGAAGATGGTGGGCTCGGCGATCGAGGCCTGGACGTTCGCCGGGATGTGCGCCACCTGGCCGGGATCGAGGGCGATGCCGAGCTTGGCCTGGCCGCCGGCTGGGGTGACCGAGGTGACCCGGCCGACGGTGACGCCGTACAGGGTCACGTCGGCGCCGTTGTACATCAGCAGCCCCGCGCGGTCAGCGATCACCGTGGCGGGCACAGCCGGGGTGAATACCTGCTCATAGGCCAGGATGACCACCCCGATGATGGCAGCGACCACGAGCATGCCGACCGCGCCCAGCAGCTGCCGGCGTGCCCGCTCTCCCAGCGGCTGCCGGGGTTCCTTCTCTCCCGGCGGCTGCATGCGCGCCTTCAGCCAGATCACTGCCATCGCCGGCTACCTCGCAAGGTGCAGCGTGTTGGAATGGCCGTAGAGCACCATGCTCGTGGCCAAGGCGACGAACATCACGGCGATCAGCGACAGCCGGACGGCGCGGCCGACGGCCTCGCCCACTCCGGCCGGGCCGCCGCTGGCGCGGTACCCGTAGTAGCAGTGCACCGACATGATCACCACCGACATCAGGAGCACCTCGATGAAGGAGTAGAGGATGTCGGTCGGGATCAGGAACGTGCTGAAGTAGTGGCCGTAGCTGCCCGCGGACTGGTGGAAGAAGACGACCACGGCGAACCGGCTGAGGGCGAAAGAGCTGATCAGCGCGATCGCGTAGAGCGGCGTGACGGCGATGAAACCGGCGATGATGCGGGTCGTGATGAGGAAGGGGATGGACGGAATGGACATCCCCTCCAGCGCGTCGATCTCCTCGCTGATCCGCATCGCGCCAAGTTCGGCGGTGAACCCGGACCCGACGGTCGAGATGAGCGCGATCGCGGCGATCAATGGCGCCGCGATGCGGGTGTTGATGTAGGCCGAGACGAAGCCGGTGAGCGCTTCCACCCCGATGTTGGCCAGCTGCGAATAGCCCTGCAGGGAGACCTCGATGCCCGCCAGCCCGGTCAGCACGGCAACGATCACTGCGGTGCCCCCGACCATGGCCAGTGCCCCTCTGCCGAAGCTGACCGCGGTCACCTGCCGGACGATCTCCCGCTTGTAACGCAGCAGCGCGCGGTAGGTCCACCCGTAAGCCTTGCCGTACAGCGCGATCTGGTCGCCGAAACCCTCGAGCCAGCCCCCCGGGACGGAGAGGAACCGCCGCACGCGGGGGTGCGCATCCAGCATTGGCGTGGTGCTCCTCTCAGGCCTGATGACCCAGTTGCAGGTACACCGCTGTCAGCAGCACGTCCAGCACCGACAGCAGCACCACCGACAGCACGACGGTCTGGTTCACCGAGTCGCCGACCCCCTTCGGCCCGCCACCGGTGGTGAGCCCGCGGTAGCAGGCCACCAGGCCTGCGCCCAGACCGAACATCGCCGCCTTGACCTCGCTGAGGACGAGGTCGCCGAGGTGGGTGAGCAGGGTCAGGTTGGCGACGAACTGCCCGGGGCTTGCTCCCTGCACCACCACGGAGAGCACGTATCCGGTGCAGATGGCGATGACCGAGGCGACGCAGTTCAGCATCAGCGCAACCAGCGTCGAGGCCAGTACCCTGGGCACCACCAGCCGCTGTACCGGGTCTATCCCCATCACCCTGATCGCATCGATCTCCTCCCGGATCGTCCGGGCGCCGAGATCGGCGCTGATCGCGGTACCCCCTGCGCCAGCCACGATGAGCACGCTGGCGATCGGGCCGATTTCCCGGATCACCGCGAGGCCGACGCCCGCGCCAGCGAGGTCGATGCCGCCGATCTGGGCGAGCAACTGGTTGATCAGGAAGATCACCACCCCGAGGAACGGGATGGTGAGCATGATCGTTGGCCCGATGGAGACCCGGGCGATGAACAGCGTCTGTTCCAGGAACTCGCGCAGCTGGAACGGCCGCTTGAACATGGCCCGGAAGGTATCCAGTGACATCGCGATGAACCCGCCGATCGGGCGGATGGCGTCGGCGGGCGACCGGGTTGCCATCAGATCCCTCGACCTCCACCGCCTGGCTGTCCCACGCTGGATACCCGCAAAGGAGTGTGCGCTGCCGATATTGATTGACCGTGGCCGGAGCATATGGCAGTGTTTGGGTCGAGTGCAACAGGTTCTAGTGCAATGGTCCCGGGGGGCACCCGCTGGTGGCCAAGCTTTCCTGGGCGTGGTTCCAGGCGGGAATCAGGGAGCGCCGACACGGTGGATGACGCTTCGGCCAACGCGGACCGGACGAGCCTCGGCGGCCCCTCAGGTGCCGTTGAGGCCACGCCGCGCACGTCAGCTGCCCCATGCCCGCAGCAGGCCGTCAGGGGGACACACGGCCGCCTCCGCCAGGACCTGCGGCTGTACATGGCCGGGCTCGCGGTGGCCGCCGCGGCGCTCGCCGCGGCCACCGGGTTGCTCGCTGCGGCGCTCCACGGCAACTCGAACGCCGCCCAGCAGCGCGCCGCAGCGCTCGCCGCGGCGCGGCAGGAAGCCGTCAACCTGACCACGCTCAATCGCCAGACCGGTGGCCGCGAATTCGCCGCCGTGCTGGCCGGCGCGGCCGGTTCCCTGAAGCAGCAGCTTTCCCAGGGGCGTGGTGCCTTCCTGAAAACGCTCAGCTCGGCCGATGTGAGCTCGGTCGGCTCGGTCCTGGACGCCGGTATCGTGACGATGAACTCCCGGACGGCGACCGTGCTGCTGAACGTCCGGGCCACCGTGCGCAACAAGCAGACCTACGCGCCGGAGACGCGGCTGTATCACTGGCAGGCCGGACTGGTTAACAGCGGCGGCCGGTGGCTGGTGACCAGCCTGGAGTTCGTGTGATCGCGGCCGCAGCGGCACAGCGGCCGCGATGGTCCCGCTCCGCCGTTGCCGCCGCGCTCATCATCGTGGTGGCCGGCCTGGCCATAGCCACGGGTGTTCTGCTCGTCCGGTGGCGATCAAGCCAGTCAGCGCAGGACGCGCAAACGGCGTCGGTGGCCGCGGCGAAGCAGGAGGTGCCGGCCCTGTTGTCATACTCCTATCAGGCATTCCGCGCCGACCTCGCACGTGCGGAAGCGGACACCACCGGCAAGTTCCGCGCCACCTACATGAAGCTGATGTCCGGTCAGGTCGAACCGGCCGCTATGCACAACCACGTCGTCACCCAGGCGTCGGTGTCCGCCGCGTCGGTCATCGACGCCGAGCCGGGCACCGCCACCCTGCTGCTGTTCCTGAGCGAGCAGACCAAGACGGACGCCAAGCAGGAAGCCGTGCTGAATGACACCGCGGTCCGGGTGACGATGCGCGAGGTCAATGGCGCCTGGCTGGTCGCGGGCCTGGTCCCGCGATCCTGACGGGGCGAATCCTCTTCCCCTGGGCACCCGGCGGGTCCGGCCGTTCGCACCACGGCGCGCGCATGCTACTCACCGGAATCGGCGAGTCAGCGGCCTGGACGACCGCCGCGCCGGTCAGCGCAGGAGCAGCCGGGCGGCGAGTTCCAGGTGGTTGCTGACGTCGTTGGCCGACGCCCGGCGGGTGACCCAGGCGACCAGGTTCGACAGCCAGACGTCACCGATGATGCGGGCGATGGCCGCCTCGTCAGGGGTCGGCTCGCCCTCGTGGATGGCCCGGGTGAGCGTGCGCTCCATCAGCCGTGCCACCGCGTTGACCTCGGCCGCCGCGCTCGGGTCGGCGAACATGAAGGCCCGGGTCATGGCCTCGGTCAGCATCGGGTCGCGCTGCATGGAGCGGGTGATCCGGCCCAGCACGTACAGCATCCGCTCGTACGGCGTGCTGCCGGGGATCGTGGTGCGGTCCAACTTCTCCTGCGTCCGCTCGAACTCCCGGGCCAGCGCGGACACCAGCAGGTGAATCTTGGACGGGAAGTATCGGTAGAGCGTGCCGAGCGCCACATTGGCCTGCTCGGCCACGGTCCGCATCTGGACGGCGTCGTAGCCGCCCTTGGCTGCCAGCGCCAGGCTGGCGTCGAGGATGCGCTTCCGGCGGTCGCGCTGGGCCGCCGAGGCCAATTCCCCATCGCCAGTGGTACTGGATGCGGCGGTAGTACCTGTTCTTGGCGGCGCCATCCGTTTTCCCCTCGTCTCCCGCTGCCCGGCATGACGCAGGCTGGTGATCCGTCCAGTTTAGCAGCCGGAGCCCGGCAACCGGAGGGTGCCGCCGTTACGCAGGGCCGCTAGCCTGCGGCCACTATAACGTGTTCTAATTCTGTGTAGCCGTTGTGGAGGGGAGGGGCCGGTGCCGATCGCCGCCACCGAGGAACAGCTGGCCCTGCAGGCAGTCATCCGTGACTGGGCGAAACGGGCCGGGACGCTCGCCGTCGTGCGCGGGCTGGAGCCGGGCACGGAGCCTGCTGCGGGCGGGCCCGCTGCGGGCAGCGGGCAGTACTGGAACGAGCTAGCCAGCCTCGGCGTGTTCGCGATCGCGCTGCCAACGGCCGTGGGCGGGGCTGGCGGCACCGTCGCCGACCTCGCCGCCGCGCTGGAGGAGCTCACCCTGGCGCTGGCCCCCGGGCCGGTGCTGTCCACCGTGGCGGCCGGGCTGGTGCTGGCGCCGCACGCCGACCTGCCCACGGTGCAGCCGCTGCTGGCCGCCATGGCGGCGGGCACGGCAACGGCCGCGGTGAGCCTGCCCACGGGTGCGCTCACCGGTACCTGGCAGGCAGACGGCAGCCTGCGGGTGACCGGCGAGACCGGCCCGGTCGCCAGCGGCGGCGCCAGCGGGCAGCTGCTCGCGAGTGCGGTGGTGACCGGCAGCGAGGTGTGGTTCTGTGTCCCGGCCGCCCACCCGGGGGTCACCGTCACCAGCCGCACTCCGGTCGACTTTTCCCGGCCGCTGGCTACCGTCCGGTTCACCGACGCGGTCATCGGCCCCGGCCAGATCCTGGCCGGCCTGCACACGGCACGGGTGCAGGCCCTGACCGCCACCCTCTACGCGGTGGAGGCCGCCACGGTGGCCGGCTGGTGCTCGGCCACGGCCGCCGAATACGCCCGCACCCGTCACCAGTTCGGCCGGCCGATCGGTGCGTTCCAAGCGGTCAAGCACCTGTGCGCCGGCCTGCTGTGCCGGGCCGAGCGCGCCGCCGCGCTGGCGTGGGATGCGGCACGGGCCGCGGATGAGGCACCGCAGGAGCTTCCGCTGGCCGCCGCTGCGGCAGCCGCGCTCGCGCTCGACGCCGCGGTGGACAACGCCAAGGACTGCATCCAGGTCCTCGGCGGGATCGGCTTCACCTGGGAGCACGACGCGCACCTGTATCTGCGCCGGGCGCTGGCGCTGCGCCAGCTACTCGGCGGTGGGGCCGCCTGGCGCGAGCGGACCACTGCCCTCGCCCTGGCAGGCGCCCGCCGCCGGCTGGCCCTGACCGTGACAGGGCCGGTCGCCCAGGCCGCCCGGGCGGTGGCGGAATCGGTGGCGGCCCTGCCGCCCGAGCGCCGCCGCGCGGCGCTCGCCGACGCCGGGTACGTGGCCCCGCAGTGGCCGCCGCCCTACGGGGTGGGTGCGTCACCGGGAGATGCGTTCGTGATCGACGAGGAGCTGGACCGGGCCGGCCTGGCCCGGCCCGACCTGGTGATCGGCGCCTGGGCCGGGCTGGCCGTCGTCCAGCACGGCTCGCCGGCCCAGCAGGAGCGCTTCGCCGGCCCTACCCTGCGCGGCGAGATCACCTGGTGCCAGCTGTTCAGCGAGCCCGAGGCGGGTTCCGATCTCGCCTCGCTGCGGACCCGGGCACTGCGCGTGGAGGGGGACAGCGACGGGGGAATGGGGTGGCGGCTGACCGGGCAGAAGGTGTGGACCTCGCTGGCCCACGAGGCGGACTGGGCGATCTGCCTGGCGCGCACCGACCCCGCCGCACCCAAGCACCGCGGCCTCACCTTCTTCCTGGTGGACATGCGCAGTGACGGCATCGAGATCCGGCCGCTGCGGGAGATCACCGGCCGCGCGGTGTTCAACGAGGTCTTCCTGGATGAGGTGTTCGTTCCCGATGACTGCGTGCTCGGCGAGTGCGGGGACGGCTGGCGGATCGCCCGCAGCACACTGGCGACCGAACGGGTGGCGATGGGCCGGGGCTCGGCGCTCGGCGACGAGGTGGAGGGCCTGATCGCCCGGGTCCGCTCCGCCGGGCTCACCGCCGACCCGCGGGTGATGGAGCAGGTGGGAGCCCTGGTCGCGGACGGCCTCGCCGGGTCGCTGCTGGACCAGCGCTGCGCTCTGGCTCAGCTGCGCGGAGCGGATGCGGGCCACCTGGCGGCGGTCCGGAAGCTGCTGGGCGTGGCCCACCGGCAGTCGGTGGCCGAGGCCGTGCTGACGCTGTGCGGCCCGGAAGGTGCCGCGGCCGACGGGAGCGCGGCGGACCCGGTGCAGGAGTTCCTGCTCACTAGATGCCTGAGCATCGCTGGCGGCACGACCCAGATCCTGCTGTCCGTGGTGGCCGAACGCGTGCTCGGCCTGCCCAGGGAGGAGATGCGCTGAGTGGACTTTACTCCCGGCGAGACCCAGCAGGAGATCGCCAGCCTTGCTGCCCGTGTGCTGCAGGCAGCCCGCCCGGTCAGCGTCTGCGCTGCCGCTGGGCCTGCCGGGGCGGCAGCGCCGTCCGAGACCTATGACCGTGCCCTGTGGAAGGAACTCGGCCAGGCGGGCCTGCTGTCGCTCGCGCTGCCCGGCTGGCTGGACGGGGACGGGCTCGGGGTGCTGGACATCGCGTTCCTGCTGACCGAGATCGGCAGGCAGGGCGCGGCAGTGCCTGCCCTCGCCACGGTGATGATGGGCGCGGCGCCGGTCATCCGCTGGGGCGATCGCGGCCTGCAGCAGGCCCTGCTGGCCGGGGTGGCAACGGGTGAGGTGGTACTCACCGCCGCGTTGCGCGAGCCGTCGGATCCGATGCCCGCCAGGCCGGCCACCACCGCCACGCTGGCGGGCGGGAGCGGCACCGTCTCCGGGGTCAAGGTCGGCGTGCCGTACTGCGCGGAGGCGAGCCGGGTCCTGGTGCCCGCCAGCGTGGCTGGCGGCGGGACCGCAGTGGTGGTCATCGACCCGTCAGAGGCGACCGTGGTGCGGACACACAGTTCCGGCGGCGAGCCGGAATATACCCTGCGGCTGGCGCAGGCACCTGTCCTGGGGGTGCTCGCCGAGGGAGCGGTCAGCGGCCTGTACCAGCTCGCCCTCGCTGGCGCATGCTGCGTGGCCGACGGTGCCGTCGCCGCGGCACTGGCGCTGACCACGGAGCACATCGGCAGCCGGCAGCAGTTCGGCAGGCCGCTCGCCGCGTTCCAGGCAGCCGCGCAGCACATCGCCGACGTGTATATCGTGGCTCGCACCCTGCACCTGGCGGTCACCTCGGCCTGCTGGCGGCTGGCAGAGGGCCTGGACGCCGGCCCTGATCTGGACGTGGCGGCATACTGGCTGGCCTCCCGTGCGCCCGCGGCCTTGCGGACCTGTCACCACCTGCACGGGGGGACCGGCATGGACGTCACCTACCCGCTGCCCCGCTTCTCGGCCCTGATCAAGGACCTCGTCCGGTTCGCCGGCGGTGCGAGCTACCGCCTGGACCGGCTGGCCCTGCGGATCCGGGAGATGCGGATCTGAGAGAGGCCAGGTCTGAGAGAGGAGCAGGAATGTTCATCGAGCTCACGGACAGCCAGCGCGGGCTGCGTGACGAGCTGCGTGCCTACTTCGGCGGTCTGCTCTCGCCAGCCGAGCGGGAGGCCATGCTCACCGAGCGGCACGGCCCGGTCTACCGGGACCTGGTCCGGCGGCTGGGGCGGGACGGCTGGCTGGGGATTGGCTGGCCGCGGGAGTATGGCGGGCGCGGTCTCGGCCAGGCCGAGCAGCAGATTTTCGTGAACGAAGCCGCGCGGGCCGACATCCCGCTGCCCGCGGTCACCCTGCAGACGGTCGGCCCGACCTTGCAGATCCACGGCACGCAGGAGCAGAAGGACTTCTTCTTGCCCCAGATCCTGGCCGGGGAGGTGCACTTCGCGATCGGCTACACCGAGCCGGAAGCCGGCACCGACCTGGCATCCCTGCGGACCAGGGCGGTGCGTGACGGCGACGAGTACGTGGTCAACGGCCAGAAGATCTTCACCACCGGTGCCCACGACGCCGACTACATCTGGCTGGCCTGCCGCACCGACCCGGAGGCCCCGAAGCACCAGGGGATTTCCATCCTCATCGTGGACACCCGTGATCCCGGCTTCTCCTGGACCCCGATCATCACCCACGATGGGGCGCACCATGTCAACGTGACCTACTACGACGGCGTGCGGGTCCCGGTGTCGATGCGGGTGGGGGAGGAGAATCGCGGCTGGCGGCTGGTGACCGAGCAGCTCAATCACGAGCGGGTGATGCTCGGCCCGGCAGGCAGGCTTGCCGCCCTGTTCGACCGGGTGCGGTCATGGGCGGACAGCCAGACCGGACCGGATGGCCGCCCGCTGCTCGAGCAGCCGGATGTCCGGCGGGCGCTCGCCCGCACCCACGCCAGCCTGCGGATCAATGAGCTGCTCAACTGGCAGGTCGCGGCAACCGAGCGAGTCGGCATCGCCGACGCCTCAGCCACCAAGGTCTACGCCTCCGAAGAACTGCAGCAGCTCGGCCAGGAACTGGAGGAGATCGCCGGCCGTCACGGCGACCTGGCCGACCCGGAGACGGCCGAGCTCAGCCGGTGGCTGGACGTCCAGGCCAAGCGCAACACCGTGCTGACGTTCGGCGGCGGGGTCAACGAGATCCAGCGGGAACTCATCGCCACCGCCGGACTCGGGCTGCCCCGGGTGCCCCGCTGACAGGGCTGACGAGGGTTACTGGGCTGACGAAGGTGAGCGGGCTGGCTGGGCTGGCAAGTTGACAGAGGAAGGGCAGATGACAGCTATCGAGGCTATAGCGGCCGATGCGATCCGCGAGGCGGCGGCGCGGGTGGCTGCCATGGGCGAGAGCAGCCCCCGCCCGGGGCGCGACCCGGTGAACCTGCCGATGATCCGGAACTGGACCGAGGCAATCGGCGACGACACCCCGGTCTACACCGACCCGGGCTTTGCGGCCGCCTCGGTGCACGGCGCGCTGGTCGCTCCGCCCGCGATGATCCAGGTCTGGACGATGCCGGGCCTGCACGGCATCCGGGCCGACGACGACCCGCTCGGCATGATGTCCACGGCGCTCGATGACGCCGGGTACACCTCGGTCGTCGCCACCAACTGCGACCAGGTCTACTACCGCTACCTGCGGCACGGGGAGCAGGTGAGCGTGCGGGCGAGCCTGGTGGACGTGACCGGCCCCAAGCGGACGGCCCTGGGCGAGGGCTGGTTCGTGACCACGCACTCCACCTGGTACGCCGGGAACGAGCCGGTGGCGGCCATGGACTTCCGGATCCTCAAGTTCCGCCCGCGGGCTGCGGCCGGTGGCTCGCCGGGCGCCCCGGCCGGCCCGGTGATGCGGCCGCAGATCTCGCCCGACACGGAGTTCTTCTGGGCCGGGACCGCGGCCGGGGAGCTGCGGATCCAGCGCTGCGGCAACTGTGGCGCGCTGCGCCACCCGCCGGGCCCGATGTGCCCGCAGTGCCGTTCGCCACAGGAGAATTTGCCGCAGAGCGGTTCGCCGCACCAAGGGGCGCCGCAGCGGGATAGGCCGGGCTATGTGGTGGCGGCGGGGACGGGTGAGGTCTATAGCTACGTCGTGCACCACCATCCGCGGGTGCCAGGCAAGACCGTGCCTCTGGTCATCGCGCTGGTAGAGCTGCCGGAGGGCGTGCGAATGGTCGGCGAGCTGCTCGGGGTCGGCCCGGAGCAGGTGCGGGTCGGCCTGCCGGTCCAGGCGGAGTTCGTCCGGATCGACGACGACCTGACCCTGCCGGCCTGGCGGGCAGCTGCCGCGCGGCCGTCAGGCCAGCCGCCAGGGCACCCGCTGGCGCAGCCGCAGCCCGGCAATGGCCAGCCGGCCGGGCGCCCGGGCCTGCCGACCAGGGAGCCGGACCGGCTTGCCGGGCGGCCGGGTCAGGCGCCGGCCGCTGGCGGGGAGCCGCTGCCGGAGCTGGTGATCGAGGCGACCTCGACATTTGTGATCTCCTCCGCACTCGCGACCCGTGACTTCCAGGACGTGCACCATGACCGGGACCGGGCCGTCGCCAGGGGCAGCAAGGACATCTTCGTCAACATCCTGACCACGACCGGGCTGGTCCAGCGGTTCGTGGCCGGGTGGGCCGGCCCGCAGGCCACGTTCAGGTCGTTCTCCATCCGGCTCGGGGCGCCCTGCTACGCCGGTGACACGCTGACCTTTTCGGGCCACGCCAGCGAGGCAAGCGGCGGTGACTGGATGGTCACGGTCACCGGGCGGTGCAGCCTCGGTGACCACGTCACCGGCACCGTCCGCGTCGCGCTGCCCGCGAGGTCATCATGAGGACCGCGGCGATCGCGGGTATCGGGGCGACCGAGTTCTCCAAGAACTCGGGCCGCAGCGAGCTGCAGCTGGCCGCCGAGGCGGCCGCGGCCGCGCTGGCAGATGCCGGGCTGAGCCCGTCCGCGGTGGACGGGCTGGTCACCTTCACCATGGACAGCAACGCCGAGATCGCGGTCGCCCGCGAGCTCGGTCTCGGCGAGCTGCGATTCTTCAGCCAGATCGGCTACGGGGGCGGCGCGGCCTGCGCCACCGTGCACCACGCCGCGCTGGCCATCGCTGCCGGGACGGCCGACGTGGTGGTCTGCTACCGGGCGCTGAACGAGCGTTCCGGCCGCCGGTTCGGCCAGGTATCCGTGGGTGCGGTCACCATGCCGACCACCTCCGGGATCGACAACGGCTGGCACTATCCCATGGGCCTGTCCACGCCCGCCGCCACGGTCGCCATGGCCGCCCGCCGGTACATGCACGTCTACGGCGCGGCCAGCGAGGACTTCGGCGCAGTGGCGGTCGCTGACCGGCGGCACGCGGCGGCCAACCCGAACGCGTGGTTCTATCAGCGGCCCATCACCCTCGCCGACCATCAGGCGTCCCGCTGGATCGCGGAGCCGTTGCGGCTGCTCGACTGCTGCCAGGAAAGCGACGGCGCGGTCGCCATCGTGGTCACCAGCCTGGAGCAGGCCCGTGACCTGCGCCAGCCCCCGGCGGTGATCCGGGCCGCCGCCCAGGGCAGCGGCCCGGACCAGTTCACCATGACCAGCTACTACCGCGATGACCTGACCGGCCTGCCGGAGATGGGCGTGGTCGCCCGCCAGCTATGGCAGCAGGCCGGGACCGGGCCGGACGGCATCCGGACCGCCGTGCTGTATGACCACTTCACCCCGTACGTGCTGATGCAGCTGGAGGAGCTGGGCTTCTGCCCGCGCGGGGAGGCCAGGCATTTCATCGCGGGCGGGGCGATCGAACTGGGCGGCCGGCTGCCGGTCAACACCCACGGCGGCCAGCTCGGCGAGGCCTACATCCACGGCATGAACGGCATCGCCGAGGCCGTCCGCCAGGTCCGCGGCACCGCGGTCAACCAGGTCCCCGGCGACAGCCCGGTCCTGGTCACCGCCGGCACCGGCGTCCCCACCAGCGGCCTGGTACTGGCGGCAGCGTAACCGGCTCGCCGCTGGGTACCCTACGTGATTACCCTACATTCATGAGGAAGACCAGCGTCTATCTGGACGACTCAGACGTGGAACGGCTTCGCCGACTGGCGGCGGAGGAAGGCCGCAGCCAGGCTGAGATCGTCAGGGCCGCGCTGTCAGCGTATGAGCAAACGCGCACCGTGCAGCGGGAGTTCGCGCTGGAGGGGGCGTGGGCAGGAGATGGGTCTTCGGTTGCGGATGTGCCGGAGGAGGAGCTTCTTTCCGGATTTGGCGCGTGACGCTGATCGTTGACGCTGCGCCA
>DASQVO010000509.1:0-8085 GCA_035640715.1 Streptosporangiaceae bacterium
CCCTCCTCACGATCGCTGGCCGCCGGCCGCAAGTACGGCCGGTAGATGTCGCGGGCGAACGTGTTGGCCGCGGCGATCGCCATGATGGCCGCGGGCACCAGGGCGCCGATGGCGATCGCGCCGAAGGCGATCCCGGCGAACCAGTGCGGGAACTCGCTGCCGAACAGCACGGGCACGATGGTGTTGCTGTCGGGGGTCTTCGCCGTGCCGCCCACCGGCTTCACGTGCGCGGCGAGCGCCATGTAGCCGAGCAGCGCGATAAAGCCCAGCATCAGCGAGTAGGCGGGCAGCAGGGCCATGTTCTTTTTCACCACGTCGCGGCTGCGGGCGGCCAGGACTCCCGTCATCGCGTGCGGGTAGAGGAACAGGGCCAGCGCCGAGCCGAGCGCCAGCGTCGAGTAGCCGAGGTACTGCGGCCCGGACAGCAGGATGCTCAGCTTCTTGGTGGCGAGCGCGGCATCCGCCTTGTGGAAGATGACGTCGTAGCCGCCGAGCTTGTAGGGAATGTAGATGATCGCGATGAAGACCACGACGTAGATGAGGGTGTCCTTGATGAACGCGATCAGCGCCGGCGCCCGCAGCCCGGAGGTGAAGGTGTAGGCGGCCAGCACGATGAAGGCGATCCACAGCGGCCAGTCCCCGCCGAGGCCCATGGCCTCCAGGATCGCCTTGATCCCGGTCAGCTGCAGCGCGATGTACGGCAGGGTCGCGACGATGCCGGTGATCGCAACGAGCAGCGCGAGCATCGCGGACCCGTGCCGTCCCCGGACGAAATCGGCGGCGGTGGCGTAGCCGTGCTCGTGACAGACGGACCACATCCGCGCCGCGGCGAACATCACCAGCGGGAAGACGGCGATCGTGTACGGCACCGCGAAGAAGCCGGTCGCGCCAGCGCCGTAGAGCAGGGCGGGAACCGCCACGAACGTGTAGGCGGTGTACAGATCGCCCCCGAGGAGGAACCAGGTGACCCAGGTGCCGAACCTGCGGCCGCCGAGCCCCCATTCCTCGACGCTGGCCAGCGACGTGGCCCGCTTCCAGCGGGTCGCCATGAAACCGAGTACGGTCACGACCGCGAACATCGCGACAACGATGCCGAACTCGAGCGCATTGAACGGGGGAGTCATCGCGTGCTCCGGGTTGCGCGGTAGACGATCCAGGCACAGACGGCGACGCCGCCGATCCACGCCAGCTGGTACCAGTAGAAGAACGGCATGCCGCCGATCGACGGGCTGGCGAAGTTGTAGAACTCAGGCACGAGGACCGCGACCAACGGCAGCAGCAACAGCAACACGACCGGATGCCGACGGCGCGACCGGGTGTCATTACTCATTGGGCTTCCTCCGGCGGTGCCAGCTCGCCGGCAGGCTCCCTGGCTGGCCTGGTGGGTTGGCTTCCGTGTCCCGCAGCGGGCCCCAGCGGCTGTGGCGAGCGTTTCGGCGCCTTATGGCTTGGCTGGACCATCGTTCCCTCTCATGTGAGAGCCTGGCGGCCGGTGGACGGCCGCCAGGCGCCCGCGGAAGCGGCCGGCCACACCATCGTGGCTGACTGCCTCACGGGTGTGACGCATCGCGCACGGATTACACATATGTTGCGCCGCTCTTGCATTACAGGGCAATGGCTCGCGTATTACAGATCGGCAATCGTTTGCTGCTGCGCGGGCCAGTCTGGGCGGAACGTTCCGCCGAGAGCGGGAGCGAGACCTCGCATCGCCACCCGTCCAAAGGCGGCGCTCCCAAGCTGGCCTGCGCCCTCCGGGAGAACCCCGGCGACTGGCTGGCCGGCCAGGGTCTCCAGGTCAGTCAGGTTGGACAGCTCGGCGAGACCCGGCTCGGCAGGCCAGCAGCCGATTACGACACCTGCGCACGCCACCTTGCGCGCGGCCAGTGCCTCCAGCGTGAGAGCGGTGTGGTTGAGCGTGCCGAGCCCTGCCGCGGCGACGACGAGCACCGGCGCGTCCAGCATGGCGGCCAGGTCGGCGATGGTTGTGCCGCGGCTGTCGTAACGGACGAGCAGGCCGCCCGCCCCCTCGACGATCACGTGCTGCCGGTCTTGCGCGAGGCCCGCCACGTAGCTCGCCGCATGCCGCAGATCCAGCGGCGGCCGCCCGGCCGCCCGCGCGGCCGCCTCGGGGGAGAGCGGGTCGGGGAAGCGGGCCAGCTCATGCAGGTCCGTCACGCCCGTGAGTGCGCCGATGACACCGAGGTCGCCGGGGGTACCAGGCGGCTCACCGGTCTGCGCCGGCTTGACCACGGCCACGCTCTCGCCGCGGGCGCGGGTAACCGCCGCGAGAGCGGCAGCTGCGACGGTCTTGCCGACGCCGGTTCCCGTCCCGCTGACAACGATCACGGCCATCCGCTAACCGCCGGAGCCGGGTCACGAACTTATACCTGTCTCCCCGGTACCAGGACTGCGCCCACTCAACCGGCTCGCCCGTCACGTCCACCGCGTGCCGGGAGAGCAGCAGCAGCGGCAGGCCCACATCGACGGCCAGCAGGTCGGCGTTGTGCGGGTCGGCGAGCACGGTCTCGATCGTCTCCTCGGCCTCGGTGAGCTGCACCCCATAGGCCGAGGTCAGCGTCTCGTACAGCGAACTGTGCCGCTTCAGCTGCTTACGCAGCCCCGGGAAGCGCCGGGCGGGAAGATGCGAGGTGTCCACCGACATCGGCTCGCCGTCCGCCAGCCGGAGCCGGTGAATGCGGAGCGCGCGGCCGCCCGGGCGGATACCGAGCAGCACCGCCAGCTCCTCGTCGGCCGCGATGTAACCGATCTCGAGGATCTTCGTCTGCGGGTGCAGCCCGTGTGCTCGCATGCCCTCCGTGTAGCTGGCCAGCTCCAGGGCCTGCGCCACCTTCGGCTTGGCCACGAAGGTGCCCTTTCCCTGCCTGCGTAGCAGACGGCCCTCGACCACGAGCTCCGCCAGGGCCTGCCGGACGGTGGTCCGGGACGTTCCGTAGGCTCGCGCGAGCTCACGCTCCGGCGGTACCGGGCTGCCGGGCGCCATCGTGGCAATGAGCTCGAGCAGCTGCCGCTTGACCGTGTAGTACTTGGGCAGCCGCAGCAGCGGGCCTGGAAGAACGTCGTCGGGCACGCTCCCGCCAGCGTTCCGGATATCCGGCTCCTCCGCCACGGCCCGCCGGGCTCTAAGGATGCTGCCCTCGGCGGTCGTGTACCCGGGCGGGTCAGGGGATGCGGGGATGGGAGAGACGGTCATAGTTACTTCCTTCCCGCTTAAGCGGTTATCCGGACATGATCCCTCACCGCACCCAGCGCACGGAATGCCATGGCGAAATCAAGTTCGGTGAGGTTGGCCCGCGCGGTCAGCCGCAGGCATGCCTGGCCCGGCGGTACCGAGGGCGGCCGGAAGCATCCCGCCCGGATGCCGTGGTCCGCGCAGATCCGCTGCGCGTCCAGCGCCGCGCCGGGCTCGCCGAGCAGCACGCGGACGACCGCCGCAGCCGGCTGCGAGACGTCGAAACCCAGGTCCGCGGCCATGCCCGACAGCCGCTGGGCGTTCGCCCGGGCGCGTGGCCCCAGGCCGGGATCGCCGCGCAGAACTTCGAGCGCCGCGATGGCGGCCCCGGCGCATGGCGGCGCCAGCCCCGTGTCGAAGATGAACGCACGCCCCGCGTCGATCAGCGTCTCGGTGACCTCCGCCGCGCCGAGCACCGCACCGCCCTGGCCCGCCAGTGATTTCGACAGTGTGAGCGTCCGGACGACGTCAGGCTCCCCGGCGATGCCCGCGGCAGCGGCCGCGCCGCGCCCGGCGGGGCCCAGCACGCCGAAGGCGTGCGCCTCATCGAGCACGAGCAGCGCCTGATGGTCGCGTGCCACCTGGTGCAGCTCGCGCACTGGCGCCACGTCTCCGGTGACGGAGAACACTGTGTCAGTCACCACAATCGCCGCGGGCTCGGCGCGGCCGGCGAGCGCGTGCTCCATGGCCTCCACATCGCCGTGCGGCGTGACCTCCACCCGGGCACGGGACAGCCGGCAGGCGTCGATCAGCGACGCGTGGTTGGCGGCATCGGAAACGACGAGCACCGTGGCGGTTCCCGCGCTGCCGGGCCCGCCCGCGAGGACCGCGGCCAGGGTCGTGACAGCAGCGAGGTTGGCGAGATAGCCGGAGGAGAACACCAGCGCGGCCGCCGCACCCGTGAAAGCGGCCAGGTCGCGTTCGAGCCGGGCGTGCAGCTCTGTGCTTCCCGTCACGAGGCGCGATCCTGTCGAGCCCGTGCCCCACTCCCGGGCGGCGGCGACCGCAGCCTCCGTCAGCCGCTCGTCGCCGCACAGCCCGAGATAGTCGTTGGAGGCCAGGTCAACCAGGCCGCCAGGACCGGGGCGCCGGGGCCGAAGGTGCCTGGCCAGTCCCGCCGCCTGGCGGCCGGCCGCCGCCTGCCGCAGCCGCGCCAGCGGGTGCGGCAGCTGCGGGTCGTCCGGATCGGGCGCGTTCGGTTCCATTGGTCTCGCGGCGCGGGAGCCCCGGCGTCCGGCCGGGCTGAAGGCGCCACGCCACCTCCTCATCCGGTGAGAGGGTTATTCAGATACCAGCTAGCGAGTACGGGCCAGCGGCCCGTGCGAGCGGCCCGGGAGCGTTTGCCCAGACCGGCTAGCGACTGCGGGCCGCCAGGCCCGTGCGAGCGGCCGGTGCTGTGGCCCCGGCGAGGACCCGCGCCAAACCTGGGTAAACGCGAGCATACGATGCAGCGCTGCGCGGGACAGCGCGGTGAGAACCGCAGCACCGGACCTGAATAACCGAACTTCTGAGTAAGACGCTGTGTCTTATTCAATACCGGCCAGCGAGCGTGCGGGGCACTGGCTGCCAGGTGCAATTATGGTGCTGTGCCCACACTGACCGATCTGGCCAGGCGCCACACGAACCTGACCAATGCGGACCTGGAGTGGCTGCATGCGCTGGTGTCGGACTGGCAGCTGCTCGCCGACCTGTCCTTTGCCGACCTGATCCTGTGGGCGCAGCTGCGGGACGGCAGCGGCTGGATAGCGCTGGCCCAGATGCGGCCAACAACCGGGCCCACATCGTTCCAGGACGACGTGGTGGGCACCCTCGCCGGGCCCAGTGACAAACCGCTGCTGGATACGGCCAGGGATGAGCGCAGGATCTGGCGGGAAAGCGACCCCGACTGGACGACGGGCGTACCGGTACGGGCGGAGACGATCCCGGTGACCCGGGCGGACCAGGTCATCGCCGTGATCGAGCGGAACACGAACCTTAATTCCGCCCGCACGCCCAGCCGCCTCGAGCTGACCTACCTGCAGGGCGCGGATGACCTCGCGCGGATGATTGCCGAGGGGACGTTCCCGTTCGACGGCGAGGAAGCCACGCTCGTACGGTCGCCACGGGTCGGTGACGGGATGCTCCGCCTCGGGCGGGCAGGACGGGTCACGTACGCGAGCCCGAACGCGCTATCCGCGTTCCGCAGACTCGGCCTCTCCACCGACCTTGTCGGAGCGGAGCTCGGGCCGGTGGCCGCGAAGCTGTGCGCGCCGGGCGAGCCGCTCGACGAGTCGCTGATGCTCATCGCGTGTGGCCGGGCGCCGCGGGAAACGGAGCTCGAGGGCAACGGCTCGATCGTGCAGCTGCGCGCTATCCCGCTGATCGTCGGCGGGGGCAGGACCGGTGCCCTCGTGCTCGTGCGCGACGTCACCGAGCTGCGCCGCACGGAACGCGAGCTGATGACGAAGGACGCCACGATCCGCGAGATCCATCACCGCGTGAAGAACAACCTGCAGACCGTCGCTGCCTTGCTCCGTCTGCAGGCACGACGGCTGCGCGGGCCCGAGGCGAGAGCGGCGCTCGAGGACGCCGTGCGCCGTGTCGGGTCGATCGCGATCGTGCACGAGACCCTGTCTCATGCACCCGACGAAATCGTTGACTTCGATGATGTCGCTGGTCGCGTCGCGACGATGGCGACCGAGGTTGCGGTGACCGAGATCCGTGTGACACCCAAGGTGACGGGCACGTTCGGCCTGCTTCCCGCGTATGTGGCGATGCCGCTCGCGATGGTACTCACCGAACTCCTGCAGAACGCGCTGCAGCATGGCTTCGCCTATCCCGAGCCGTTCCGCAACGCGGGACAGCAGCTCACGGGGATCGTCGAGGTAAGCGCCGTGCGCGGACCGGACCGGCTCACTGTCATGGTTGCCGACGATGGCGTCGGCCTGCCGGAAGGATTCGACCCCGAATCCACGACCTCTCTCGGGCTTCAGATCGTTCGCACGCTTGTCGTCGGGGAACTCGGCGGCAAGCTGGAAATCACGCCGAGGCCTGAGGGCGGGACCCAGGCCCTAGTGGACCTTCCCGTCGTCAGCGTCGACTAGCCGCCAGCCAGCCGCCGGGCCATCGAGCCGTGCTCAGGACGTATACCAGGCGCGGCTATTCGCCGCGTGACGTCATGATCATGGGCTGTTTTCGCTATGCCGAGGTCGTTTTTCCGGAGTCAGGGCGGGCTCGCGCGGAGCCGGGGCGCAGCCGCCGGGCACGCTCACACGTGCGAGCGTGCCCGTAGACGCAGGACCCGCCGCTTCAGCGCGCGCCGCTCATCCTCGCTCATCCCGCCCCAGACGCCGGCGTCCTGGCCCGAGTCGATCGCCCAGTGCAGACACGGCTCCATTACGGGGCACCGATGGCATACCTTCTTGGCTTCCTCGATCTGGAGCAGCGCAGGACCGGTGTTTCCGATCGGGAAGAACAGCTCAGGATCTACATCACGGCAGGCGGCGTTGTTACGCCAATCCATGAGGTCCACTCCTTCGGGGCGTGACGGCCGCACAGGCGCGGTGCGTCCGCTTCTCAGTGCTTGTGAAGTATTTCACGAGCTATGTCACATATCTGGTGGAATCCAAATCCACATATTAGTACGATGCCGATCAAAACCCGCCCAAAGCTGCTTCTTAGCCCAGGCGCGTTCAGGACAGCGGGAAAAACTGCCGTTCAGGGCGGCGGCACGTGGAAACCACCCGGCGACATCGCTTAAAGCCTCTCAAGTGCGCAGGCCATTACGCAAGGGGGCGCAGCGATGATCTACGCTTTTTCAGCGTAAGATCGCTCACATTTGCCTGCTGGTGTGCTCGCCGAGGCACTGCCAGCCTGCCGCAATCATGCGATCACGCGCAGCGCATCCGGCGCGTAGCGGAACGTCACGGCTTCCGGCTCGCCCACATACTCCCCGTCCACTTGCAGCGCGACAGGCCGCTGTGAATACACCGTCAGCTCGGGCTCATCGTGCAGGCTCACGACGTACTTCCCGGTTGGCGCTCGCCCCGAGCGGCGTGCCATCTGGCGTATTGCATTCAGCGTGGAAAACGTCCGCAGCCGCCGGAGGCCGAACAGGTCGAGGCCGGTATTGAAGCTGGCATTAGGCGTCGGGCTCATCGGGCGGCGGCCCAGGTAGGTCCACGGTGTGGTGTTGGCGATGATCGCCATGGCCAGGCCGTCGACGGCGGTCCCGCTATTCGCCTTCAGCGTCAGGGCCGGGTGACGGCGGTCAGTGAACTGGTAGTACTGCCGCAGCGCTGTCCATATGTACAGGCCCGGTGATGCCCGCCGGCCGCGGGCGCGCAATTCCGCGACGGCCCGGACCACTTCCGCGTCCCATCCCAGGCCGGCGTTGAACGTGAAGTACCGGTCGCCTGCCATGCCGAGCCCGATCGTCCGGGTCGTTCCCGCGACGAGATGTGAGCCGATCCGCTCGACGGCCGCGGCCGGATCGGCTGGCAGGCCGAGCGCGCGCGCGAAGACGTTGGCGTTCCCACCCGGGAGGGCAGCGATGGGGGGCAAGCGCCCGGCCGTCGGCGTGGGCGGGACGTGGCCGTCCCGGACGGGCACTTCCCGCATGAGCCCGTTCACGACCTCGTTGATTGTCCCGTCACCGCTGAGCACAAGCACCGCGTCCCGGCCCTCGGTGACGGCAGCCGCCGCGAGATCGCCGGCGTGCCCCCGGTAGCGTGTTGCTACAGTCTCGATCTCTACCCGGGCCGCGAGGGAGCGCACGATGAAGTCCAGGACGGGCCTCGTCGTCGACGTCGCCTGCGGGTTGAAGATCAGTAGCGCGTGCACGCGCATAGGCTAAT
>DASQVO010000510.1:0-3946 GCA_035640715.1 Streptosporangiaceae bacterium
TTAGGCCCGGAGCAGTTGGTCGTAGACGGCCTGAGTCGCAGCGCAGGGGGAGATCCCCAGCGACCATGGTCATCAAGGAGCGTCTTGCCTGGCCGTGAGGTCGAGGAGCATCGACGCGAGCTCGTGAGGATTGGTTATGTAAGGCAAGTGGCTGCTCTCCAATTGCAAAAGACGCCAGCAGGGATCCTGGCTAGCGGCCTGGGCGTAGCGGTCGAAGCTCGGGTTCGGCCAGCGACAGCAGCGGATGTAGGTCCTCGGTAGCCGTCCTGCGGCGGGATTCACTAGCCGGACAGGGCCGGTGTAGTGCCCGAATGGGGTTGGGCGCAACCGGGCCAGCATCCAGCTCAGATCAGCCTCATCGGTTACCTGCCAGGCCTGGCGGGCGAACTGTTCCCATGGCTCAGCCGAGAATCGTGGCAGTAGCCACCCAAAGCCCTCGGTTTCCACGAGCGCCTCCATCGGCGGCCGCCGATGCGGCGGGATGAGGTCCCACAGGGCCTGCCCGTTTTCCAGAACGAAGGCATCTACATAAACCAGTTGAGAGATCCGTTCTGGGACACGATCGGCAACACCGCTGACCACCGCGCCGCTGGAGCTTGTCCCGAGCAGGATCACCTCCCGGTGGTCTTCGTAGGTCAGCACGTTGACCACATCGTCCACGTGCGTCTGCATGACGACTCCCGGGTGCGCAAGATGGCAGCGCTCACCCAAACCGGTGAGCGTCGGTGTTTGCACCCTGTGCCCGTGTTCTTCCAGCAGCGGAACGAGCTTCTTCCAGCACCAGCCCCCGAACCAGCCAGGATGCACGAGAACAAAGACAGCCATCGCACGCCTCCCGGTGTGGTGTACCCATCGCTGTTAAGCACCAACCTATGTGCTAGCAGGCACGTCCCGAGGTTCGCCGCGGCCTGCCGCTACGCAATTCACCTCAGGAGTGCCTTCCCGCCCGGGGACTGTCGGTCATTCAGCAGTTCGATTTTCCCATACTGGCAAGGCACTTCTTCATATCTCAGGCCCGTGTCGGCCTACCGGCGTGAAACACGCAGGCTAGTCGGCGCGGACGCTCTGCCGGGCCTCGACGACCCGTGCGACGCGACCCTCGCCGCCTACGGCGCGGCAGCACAGCGCTACCTGCGGGAAAGCGCGCGGCCGGGGCCGTCCCTGATTGCATACCCGGACCGGTTCTCCGAACTGATCGGCGGAGGACACGTCCTCGAACTCGGCAGCGGCCCCGGCTGGGACGCCGATCACCTGGAAGGCCACGGGGTCCGGGTGACCCGGAGTGACGCCACGCCGCGGTTCGCAGACCTGCTGCGGGCGGCCGGACATGAGGCTGTGCTGATCGACGCACGCGGCGACGACTTCGGCGGCCCGTACGACGGCGTGCTGGCCGACGCGGTGCTCTTTGCACCTGCCCCGTGAGCAGCTGGGCGCGGTCCTGCGACGCTGCCGGGCGGCAGTCGTCGACGGCGGGATCCTCGGCTGCACCCTCAAGGAGGGAGACGGGGAGCAGTGGACCGAGGAGAAGATCGGCCTGCCGCGCCACTTCACCTACTGGCGCGAGGCGCCCTCGCGCGAGGTGCTGGCCCGGGCCGACTGGACGGTCCTGTCGCTTGACCGGGTCGCGGGCCACACGGCGTCATGGATCTACGTGATCGCCAGGGCCGTCGCCGGCTGAGACATTTTCGACGTTCGGCACAACGATCAGCTGGCCGGGCTCGACCGGCCCGTCAGCATTGCGCTGCCACCAGTCCAGCGGGGTGCACAGCGGGCCGGCGAAGTCAACGGTCTCGTCGCATCACCGGACGGGGACGCCGCGACGTACAGCCGTGATATCCCGCCGAGGGCGGGCATGCCACCCAGGTGATCGGAGTCCGGCGATCCTGCTCACACGGCTCGCGCTCGGCCAGAGGTTGCATGGCACGGGACTCAGCAGCATCTTGCTGCCTTGACGTTGTGCCGCCGGGTTCAGGCACACGCGTCTCAGCAGCCGTCCAGCCGACCGCTGATCCAGCGGTCGTGGAGGAGCCGTCAGGCGGGCGGACAGGCTAACTACCGCTGCCGTATGGCCGGGTGATGATCTCGAGCAGGTGACCGTCGGGGTCTTCGAAGTACAGGCCACGGCCACCATCATTGTGGTTGATCGTCCCGCGCTTCGTCTGGCCGGGGTCCGCCCAGTACTGCAGGCCCTGTTCGCGGATGCGGCCATAGGCAGCGTCGAACTCTTCCTCGCTCACGAGGAACGCGTAATGCTGGGCGGCGATCTCCAGATTCGTCTCGCGGAAGTCCAGCGAGACGCCGTTTTCGGTCTCTACCACATGAAACGGCCCGAATTTAATAGCCGGCGGCAAGCCAAGAATCCCGGTGAGGAACGCCGCCGACCGCTCCTGTTCACGGCACGCGACGATGGTGTGGTTCAGTTGCACGCTCATGATGGGGTTCTCCCCGGTTTCCCGCTCTCCGAACGGGTGCGTGCACAATGAGTAACCTCTCACGCAGGGTGGTCGCGTACCCAGGCAACGACCTCTTCGGCGTGACGGTCTGGCGGGAAGATCGGGTAGAAGACTTTCTCAATGGTGCCGTGGCGCACGATGAAGGTGAGCCGCTTGAGCAGCGTGCGCCGTCCTCCGCCGTCATGTTCTGACCGGACCTCGGTGCTGAATGTTGGTAGCCGCAGCGCGTTGGCCAGTTGCAGCTCCGCGTCGCTGAGGAGCGGGAACGGGAGCCGCAACCGCTCCGCTACCTCCTGCTGATACGCGGTGGACTGGGTGGACAGCCCCACGACGGCGGCGCCGACGGCTGCAAGTTCGGCGGCGTGGTCACGGAACCCGCAGGATTCCGGCGTGCAGCCGCGGGCGCCGGGGATGTCGTCCCAGCCGTGCGGGTTATCCACGCCCGGCAGGCCGGTCAGCGGATAGGCGTAGACGACCAGCCGTGCGGAACTTTCGGGCACGACGTCCACGCATCCCAGGCCGCCGCGTGTCGAGGGCAGCATGACTGGCGGTACAGCCATGCCGGGCAAGTGGCGTTGATGGCGGTGCTGTCCCATTCCCCGGCCGCCTTGGCCTGGGCGTGCCGGCGGGCGCATAGTTCGGCGACCGCGGCCAGTTCCCCGGCAGCGGCCAGGGCGGCCTGTTTGCGCCAGCCGCGGATGAGCCCGATCAGCTCGCTGTCACTGCAGCCCGCCAGACCGTCAAACGGCCCGGCCGCACCACCCGCGGTCGGGCGGCCGCCAGTGTCGGTGTGATCGGCCGCGGGCGGGCCGCCCGCCGCAGCGCCCGCAGGTAGGACACTCGCGGCAGCGCCCGCAGGTAGGGCGCCCGCGGCAGCGCCCGCAGGTGGGGCGCCCGCGGCAGCGCCGTCCATGCCCGGTAGCTTCGATAGTTAATTCGATAAACCTTGTACGCTGGGAAGTGGCAGGCGGCCACGGCACGGCCGCTTGTAGCGCCGTTGCGTGTGTTTGCCGATGGGAACGAAACACGGATGGTCGCCGGGAGCTGTCGGCGGGTGGCGTTAATTCTGCAGCGGCATCATTTCGCTGACAAAATGCTCGAGAAACTCCTCCAGGCCGCCGGGAGCCGATGACACGGTGGCCGGGCGGATGACGAACTTGCTCAGGCCCGCGTCAACGTACTCCTCTATCATCCGGCGTGCGTCTTCCCAGCCGACGGCAACAAGCGTTGCCGGGTCGGTGCCGGGCCTCCGCTGCTGTACGGCCGCGGCCAGTTCAGCCGGTATGCCTTCAGTGGCCACCGCGAGGCTGATCCCGAAGTGGTCCGGTTCGATCTCGCGGCCCGCCTCTTTGGCAGCCGCCTGGATGGCCTCACGCGCGGCGCGGGCTTCATCGCGGGTGAGGAAGCTGCCGAGCCATCCGTCGGCGAGCCGGCCGGCGCGACGGAATGCACCCGGAGCGCTGCCGCCGACCCAGATGTCGATCGGCTTCGCG
>DASQVO010000511.1:0-3589 GCA_035640715.1 Streptosporangiaceae bacterium
CTGGGATGAAGTCAGCCGCCGTAAGCTCACGGCAGCCGTCACATGGCCCAGCCGGCGGCGCGCGTAGTTGCCGGCGCTACGCATCAGCTTGCGCTCCTCCTCGCTGGTGCCGCCCCACACCCCGTAGTCCTGCCTGTTCTCCAGTGCGTAGCGCAGGCACTCGCGGCTGACCACACAGCCAGCGCAGATCGCCTTCGCCGCCATAAGCTGCCTTGCCGCGGGACCTTTAGACGTGACAGGGAAGAACAGTTCCGGATCTTCGTCACGGCAGGCGCCGAGCGCGCGCCAGTCGCGGCGGCGCGACGCCAGAGTCTCTGCCTGTCTCATACGTGGCCCCATATGGTTACCTCCACATCCCAGGTGCCCAACATCCGAGAGGCCTAGACCTGCCCGTGCACCGCGCTCATATGCGCCGACTGGGAAAATCCCGTCTGCCTCAGGCTGACGTCCCGCCTGCCTCAGGCTGACGGTCCCGCTTGTCTTAGGCTGACGGCCGCCTGGCATCCCGCGCGGGAGCCGCCGCGTCCCGCTCCGGGTCTTCCGCGTCCCGCGCCGGGTCCGCCGCGTCCCCTGGGCGAGCCGTCGAGCCGGAAGGGAACGTAGAGGAGGGAGAGGAGGGAGAGGCCGGGGCCGGGGGGTCCGCCGGGGCAGCGTGACCCGGGCCGTGGTCGTGCAGGCGCGGGAGATGGACCGGCTCGACGGCCTTGCGGATGCTGGACAGGGCGGGAGCACGAGCCACGGCGACCACGCCGACGATGAGGGCCAAGATCCCGCCCGCCTGCAGCGCCAGATCTTCGGGCGCAAGCTGGATCCGGTCACCGAAGATGATGACACCGAGCAAGATCCCGACGACCGGCTCGCCCGCGGTAATCGCCGGCAGGGAGGAATGCAGCGGCCCGGCGTTGAAGGCGTTCTGCATCAGCAAGATCCCGACCGCGCCCGTGGCCACCAGGCAGTAGGCGGACCAGCTGTGCAGCAGTCCCGTGAGCGAGTGATGCTGGAGGACCTGGAGGGTCTGCCGGGTCAGCGCGTCCTGGACGCCGAAGACCAGGCCGGCGCCCAGCCCGGTCAGGGTGGCGCGCCACTTGTCCGATCTGCGCTGCCCCGCCTGCACGGCAGCGAACGCGATGACGGCGATGGCGGCGGCCGCGGGCCAGTGCGAGAACGATCCGAAGGATTGCCCGATGGGCTGGGCGGACCGGGCGAGAGAGAGGATCGCCTCGCCGGCGATGAGCAGCAGCGCCCCGGCGACCTCGGTCACCCGGACCGCCTGGCCGGACAACGGGACGGCCAGGATCAGGGCGAACAGCAGGTTCATGGCCAGCAGCGGCTCGACGAAGGACAGCTCCAGGTGCCCGATCGACCACGCCGCCAGGATCTGCCCCAGCACCATGGTGACGATCCCGGCCAGCCATAGGCGGGTGCGGAGCAGGTCACCGATCAGCCGCAAGCTGAAAAAGTGGGATTTCGGCGCAAGCTCGGCGGCATGCTGCTGCAGCACGAACGCGATGCCCAGCAGCAAGGCGGCTACCAGCGTGATCGCGTAATCCACAGTGTCAACCTCTACCCGCGACGCGCGCGATCACGTGCGGGCCCACGACGGATCGCACTGCTGTGGCTGGCATGCCGGCACGCTGGGCGCTAGCCAACGCGGCGGAGCCCGGTGCGGTAACGGCGCGCCGACTCGACGTAGGACCGCACGCTGGAATCGATCCAGCCGCCAGAACGCGTCAGCTCCTTGATCCGGACCGGGACGCCGAGAGCCATCGAGCCGGGTGGCACCTTGAATCCCTCGGGGACGAGCGCGGACGCACCGACCAGCGCGCCTTCCCCGACGCTGGCCCGGTTGAGCGTGACGGATCCGGAGCCGATGAGGCAGCGGTCACCGACCACGCATCCCTCGAGATGGGCGTTATGGCCGACGACACATTCCGCGCCGATGACCGTCGGCCAGTCGTGCGTAGTGTGCACCACCGTCCCGTCCTGCACGGACGTCCGGGCGCCGACCTCGATCGTCCCGTGGTCACCGCGGAGCACGGCACCGGGCCAGACCGACACCTCTTCGCCGAGCGTCACCCGCCCGATGACGACCGCGTCGGGGTGGACGTAGGCGGAAGGATGAATGTCGGGTTCCCAGTCACCCAACGCGTAAATCGGCAACGGTACACCCTCCTGGTCGCGGCAGCCTACGGTGGTTTTACCACCCTAAACGCCTGAGGCGTGGTTACCGTGCCATATGGCCGGCGGCCCGGGCGTCCCGGCGCTCCCGTTGCGGCACGATCGTGTACTCGGGACGGCGCGCGGAGTCGCGGCCGGCCTTGAAGATGCCGAACCGGGTAGCGGCCGACGCCGCGAGCAGCGTCGCGCCCGACATGGCGGAAAGAACCCGGCTGCGCCGGGACAGCGCGGCACCGGCGAGCCCGCAGACCGTCAGGATCTCAGCGGCGCGGAGCAGGGTCCCGGCCCGGCCGCTGTGGTAGGGCTCGGCCTGCTCCCCCAGGCGCCGTTCCAGCAGTTTCTTAGCGGTGAGCTCAACGGCGGCCCCCACGATCGCCAGCCGGCGAGCCGGCTCCGCCTCCCGGGACGGCGCGGCGAGCAGGCCGAGGCCACCGGCGGCGGACGCGGCCGAGCCGGCGAACAGATACGGCATCTCGCGGTGCGCATCGTGCCAGGCCGGCACCGCAGTATCGCACAGGAGCACGGCCGTATAGGTGGTCACGGCGGGCCCGAGCACGGCCGCGCCCGCGGTCGCCGCTGTCCCGGCGGCCGGGAGGATGCCGGTGAGGTCCGACATCGCCGCCACCCCTGCCGCTGGACCGTACGCGCTGAGGATCCAGGACCCCACGCTCATCGGGGAGGACACCTTGACGACGCGGAGCATGTTGTAGAACCGGGCCGGCCGACCCAGGTCGTTGATCAGCGCAACCGTGGACAGGCTGATCCCCCCGAGCGCCGCCGTCTTGGCCACCCGGGCCAGTCCCCGGCGCCCGGTGAGCTGAGCTGCCGCCGCCAGCACCGAGGAGGCGCCGGCCAGGCCGCCGAAGAACAGGTAGGCGGGGACGTCCGGCTCCTTCCACACCGGCTCCTTGATGACGGGCCGGCCGTAGTAGGAACGGAATTCGGCGCGCGGCACCATGAACTGCTCGCCGCCCCGCTGGCCACGGCCACCGCGGCCACCATTCGCGCTCGCCTGGCCGACGCTCATCTCCGTGTCCCCCCTGCGCCCAGGATGGCCGTGAGCACCATGGCGCCAACACCGGCGGCGGCGAGGCCCGCATGCTTCCACATCCGCGGCAGGCTGCGGGTGCTGACCACCGGGTCCGGCGGCAGGCCGTAGACCTCCGGCTCGTCGAGCAGGAGGAAGAACGCGCCGGCGCCGCCGATGCCGTTGTCGGTGCCCTCGAGGTACAGGCGCGCGTCCGTCTGCCCGGCTTCCTGCAGGTCGGCCACCCGGGCCTGGGCCCGCTCCCGCAGCTCATCCAGCGGGCCGAACTGGATGGAATCGGTCGGGCAGGCCTTCGCGCAGGCCGGTTCCATGCCGACGCCGAGCCGGTCATAGCACAGCGTGCACTTGTGCGCTCCGCCATCG
>DASQVO010000512.1:0-16764 GCA_035640715.1 Streptosporangiaceae bacterium
GGCAGCTCTTGTCGCCGGTGCCCGCCGGCACCTTGAGGCGGTCCAGGTTCCGCCGGCGGCGGAACGGGTCGTCATTAACCGCCTCGAGGTCGCGCTCGACGCGATCTGCGCCAGCCGGGGGCCCGCGGCCGTGCTCGCCTCCGGGGATCCCGGCTTCTTCGGGATCGTGCGGGCCCTGCGCGCCCGTGGCATCACGCCGGCGGTCATCCCGGCTGTCTCGTCCATCGCGCTGGCGTTCGGCCGCCTCGGGCTGGACTGGGATGATGCCCTGGTGCTGTCCACGCACGGGCGTGACGTGCGGCTGGCCCGCGCCGCCGCGCTGGCGCACCCGAAGGTCGCCATCCTGACCGGGCCGCCCGGGGCTGGCACGGATCAGCTCAGGTCCGATCTGCTCGACGCGGGCCGGAAGGTCTACGTCGCCGAGCGCCTCGGCACCGCCGATGAGCGCGTGCGCGACCTCGCGCAATCTCCCGCAGGTGACGTCATGGACCCGCACGTTCTCATCGCCCTGGATCCGGCCGCCGCAGGTCCCGGCGCGGCCGGGCCGCCCCGGTGGCTGGCCGGGCACCCCGGCGCACCAGCGGGCTGGGCGATGCCCGAGGACGCTTTCGAGTACCGCGATTCCATGATCACCAAATCCGAGGTCCGCGCGCTCGTGCTGGCGAAGCTGGGTCCCGGCCCCGGCCGGACCGTCTGGGACGTCGGCGCCGGCTGCGGCTCGGTCGCGGTCGAATGCGCCCGGTTCGGCGCATGGGCGGTGGCCATCGAGGCCGACCCGGAGCAGTGCGCCCGCATCCGCCGGAACGCCGCGGCGCACGGCGTCTTCCTGCGCGTCGTGGCCGGCCGCGCCCCCGACGTGCTGCCGGACCTGCCCGAGCCCGATGCGCTGTTCGCCGGCGGCGGGGACGACGGCGTGCTCGGCGACGCGGTGCGGACGGCACGGCCCGGCCGCGTGGTCGTGACGCTCGCGTCTGTGGACCGGGTACGGAGCGTGTGCGAGCTGCTTACGGGCCTGGGTTACCGCGTTGCCGGCAGCCAGGTGCAGGCGGCGAGGCTGACCGGGCTGCCGGGGGGATCCGTCCGGCTCGCCGCGGTCAACCCGGTGTTCGTGATCTGGGCAGACAGCGCAGCGGCCGCGGGAGAAAAGGGCAGGGCAGCGGTGGCAGAAGGACCTGATAGCGGGGCATGGCCATGATCGGGCTGATCGCGGCCACAGCCGCCGGCCGCGGCGCCGCGGAGCGGCTCGCGCTGGCATGGCCGGACACCCGCCGCTACGAAGAGCCCGCGGCGTCGGCGCTGCCGCGCGCGTTCGCCGAGTGCGACGCCGTCGTGTGTTTCCTCGCTGTCGGCGCCACGGTCAGGCTGCTTGCGCCGCTGCTCGGCGGAAAGCACTCAGACCCCGGCGTGGTCTGCGTCGATGAGGCATTGCGCTACGCGGTCCCGGTGGTCGGTGCGCATGCGGGCGGCGCCAACGAGCTGGCCCGCCGCGTCTGTCTGGTGCTCGGCAGCGAGGCGGTGATCACGACCGCGAGCGATGCGGCCGGATGCGTGGCGCTGGACGAATTCGGCGCCGACCTGGGATTCGCGCTGGAACCGGGAAGCGACCTGGCCTCCGTCGGGGCGGCGATCCTGTCCGGCGAGCGCGTCACGCTGACGGTGGAGGTGCCTGAACCCGCGGCGGCAGACGCACCGGCCGCGGCCGGGCGGCCGGGCTGGCCGTTGCCGCCGCTGCCGCCCAACGTGGTCCGGGCCGATCGCGCCGAGCCCGGCGTACCC
The DNA here is from genome assembly GCA_035640715.1 of Streptosporangiaceae bacterium. GTDB lineage: Bacteria > Actinomycetota > Actinomycetes > Streptosporangiales > Streptosporangiaceae > DASQVO01. Next base: position 1,777 of record DASQVO010000512.1, read on the forward strand.
GCGATCATCGTGTCCGACCGCGCGGTGCCTGCCGCCGGGCGATGTGCCGTCTACCGGCCGCCGTCGCTGGTGGTCGGCATCGGGGCCAGCCGCGGCGTCACCGCGGCGGAAGTTAGCACGCTGATTGACGACGCGCTTGCGGGCGCAGGGCTCTCGCCGCGTTCGGTCCGGCTGGCCGCGACGGTGGACCGGAAGGCGGATGAGGAAGGCCTGCTGGAGGCGGTGCGCAGACGCAACTGGCAGCTCGCCTTCTTCCCCGCCGCCGACCTGGCCGCGGTCCCGGTGCCGAACCCGAGCGAGACGGTGCGTTCGGCGACAGGAACCCCGAGCGTCGCCGAGGCGGCCGCCCTGCTCGCCGCGCGCGGACCCGCCTCACCGGACGGGCACGGGCTGGTGGTGACCAAGCAGGCGAGCGCCCGTGCGACGGTGGCGGTGGCCCGGGTCCGGCCGCGCGGGCGCCTGGCCGTGGTGGGCATCGGGCCCGGCGCGCGCGACCTCATGACCCCCCGTTCCGTGGCCGAACTGCGCCGCGCGTCCGTCATCGTCGGACTTGACCAGTATGTGGACCAGGTCGCCGACCTGCTGCGGCCCGGCACCACCATCCTGGCGAGCGGCCTTGGCCGGGAACAGGAGCGGGCCGCCACGGCGGTCGCCGAGGCGCGGGCCGGCCGCGCGGTCGCGCTCATCGGATCGGGTGACGCGGGCATCTACGCCATGGCCAGCCCCGCACTTGAACTGGCCGATGGGACGGTCGACGTGACCGGCGTGCCCGGAGTGACCGCCAGCCTGGCGGCCGCCGCGCTGCTTGGCGCCCCGCTGGGGCACGATCACGCGGTCATCTCGCTGTCGGACCTGCACACCCCGTGGGAGGTGATTGAGCGCCGGGTCACTGCCGCCGCCGAAGCGGACCTGGTCGTCTGCTTCTACAACCCGGCCAGCCGCGGGCGGACCTGGCAGCTTCGGCGCGCGCTGTCGGTACTCGCGCGGTCCCGTCCGCCGGGAACGCCCGTCGGATGGGTCCGGGACGCCTCCAGGCCGGGTGAGTCGGTGTCGGTCGCCGCGCTCGCCGATGTCGACCCTGCAGGCGCGGACATGCGCACGCTGATCATCGTGGGTTCCTCGCGGTCCCGGGCGGTGGCCGGCCGGATGGTCACCCCCCGGGAGTACCGCTGGGCGGGGCCGTCGTGACCGCAACCGCCGCCGTCACAGACCGTTGCCAGGGTTGCGGCGCGTGCCTGCTCACCTGCCCGGAACACGCGATCCGCCCGGAGCGCGGAAACGGGCGCCTGATAGTCCTGGGGAGATGCTGTACCGGGTGCGGCGAGTGCATCGAGGTGTGTCCCGTTGATGCCGTTGACCTGGTAGGAGTTCCTGGGGTAAACGGGGAGGAAAGGTGACCGACGACGCGCGCGCGGCCGGCGAGGCCGACCCGATCGAGGCCGAGTCCTACCGGATCCTGCGATCCCGCATCGACCTGAGCCACCTGCCGACGCTAACGAGGGCGGTGACCGAGCGTGTCATCCATGCCAGTGCGGATTTTGACTACGCCACCGACCTCGTCTGCGACGAGATGGCGCTGGCGTCCGGGGTAGGGGCCATCGCGCGGGGCGCGCCGGTTGTCACCGACGTCGCGATGGTGGCGGCCGGCATCACCGGCTACCCGGTGATCTGCAAGATCGGTGATTCCCTCGCGGTGAGGCTGTCCCGCACGGTGGGCCTCACCGTTTCAGCTGCGGCGATCCGGCTGGCGTTCGGCGAGGCGGGGCCCGGCGCCGTGTGGGTCGTCGGCTGCGCGCCGACCGCCCTTGAGGAGATCCTGCGCAGGGATGTCGCGCCGGCGCTGGTGATCGGGCTGCCGGTCGGGTTCGTCGGCGCGGCCGCGGCCAAGGAGGCCTTGCGGGCCAGCGGCCTGCCCGCGATCAGCAACGTCTCCGAGAAAGGCGGTTCGGCGGTGGCCGCGGCCGCGTTCAACGCGCTGCTGCGGGTGGCCCGTGCGCAGGCGCCGCAGAGCCGGCTGCCTTCCCATCGGAACCGCCAGTGAAGCCGGCGCTCCTGGTGGCAGGGCACGGCACCCGCGACCCGGCGGGGGTGGCGGCCTTCACCGCGCTGACCCGGCGGGTCGCCGCCGAAGCGGGCCGCCGCGGCGTGGACGTTGCCGGCGGCTTCATCGAGCTGTCCGCGCCGGCGGTCCGCGACGCGGTGGCAGGACTGGTCAGCCGGGGGCACAAGAGTGTGGTCGCCGTTCCGCTGATGCTGTCGGCCGCCGGCCACTCCAAGGGCGATGTTCCCGCGGCGCTTGTCCGTGAGACCGGCCGTCATCCGGGGCTCAGCTGGCGTTACGGGCGGCCGCTCGGCCCGCACCCGGTGCTGCTGCAGCTGCTCGCCGAGCGGATCGCCGCAGCCCGCGGCGGCATGACGCACCCCGCTGCGGTCCTCGTCGTCGGGCGCGGCTCGACCGACCCGGACGGCAACGCGGATGTGTGCAAGGCGGCCCGGCTGCTGTGGGAGGGCCGGGATTACGAGTTCACCGAGACCGCGTTCGTCTCGCTTGCCCGCCCCGGTGTGGCGGAAGGGCTGGAGCGATGCCGCCGGCTCGGCGCCCGCCGGATCGTGGTCGCGCGTTATTTCCTGTTCCCCGGCGTGCTGCCGGACCGGGTTACGGAGCAGGCAGCGGAGTATGCGAACGCTCATCCGGGGCTGGAGATCCGGTGCACGGACGTGCTCGGCGACTGTGCCGAGATCGCGGCACTCGTCGCCGAGCGCTACCGGGAGGCGCTCGCGGGCGACATCAGGATGAATTGCGACATGTGCGTATACCGGACCGCGCTGCCGGGCTTCGAGCACCGCGTCGGCGCTCCGCAGCAGCCGCACGAACATCCGCACGACCATGTTCACGGCCGCGGGCATGACCTGCCCCTGACCCGCGCCGATGCCGGTCATCCCGATGCGGAGGCCAGGTCCGGGAGGCCCGCGTCATGAAAGCAACAAAGATGCCACTTCGTAACTCTGGTCCCAGAAAACCTACGGCCAGCGCGTTTTCTTCCATGATCGCGGGTCGTTTTCCGCACCGTCGCCCGAGCGGTTCGGGACGGCCCACATGAGCGGCGAGGAAAGCGGGATGTCGCCGGCAGGGGAGCGGGCAGCGGCGTATCCGGCGGAGCAGCGCGAGGCCGTTTACCGGGTGATAGGGGAGCGCCGGGACGTGCGGCAGGGCTTCCTTCCCGACCCGGTGCCGGACGACGTGCTCCGGCGCGTGCTGGCCGCTGCCCATCACGCGCCCTCCGTCGGGTTCTCCCAGCCGTGGGACTTCATCGTGATCACCGACCGGCGGCGGCGCGAACGCGTCGCCGCGCTGGCCGGGCGTAACCGCGACGCGTACGCCGCAGGGCTGCCGGCGGCGCGTTCCCGCGCGTTCGGCCGGCTGAAGGTGGAATCGATTCTCGACACGCCGGTCAACATCGCTGTCACGTGCGATCCCACTCGTGGCGGCCGCCATACGCTCGGCCGCCACAGTCAGCCGCAGACGGCCGCGTTCTCCAGCGTGCTGGCCGTCGCCAACCTGTGGCTGGCGGCGCGGGCGGAGGGGCTCGGCATCGGCTGGGTGAGCTTCTTCGACGAGCGCGAACTAGCCGCCGAGCTGGGGCTGCCCGCCCACCTGGAGATCATCGCCTACCTGTGCGCTGGCTATGTCCGCGAATTCCCCGCCGAGCCGGAGCTTGCGGTCTCCGGGTGGGCGCGCCGCCGCCCGGTTGCGTGGGCGGTGCACGCCGAGGAATATGGCCGCCGGGGACTTCCCGGGGAAGAACCAGTGGATCCGGTTGATGAGATGCGGGCGGCGATCCGCCCGCTGGACGCGGCGGCGATGGCCGCCGCCCGCGAGCGGCAGGACCGGATGACCAAGCCGCGCGGCTCGCTCGGCGTGCTGGAGGACGTGTCCGTGCAGCTCGCCGGGCTGGCCGGTGAGTGCCCTCCGCCACTGCCCGAGCCCGCCGCTGTCGCGATCTTCGCAGGTGACCATGGCGTACACGCTCAGGGAGTCACCCCGTGGCCGCAGGAAGTGACAGCGCAGATGGTCGCCAACTTCCTGGCCGGGGGCGCCGTCGTCAACGCGTTCGCGGCACAGGCCGGAGCCGAGGTCGTCGTGGTCGACGCCGGGGTCGCCGCCGACCTGGAGTCGGCGCCCGGGCTGCTCCCGCGGAAGATCGCCAGGGGAACGGCGGACTTCACCCAGGGGCCGGCGATGACCCGCGAGCAGGCCGTGGCCGCGCTGACGGTCGGCATAGAGGTCGCCCGTGACCTGGTCGCGGCCGGGAACCGGTGCCTGGTCACCGGCGACATGGGGATCGCGAACACTACCGCATCGGCGGCGCTGATCTGCGCCTTTACCGGGAGCGATCCGGCCCGGGTCACCGGCGCCGGTGCCGGGGCCGACGCCGCCGCCCATGCCAGGAAGATCGATGTGATCCGGCGGGGGCTGGCGCTGCATCAGCCGGACGCGGCCGACCCGGTCGGGGTGATCGCCGCATTCGGCGGCTTCGAGCACTGTGCGCTGGCTGGCTTCATCCTGGCGGCGGCGGCGCTTCGCGTGCCGGTCATCCTGGATGGCGTTATCGCCGGCGCTGCCGCGCTTGCCGCCGCCTCTGTCACACCGGATGCGATGGGCGCATGCCTGGCGGGTCACCGGAGTACCGAACCCGGACATGCGGCTACGCTTGGTCACTTGGGGCTGCGCCCGCTGGTTGATCTGGATTTGCGGCTTGGCGAGGGAACCGGGGCGCTGCTCGCCCTGCCCCTCGTGCAGAGTGCGGCACGCGCTCTGCGTGACGTCGCGACGTTTGACTCCGCGGGTGTGAGCGACAAGGAGCGTTTATCCAACAATGGCCACCAAGGACGGTCAGCCGTACCTTCTCGGGCTGCGTCTTCGCGGCAGGCGCGTCGTCGTGGCTGGCGGAGGCGCCGTCGCCTCCCGCCGGGTGCCGGCCCTTCTCGATGCGGGCGCCGACGTGCTCGTCGTGTCGCCGGAGATCACTGGGTCCCTGGAAGGTCTCGCGCTCGCCGGCCGGATCCGGTGGGCCCGGCGGCACTTCGCGGACGGAGACTGCGCGGGAGCGTGGCTCGTCTGCGCGTGCACCGATGACGCGGCCGTGAACGCGGCCATCGCCGCGGAGGCGGAGGCAATGAGAATCTGGTGTGTCCGCGCGGACGACGCGGAGGCGTCGGCGGCGTGGACACCCGCGTCCGGGGTGGCGGGTGACGTCCGGGTCGGCGTGCTGAGTGGCGATCCCCGGCGTAGCGCCGGTATCAGGGACGCCATTATCGGGGGGCTCCGGTCGGGGACACTCGGCGCCCGGCGCGGTCGCGGCCACCGGTCTGGCGTCGCGCTCGTCGGCGGCGGGCCCGGCGATCCCGGTCTCATCACGGTTCGGGGGCGGCAATTGCTGGCCGAAGCCGATGTCGTGGTGACCGACCGGCTCGCGCCACGTTCGGTGCTCGATGAACTGCCGCCGGACGTAGAGGTCGTCGACGCCGCCAAGATTCCCTATGGCCGCGCCGTGGCGCAGGAGCACATCAACGCCACGCTCATCTCCCATGCCCAGGCCGGCCGCTTCGTGGTCCGGCTCAAGGGCGGCGACCCGTACGTCTTCGGCCGCGGCGCGGAAGAAGTCCTCGCGTGCCTGCGGGCCGGCATCCCGGTGACGGTCGTGCCGGGCGTGACAAGCGCCGTGGCCGTCCCGGCAGCCGCGGGAGTGCCCGTCACGCACCGCGGCGTCGCGCAGGAATTCCACGTGGTGTCGGTGCACGTCGCGCCGGATGACGAACGTTCGACGGTGAACTGGCCGGCGCTCGGGGCTGCCACGGGCACGCTCGTCCTGCTGATGGCGGTCGAGCGGCTCGCTGCCGTGGCCGAAGCGCTCATCCGGTATGGACGTGCCGGCAGCACACCAGTTTCAATCATCGCGAACGGTACTCTGCCTACGCAGCGCACAATTATCGCAACGCTGGACACGGTCGCGCCTAGGGTATTCAAAGAGGGGATCAAGCCCCCGGCCGTGGTCGTGATAGGTGAGGTCGTGAACGTGGCAGCGGAGATCGCCGAGCTCATGCGCGGCATGCAGCCGGCCATGCCCGGCGATGTCGGCGCACCCCCGCAGGCCGTGCCCCGCCGGGGCGGTCAGGAGGGGCCATCCCGCCAGGCTGTGCCCCGCCGGGGTGGCCGGAAGGAGTCGTCCCGCCAGGGCGGCCCGACGGGATCGTCCTCCCGGGCTGGCACTACGGGAGGCTGAGGAGGCCAGGCGGAACTATGGACGGACAGGGCGTGAGAACGTCATCTGCGCCCGAGGGCAGGGCCACTCCAGCAGTCGCCGGCGAGCCCGCGCAGGCATCGGAGGATGCCTCGCCAGTTCGGGCACGGCACGGCGAGAATGATCCCGCAGCCCAGGCCGGGGAGAATCCGGAGGCTGGCCATGACGCCGTGCCGGATCCCGCGGGGGAGCCGCACGTGCGTGTCGACGCGCGGGCGCTCGAGTCCACGCTGCTCAACCTGCGCAAGCGGATTGCCGCCATTCCCCTGCTGTACGAGACGCCGGGCATGGCGGAGGCGAAGGCCGAGCGGGCAAAGCTGATCAGCCAGATCGACGACTACCTGCTGCCCCGCCTGCGCCGCTCCGCGGCTCCCATCCTGGTCGCGCTCGTCGGGTCCACCGGATCCGGCAAGTCAACGCTGGTCAACAGCATCGTCGGCATGCAGGTCAGCGCGACGGGCGTGCGCAGGCCCACCACGAACAGCCCGGTGCTGGCATGCCATCCCGACGAGGTGGACTGGTTCGCGGAGAACAACTTCCTGCCGAGCCTGCCGCGGGTCCGCCAGGAAGGGCTGGCCAGGCCCGGCCGGGACGGGCTGCTCGTGCTCGCCGCGAGCGAGGGCGTGCCGAAGGGCCTCGCGCTCCTCGACACGCCTGACATCGACTCGGTGGTGCAGGCGCATCACGAATTCGCCTACCAGTTCCTTGACGCCTCCGACCTGTGGCTGTTCGTGACATCCGCCAGCAGGTACGCGGATGCGCCGGTCTGGCAGATGCTGCAGCATGCCAGGGACCGCGGCGCGTCGCTGGGGATCGTGCTGTCGCGGGTGCCATCGGGCTCTCGTTCGGAACTCGCCGGGCACTTCGCCGCCATGCTCGATGCCAACGACATCGACGATGCGGGCCGGTTCATCGTCCCGGAGACCCGCGTCACGGACGGCATGCTTCCCCTCGACGCCTTCCAGCCGATCCGCGCATGGCTGACCGATACCGCGAGGCGGGAGGACCGCCGCGTGGCCGTGCTCACCCAGACCATGTCAGGCGTGCTCGACACCTTCAGGACCCGGGTACCCGCGCTTGCCGCCCACGCTGAGGCCCAGCTTGGCGTGCGCTCCCGCTTGCGCAGGGAGGCGGAGGCGCCGTACCGGGACGCGCTCGCGGAAGTGCAGAAGGTGACGAGCGACGGCTCGCTGCTGCGCGGCGAGGTGCAGGTCCGGTGGACCGATGTCGTCGCGACCGGCGACCTGATGCGCATTCTGCGGTCGCGCAAGGCGCCGCGCCAGGGCAAGCGGGCGCGCAAGCGTCAGGCGCCGGAGCGGGCGAACTCCATGAAGTCGGCGCTGCGTTCGGCTCTGGAGTCAGCCATCGTCTCCGCCGCCGATGCCGCGGCAGAGGATGCGGTCGGCCGCTGGCGCGCCGACCCGGCTGGCGCGGCCCTGCTCGCGGCTGCCGAGCAGAGGCGGGCCTCCGGTACCGACGCGGACCGGCTGTTCGCGTCCGCGTTCGGCAGCGAGGCGGACGACGCCGCCGAACCGTCGGACATCGCGGCTCTCGGGCGGTCCGCCCGCGACCTGCCACTGCGCGCCGCCCGGGCAGTCAGCGCATGGCAGGATCACGTGCTGCGGCTCGTGCGGGACGCCGACCGCGCGAAGCGCCCGCGCGTACGGTCAGCGCCGCTAGACGACGAATCGCTGGCCCTGCTGATGGTTCTCGCTATCCTCGGCGAGAGCGCGACCGTCAGCCACGTCGCGGCGTCACCGGACGACAGCAACATCCTGACGCTGCCCCGGAGCATCCTGACGACGGTGCTCGGCGAACAGTCCGTTCGCGATATATGCCGGAAAGCCCGCGCTGAGCTTGACGAGAGGGCGCGCTTGCTGTTCGACGAGGAACTTCTCCGCTTCCCCGAGGTCATCGATGGCGCGGGCACGTGCAACGAGACCGCCGGGGTCCGGCTGTACCAGGCCGCGTACATGCTCGAGGCGCTTCAGTGACCACCAGCCCTCCGCCTCTCGCCGGGCTGCCGGATACCAGCCTGCCAGCCCGGCTGTCGGCACTGGCGTCCCTGGTCGAGATCGCTTCGGCCCGCGGCGGCCCCGGCGGGTTCAGCCCGGAACTGCTCGCCGAAGCCAAGGGCCTGCTGGAGCGATCCGGCGAGCGGCTCCGGCTTTCCGCCGCGCATACCGTTGTGACCCTGGCAGGCGGCACGGGAAGCGGGAAATCGTCCCTGTTCAACGCGCTGGCGGGAGCCAGCTTCTCACCGGCGGCCGTGACACGCCCGGCGACCCGCCACGCGCACGCCTGCGTGTGGGGGATGCAGGGAGCCGCGCCGCTGCTGGACTGGCTGGGCGTGGAACGGCGGTATAGGTACGCGCGGGCCAGCGCGCTGGATGCCGGCGAGGCCACGCTCAGCGGCCTGCTCCTGCTCGATCTCCCCGACCACGACTCGGTGGCTGCCGGGGCCGCATCGGCCACCGGCCGCCTGATCAGCCTCGCTGACATGATGGTCTGGGTAGTCGATCCGCAGAAGTACGCCGACGCCGCCGTGCACAGCCGCTTCCTCGCCCCGCTCGCGCGGCACGCCACCGTGACCACGGTCGTGCTCAACCAGTGTGACCTGCTCACACCCGAGCAGGCCCATGACTGCGAGGAGGACCTGCGCAGGCTCCTCGATTCCGAGGGGCTCGGCGAGGCGCGGCTGCTGCTGGCGTCCGCGGTCACCGGCGCGGGCCTCGACGACCTGCGCCAGATCCTCGCCGATGCCGTTTCAGCCAGGAAGACGGCCACCGAGCGGATCGCGGCGGACATCGACTCCCTCATCGCCAAGTTCAGCTCATACGCCCGGGAGCCAGCCGCAGTGGCCCGGGCGGCCACGGCGGCCCGCCAGGCGGTCGCGTCGGCCCGCGCCGGGGCTTTTCTGCCCGCGGGGGAACCGCCGGCGGGCGCCGGCGACGGCACCGAGAACGGCGCGTCCGCCGGCAAAGCGGCGGGATCGGCTGCTGCCAGAGCCGATGCGCCGGTGGCCGGAGGGCATCCGCCGCGGGAAGATGCCGCTTCCACCAGCGCCGAGGGCACCGGCCAGGCCAGGACCGCCATCGAAAGCGTTCCGGCGGGAGCGGTCATGGACCTGGCGGACGCCTTCGCGCGTGCAGCCGGCCTGGCCGCCGTCACGGACGCGCTGGAGAACGTCCGCGAGATGCGTGCCGCAAAATACCTCAGCTGGCCGGCTGCCCGCCTGGTCGGCTGGTTTCCGCGCCGTGATCCCGTGCGCGCGATGCGTCTGGGAGGCGTCAGCGGTGACACCGGAGCAGCGGTAGCCGCTGGCGCGGACGCACAGCAATCCGAGATTGACAGCGCCATCACGGCTTTCGCCAATGTGATTAGCGGGACGCTGCCGGATCCGTGGCCGCGTACGGTTCGCGGGGCGGCGCGGTCACGGGCGGCTGAGATCCGCGGCGCGCTCAGCGCGGCGATCAGTGAGAGCATGCCCGCGCAGGGCAAGGTCCCCGGCTGGTGGCGGCTGATCTGGGCCTGGCAGTGGCTGCTGGTTGCTTTGGTGATTGCGGGCATCTGCTGGATGGGCGTGACCGTGGCGGTCGGCGTCTTCCACGCGATGGGGCAGCGGCCGCCCAGCCTGCTCGGGAACGTCGCGCTGATTCCCTGGCTCGGCGTCATGGTCGTGGCGATGTTCCTGCTCGGCTGGCTGACGGCGTCAGGCAGCCAGAACGTCGTCATGCTGTCCGCGGACCGGGAACGGGAGCGGATGGCGGCCACGACGCAGGCACACATCGTCGCCGTCGCCCGCGCCTTGGTCGTCATCCCGGCCTACAGCGAGCTAGCCGAATACGCCAGGTTCTGCACTGAACTCACCACGGCCAGGGGCGCGTTATGGTGTTAGCCCGGGGGGACGGTGTTAGCCCGGGGGGACGACCCCCCGGAGCCCCCCGTCAGCTTTCCCGGGCTGGGGTCCGATACACCGGCCGCTCGCCGGGCCTGAAGGCCCGGACTCGCTGGGCCGGTAACAATCGCCTGTCCGTAGCCTGTGCCGGTACCGGCCGATACACCGGCCGCTCGCCGGGCCTGAAGGCCCGGCTCTTGTTCGGGATTCTGCTGAAGGCTTATTGAGGGCGGGGAAGCCGCGCGCCACCGAGCCTGTTGCTGAGTAATACTGTAATCATCGGCAGATGGAGGCGGCATGGCAGACGGCCGTCCGCTGGACGCGTACTCACAAATCGTTTCAGGAGTCGCAGAGAAGCTCACACCGAAGGTGGCGAGCCTGCGCGTCCCCCGCCGGGGACCGGGAGGCTCGTCCGGTGAGAGCCTCGGTTCCGCCGTTGTCTTCACCGGCGATGGATTTCTGCTCACCAACGCGCACGTCGTCGGGCGGGCGCACGGCGGCACGGCCTCGTTCTCCGACGGGTCATCCGCTCCGTTCCGTGTGGTCGGCGCCGACCCACTGTCCGACCTGGCGGTGCTCCGCGCGACTGGGCCCACGCCGGCGCCTGCCGATCTCGGCGAGGCCGACGATCTCGTCGTGGGGCAACTCGTCGTCGCGGTCGGTAACCCGCTGGGGTTGGCGGGCTCGGTCACCGCAGGTGTCGTGAGCGCGCTGGGCCGGTCGATGCCCGCCGGCGGCGGCCGGATCATCGAAGACGTCATCCAGACCGATGCCGCACTCAACCCGGGGAATTCGGGCGGCGCGCTCGCTGACGCCAGCGCCCGGGTCATCGGCATCAACACGGCGGTAGCTGGCGTCGGGCTCGGCATGGCCGTCCCAGTCAACACTACGACGCGCCGGATCATGTCCACGCTGATGCGGGACGGGAAGGTCCGGCGAGCGTACCTGGGCCTGGTCATGGTGCCGGCGCCGTTGCCGGCGCCCTGGCGTGAGCGCATCGGGCGGACCACCGGCCTACGCGTGGCGGAGGTCGTGCCGGGCAGCCCGGCCGACCGGGCTGGGCTGCGTGCCGGGGACCTGCTGCTGTCCGCCGCCGGGCATCCGGTCGCGGCGGCGCAGGATTTGCAGCGGCTGATGTTCGCCGAGGCTATCGGGAAGCCGCTTGCGATCACGGTGATGCGTAATGGCGCACTCGTGGACGTCATAGCCGAGCCATCCGAGCTCGTCGCGGCCTAACGGGTGCTGCCGGGTCAGCCACCGGGCAGACTCGGGTCCAATCATGGATCGGTGCTGGTCCGGGCGAGGAAGCGCCGGACGTCATCACGGCTCTTCAGCCGCACGAAGCGCAGGTGTGCGTTGGCCGGGTCCCCCGCCGCGTCGGCGTAGCGCTGCCGGTAGACCGCGTGCCGGTGCCAGGCCCACGAGATAACCGACTTCTCCGGATCCCAGGTGAGCAGGTTCGCCCACCGTTCGCGGTTGCCGTTCCAAAGTTCGGCGCGCCCGGCGACGCGGCGCAGCGTCCGCCAGACGATCTGGCGCATCACGGTGCACCGGGGAAGGTCGATCCAGATGACGGTGTCGGCGCGCTCCCAGACAAGCGGCTGGACGGCGCTGTAGTTGCCGTCGATGACCCAGCCATCACCGGCCGCCGCATCCGCGACGCGGCGACGGAATTCCTCGGCTGGCAGCGGAACCCAGTCCGGCTGATGGAAGATGGAATCGAGTTCCACAAAGGGCACACCGAGGTTCCGGGCGAGTTCACGGGCGATGGTGGATTTTCCCGAACCTGAGGTGCCGACCACCGAGACTCGCCGCACGAGCCGTGAACGTATCAGCCGTCGCCCTGGTTGCCAAGCGTGCTGACACGGCGCGGTCCGCCCAGCCGCGTGCCGGGTCCGGCTGGTGCTCTTCGAGGGCGTGATCGGATCGATCGATCGGATCGGCTGGGACAATCGGCATGTGACTGCTCTGACGGCTGAAGCCGCCAGCTTCTCAGGCCGCTGGCGCGGCCTGACCAGAGCCCAGCCCGGCCCTGGAAGCTATGTTGATCGCACCGTTCAGGTCGGCGTCCATCGCGCCGTGCACGGGGCAGATCACGGTGTCCTGCCGCGGGCGCTCACATTTCCGCCCGCACTGGTGACAGCTGATGCTCGTCCCGGCTGGGGTCACGAGCACCACCCGCCGGCCGGCGCTTTCAGCCTTGCCGACGAGGATGCTCCTGAACTGGTACCAGCCGGCGTCGAGTACCGACTTGTTCAGCCCGGATTTCGCGGCGGCTCCGTTCGGCAGGAACGCGCCAGGCTTGCCCGGATCGGGTTTCGGTGCCGGGCTGCGGGTCATCCCGGCCGTGTTCAGGTTCTCCAGCGCGATTACCTCGCAGGAGTCCACCAGGGCGCGGGCGGTCTTGTGGTGGAAGTCGCGGCGCCGGTTGCGGGCCGTACGCCACTGCTTGGCCAGGGCGCGGCGCAGCCGCTTGCGGTTCCCCGAGCCGGGCCTGGCACGGGCCTTGCGGCGCTCCAGATCCGCGATGACCTCAGCCGACGCGGCCAGGAACCGCGGGTTAGCAACGATCTCCCCGTCGCTCGTGGTGAGGAATCGGGCCACGCCTACGTCCGCGCCGACCTCGCGCCCCGTAGCTGGGAGCGGTACGGGCTCAGTCTCGGCGACGACGATGACATACCAGCGCCGGTGCTCCCGCTTGAGCTGGAGCGTCTTGACGGTGCCGGGCACGTCGCGGTGCTGGCGCACCTTGACGGTGCCCACGCCCTGGAACGCGGCGTAAGCCCACTTCCTGCCGTCGCGTGGCTGCCATTTTGCGCCGTCGCCTGCGACGAACATGACCTGATTGAACCGTTGGTGCGGCTTGAACCTGGGATAGCCGGGCTTGTCTTCCGTCTTGCAGCGCTCGCAGAACGCCGCGAACACGGCGTTCAGCCTGCGGAGGGTCTGCTGCTGGGCGGTGAAGGAGTGCCGTCCCTGCCCGTCCGGGTCGGCCCGGCGGATGTCCTTGAGCTGGGCGGACTGCATGCCGTAGGAGACGCTCATCTTGCGCATCCGCCAGGCTTCGCGCCGTTCCATCAGGGCTGCGTTGTACAGGTCGCAGTGGTCACGCAGCAGCCTGGACGCGCGGCCCTCCTGCGGGCGCGTCAGGTAGGCGCGGAACTTGTACGCCCGCCTCACCGGGCTTTCTCCTTGCGCCACGGCTGCTCGTACTGGGTATCGATGTACCGCTGCACTGTGGCAGCGCTGACCGCGCCCACGGAGGAGACGAAGAACGACCGGGACCACAGCGTCGGCAGCCGTGACCGCAGGTGCGGGAACTCGGCCCGCAGGATGCGGCTGGTCGATCCCTTGAACTGGTTCGCCACATACGACGGGGCATCCTGCGGCCCGGTCTTGACGAACAGGTGCACGTGGTCGGGCATGATCTCGCATGCCACGATCCGCCACCCGTGCTCGGCGGCCTTCGCGTCGATCAGCTCCTGCAGCCGGGCCGCGACAGGCCCGGTCAGCACCGGGCGCCGGTACTTCGGGCACCACACCACGTGCAGCCCGAGGTCGTACACGCCCCCGGCGGATACCCGCACGTCACGAGACACACGACTGGTATACACGACCAGCGTGTCTAACAATCCTGAAGGGAGGGAGCGCGGATTCCCCTGTCACCTGAAGGCGACGGGGAATCCGCGCATTTCTGATGGATGTGCGCGAGAACACCAGGGTGGACCTTGGCGGAGTGTTCATGCCCATGGTGGGGCTTGGCACCTGGCGGCTGCACGGGAGGGACGGCTACGAGGCTGTCCGGTCTGCGCTGGAGATCGGCTACCGCCACGTCGACACTGCGACCATGTACCGGAACGAGGCAGAGGTCGGCCGCGCCGTGCGCGACAGCGGCCTTGACCGCCGTGACGTGTTCATCACCACGAAGCTGCCGCCCGGAAACGCGGGCCGCGAGCGGGCGACGCTCGATGCGAGCCTCCGGGCGCTGGGCACCGACTACGTGGACCTGTGGCTAGTGCACTGGCCGCCGGCCGGCCAGGCATCGCCGCGGGTATGGGAAGAGTTCCTCGCAGTGCGAGACGAAGGGCTTGCCCGGGCCGTCGGCGTGAGCAACTACAGCACCGGGCAGATCGACGAGCTTGCCGACGCCACCGGAGAGCGCCCGCCGGTCAACCAGATCCCGTGGAGCCTCTCGCGGCATGACCCGAAGCTGCTCGACGCGATGCGGCAGCGCGAGGTCGTCGTCGAGGGCTACAGCCCGATCAAGGGCACGAACCTGCGTGATGGCACCCTGACGCAGATCGCGGCCCGGCACGGCGTGACACCGGCACAGGTCATACTGCGCTGGCACATCCAGCATGGGATTCCAGTGATCCCGAAGTCGGCTAATCGCGAGCGGATCACAGCCAACTTCGCGGTGTTCGGCTTCTCGCTGACCGGCGACGACATCGCCAGCCTGGATAACTTGTCCGCGCGCTGACCCGGTCATGAACTGGGGAGCCGCTCTGTGGGCGGCCATCAGGATCTTGCCCGCTGGCTGGCGGCCATGAAGAAGGCACGGTCGCCATCACAGAGAGTGAGTGGATTCTCCAGTCACTGCGCTGCCAGTCCGCCTCCTCCCTGCCGACTATGCGCTCTGGTGGTGAGCTGCTCGGGGCCGTTTCCATGCGTCCAGATCGGCCAGTTCTGCTCATGCAGGGCCATTGGGCATAGAGCGCGAGATCTGGGGCAGGCGGGCGGCGCATCTGCTGTGCGTCATCGTTCCATGGCCGAGTGCTCACTGGTTCC
>DASQVO010000513.1:0-40133 GCA_035640715.1 Streptosporangiaceae bacterium
TCCAGGCGGCGCAGGACGCCGATGTCGTAGGCATCGTTGATGACGGTCTCGACCCGCAGCGCCCGGCCGTCCTTAAGGTAAATCTTGACGCGAGAGTGCCGGTAGAAGGCATTGACGACGACGCCGTCGTTGTCCCGGTCGACCGCGGTGCGGAACACGCCTTTGGTGATGCGGCGGACCTGCCGGTTGAAGATGATCTCCATGTTGTCCGGGCGGCCGATGTCCAGGTTCTCCGCGGCGAGGGCCTCGAAGAACGCCCGGGCATGCCGCGGGGCGGTGAAGGTGATGGTCTTGGCGACCTCCACCTGCCGCATGGAGATGTCCCACCAGTAGCCCTCCTGCCGGTCGGCACGTGTGAACGGCAGCGGCAGCCGGGCCCACCAGCGCTCGGCGAACACCCGGATCTGGCCGGGGCCGAGCCGGTCGCAGATCTCCTGCAGCGCAGCCGGGTCCTCGCACGAGGCGAACCCGTTGGACAGCTCGGTGAACGCCAGGCCCGCCCGGATTGCCTGGCGCTTGGCCCACTCGTGCCCGTTGACCCAGATCTTGCCCGGATACGGGAAGTACGCGCAGATCTTGATGAACGCCGGCCCGGACCCTTCGTCCCAGAGGTAGAAGTAGTAGCAGGTCACCCGGCGTTCGGTGCGGTTGTAAGAGAACCACACCGCCCCGGTCGGGGTCTGGTCCTTGGTCCCGGTGAACACCCGCTGGTATTCCTGCGCGACCCCGATCGCGACCACCTGAGACCGTCCCGTGGCCGCGGCCTTGCGCATCAGCGGCATCACCCGGTCGATCTTGCGTTCCGGCCACGGGGATTCGGCCAGCACCCCCGGGCGGCCCTTGTCCCGCTTGCCCGCGAAGCTCAGCACCGGGATGTGATTGGCCTCGGCGAACGAGGTCACCGCCCGGCGGAACGCCAGCCCCCGCCGCTCCAGCAGCGCCGGCGAGGGAATCGGGTTGTGCTCGTGCGCAGTGAGGAAGCTGACCACCTGACCGCCGACCACCAGGCCCGGCACCGACAAGGTCAGGTAGACCCGGTCCACGCAGTCGATCTCCAGCAGCTTGCGCCCGTCCAGCACATCGCCGACCGTAACTGCATCGGTTCGCACCAGACGTGACGCCATGATCACTCCCGCAACCAGTTCCTGATTGCGAGGATGAACCCGCCAGCACCGGCTCGCCAGCGGAACCGTCAACCTCGGCGGTCCGAGGCGGAGCCTCTCTGGTGCCGCCTCAGGCTACGTTCGCCCGGTCGAGCTTGCTCGGTCCACCGAACCCGCCAGGAACAGGGCAGCATGATCCGCCGGTACATCATCTGGCGAAAGCGGCACGTTGAAGACCTCCAGCTGCGCCGCATCGTCAACCGAGCGAACGTAGCCTGAGCTGACGACGGGCCGCGTGGTTAGGCGAGATGAGGCATCACCTCGGCCGCGATCCACTCCATCGCCTTCTCAAGGTGTTCGGCGGCAATAGGCAGCCACAGCGTGCA
The DNA here is from genome assembly GCA_035640715.1 of Streptosporangiaceae bacterium. Classification (GTDB taxonomy): domain Bacteria; phylum Actinomycetota; class Actinomycetes; order Streptosporangiales; family Streptosporangiaceae; genus DASQVO01. Next base: position 1,490 of record DASQVO010000513.1, read on the forward strand.
GGCGGTCAATCCCGCATCGGCCAACCGCTTCAGGTCATCGACGACACGCGCGGCACTCGCGTCGCTGCCGCCGAGCGGCCGTCCCGGAGCCGATACGACGGCCGGGGTGCCGGGCGGGGTCAGGAACGCGGCCGAGGCCAGTGTCAGACGGTCCGCGGCCACCGAGTCTGCGGCCAACGCGTGCAGACGGCGACGCACGGCTTCGACGTCGGCGGCATCAACACCCGTGCCGTACCACCCAGCGCCGAATCTCAGCGCACGCCGCAACGCGGCATCGCTGTGCCCTCCGACCCAGACCGGCGGGCCGCCGGGGGTGACCGGAGGCACACCCAAGTGCGCCTCACGCACAACCGTGAAGGGCCCGTCGAAGTCCGCAGGCCGCCGAGACCATAGTGCTTTGGCAGCTGCGAGATGGTCGTCGGTGCGTGCACCGCGTTCGCGGGCGGGCACGCCGACGGCGTCGAACTCGGCCGGATTCCAGCCGGTGCCCATCCCAAGGATCAGACGCCCACCGGAGATCACGTCGAGGGTGGCGACCTGGTTGGCGAGGAGCAGCGCCGGATAGTACGGCGCGACGAGCACCGAGGTCAGCAGCCGCAGCCGACTTGTCACCGCTGCCACCGCCGACAGCAGCACCAGCGGGTCACTATCCAGGCCGAAGCCACTGTCCAGCAAGCGATTGCCCACCGCGACGTGGTCAAAGCCCAACTCCTCAGCGCGGCCGGCGGCACGTAGCACGCTCGCTCCGTCATCGAGCGGCCAGCGCGGCTGCAGAGAGACGCCAAGACGCAGCACAGTCATGAAACGGCCCTTCAGTCGCTGTCCGCTGGCGGCGGCTTGATCACCGCAGCACCCCTGCAGCCACCACAACTCGACTGCGGTCGCGATTCATCCTGGCAGGCTGCGCACCGGCCCAGAAGCTGTTCAAGCCAACCGGGCGAACGTAGCCTGATGCGGCAGCCCGCCAGTAGCAAGAAACGTGTCACCAGCCGCAAACGAGCGTGATCATTCTGGTCAGATGGGGAAGTCGCCGATGACGTCGTCGTAGCGCTGCTGGGCGTCGGCGAGGGCGAGCCGGGAGTAGATCTCCAGAGACTGGCGGGTGGCGTGGTCGCTGTAGGGCTGAATGAGGGCGTTGTCGATGCCCTGTGTTTTCAGCCAGGTGAACAGGGTGAACACCCGCCGAACAGGCGGCCCGGATATCCGGTGCCGACTCGGCGCGCAGTACGGCCAGCGTCCGTGGCGGCAACAGGCGTGCACAGATTGTCCGGTTCGGTGCATCGGGCTCCTCCCCGGGGACAGTCCTCGATTAACTGCCCCAAAGTCGGCCATGCCGCCGACCGGCGGCTAGAGCGCATGCACCAGACGCGCGGTCAACGGAGACGGCCCGGTTGGATGTGAGGGCGCTCCAGTATCCAAAGAACCCCGTCCGTCCGCCGACAAGGCCGGATCCGCGGTTCAGCGCATGCACTGAGCACTACGCTGCACTGGTGGTAGCGGGTGCATCGCTGTTGGACTCATCGGCGCGGCCGGACGATCCGGAGTTGAGAGCCGTGGCTGATGAGCTCATGTCGCATGATCCTGACGGGCTGAGAGTCGCCAGGGTTCTGCGCCGGACCTACGACATGCTTCTTGATGGCCAGCACACGGGCAGGTATCGCTGGGATCAGCTGTACAAGACTGAGAAGACCCATTTCGGGACTTTGGTGGAGATCAACTTGCAGCGCGAGTTCGGCTTCGCTGACGGGAGGGCGATGGATTTCGCCATCCGCAGTATCGACGTGGACTGCAAGTACTCGCAAGACCTGGCCGATTGGATGATCCCGCCGGAAGCCGTGGGACACATCATTCTCGGGCTATGGGCGAGTGATGATCAGGGCAGGTGGTCGCTGGGGCTGGTCCGCGCCAGTGATCACCTGCTGACTGCATCGCGCGGCAACCGGGATCTCAAGCGGCGCCTGTCCGCGGCGGGCAGGGCAGCAGTCACCTGGATCTTCCGGGGCTATGAGCTTCCGGAGAACGCGCTGCTTCGGATACCTGCCGCTGATGTACAACGGATCTTTACGTGCTCCAGGTATGGGACGAAGCGGGTGGACATGCTGTTCCGGCTAGCACAGCAGCGTCTCATTAGCCGGGCTGTCGTCGCGACCGTCGCGCAGCAGGAGGACTACATGAAGCGCGTCCGGGGCAACGGCGGATCGCGGAGCAGCCTGCGCCCTGAGGGGATCGTGATCATCGGCCAGTACGAGAGCCACCGGCGCATCGCGCAGGCACTGGCGATACCGGTTCCCGGGCCGGGCGAGTCGGTCAGCGTCCGGCTGGCGCGTCGGCGGTCCCGCCACGCCGGGCTGCCTTTCGCGACGCTGGATGGCGGTGACTGGGTGGTCGCACAGCCGGATGATCCGGTGGGGACAGCGCCGGTCCTGCCCGACGTCAAGGATGTGACCTAGGCTTCGGTCGAACACGCCTTCTAAAAGTGCGGTGGGTCCACCACTGAACAATGGTTTTCGGGCATGATTCTTTCCATGAGTGCAGAGGCGCCCGCCCGCCGGTCAGCCATGAAGGAGATCACGGTGCCACAGTACCGGGTGGTAGAGATCTGTGCCGGGGCAGGCGGCCAGTCGCTCGGACTTGAGCTTGCCGGGTTCGAGCATGAGCTGTGCATCGAACTGGACCCGAACGCGTGCGCCACCCTCAGGCACAACCGGCCGCATTGGAAGGTCGCCCAGGGGGATGTCGCCAGCCCGGATGTTTGGGACCCCGCCGCCTACGCCGGGATTGACCTGCTCGCGGGCGGGGTGCCCTGCCCGCCGTTTACCGTCGCGGGCAGGCAGCTCGGCGCGACCGACGAGCGCGACCTGTTCGCCTGGGCCATCGAACTGTGCGGCATCATCGGCCCGCGCGGGCTGCTGCTGGAGAACGTCCGCGGGCTGTCGCTGCCCCGGTTTGCCGCCTACCGGCAGCATGTCCTGGACCGGCTGGCCGAGCTAGGCTACGCCGCCGATTGGCGGCTGCTGCACGCATCGGACTACGGCGTGCCGCAGCTGCGGCCCCGGTTCGTGCTCGTCGCCATGCGGCCGGACGACTTCGCATACTTCACCTGGCCCGAACCCTACGGTGAGCCGCCCACTGTAGGGGAGACACTGCGCGAGCTGATGGCCGCCAACGGCTGGCCCGGTGCAGCCACATGGGCCGCGAAAGCCAGCGACATCGCCCCCACGATCGTCGGCGGGTCGAAGAAGCACGGCGGCGCCGACCTCGGCCCTACCCGCGCCAAGCGCGCCTGGCGGGAGATGGGCGTGGACGCACTCGGAGTAGCCGACGACGCACCTTCGGCGGATGACCCGGTGACCCTGCTGCCCAAGCTCACCTGCGAGATGGTCGCCAGGCTGCAGGGCTGGGACGGCCGTGAGTACCGATGGGAGTTCACCGGCCGCAAGACCTCGAACTACCGGCAGATCGGCAACGCCTTCCCGCCGCCGGTAGCCCGCGCGATCGGTGAGCAGATCCGGCGCGCCCTCGACCACCAAGGCGAGCCCTGTCACCTGGTCGAGCAGTCTCCCGCCGCGCATGACCCGGTATACAAGGTCCTCCGCGATGACGCAGGCTTCCTCACCATGGAGCAGATCCTGCGCCGCATCCCCGCCCCCCTCGATGTCCCCGGGTTCGAGCGGCACCTGGCCCACCTCAAGCGCGACTTCCACATCGAAGTCGAGACGCGCAAGTCCGGAGACGCCTACCGGCTGGGCGCGTTCAAGGCCTTCGTCGGCCAGGACGACCACTTCCGCCACGAGGCCTTCCTGCACCCGACCAAGATCAGCTGACACTTACCGTTCGCGTTGCCAGCTAGCAAACGGTTTACAGCTCAGTCCGCCGGGCGCTGGACCATGTAACCACAGGACAGTTGCCATGCGGCGATGAACCGCTCGCTAAGCCGCGCGTCGCACGCTGCTCTCGCAGATCCGCGCGCCGGTCGGCCATTGGATCATCTGGTGGCCGGACGCAGATCATCCGATTCGGCACAGGATCAGGCAGCTGTCTTGGCAACTACGTTGGCGAGCATAACGGCGGCTCGGTGTGTGGTTGACGCTACGGGTCTCTTGGGCGGCGCAGCAGCGTGGCGATGTCCACGTAGCGGCCGACTGAAACCAGGTTGGACTCCGTCGAAGTAGTGCGTACCTCCTGATCGACGCCTGGCCGCTCGCCGGAAGTTTGCCACCGATTGGTGACAAACTCAACGAGAGCCAGGTCCGTCAGCTGCTTCCGCTGGCATGCTGTCACGGCACTGCGGCTCCCGGCCCAGCCCGGGAGGGGCTGGGCGGGCGGACCGGTGCCGGCCAAAGGATCTGCGGCGGCGGTTATGAGCGCATCACCCAGGCCACGTCGTGCGCGACAGGGCACTCCTGGCTAGGGTGTCCCGGCCCGGTGGTGCGTGACGCCAGCCGGTACGGCCGACGTGATCCCGCCGCCCGCGGGCGGCGATGCTGGCGTCCGCAGCCTGGTCTGGGTCGGCCGCCTGCCCTGAGGTCATCACATACGTGCCACCAACATTCTGGTCCCGGCCCCGGCCTGCGGAGAACACCGGCGAAGTAACAAGCAGCACTGGCTTGACACCCCATATGTGATCTAGATACCAATGGTCGCGCCGGATGTGCCAACGATCAGCCGGTATGCCAGCGATCAGTCAGGGAGACGGGCATGACGGACCTGAAGGTCGACTATCAGCTCCTCGACTCGGCCGAGCGCACCCTCAGCAGCCTCACCTCGGAGTTCCGGAACATCAAGGCCCAGGAGGGCAGTTACGCCGGGGCCATGGGATCGGGTGACATCGCGTCGGCGATGGATGCCTTCGCCGGGAACTGGGACTCCCACCGGGAGAAGCTGGTCGGCTCCATGCAGGCGCTCGGCACGATGATCAGTGCGTCCAGGAAGCAGTTCACCAGCACCGACAGCAAACTCGCGGCCAGCCTGACCGCCAAGAAGCAGAAGTAACCACAACGCCTAGGGAGCACGTGTGGGACGACCGCCCGGCTATCAGTGGGAGCCGCTGGGGCTGGATGCTGACCCCGTGCCGGGGGATCCGGGGAGGATCAGCCAGGAGGCCGCGCATCTGGCGGCGGTCGCCAGGCAGATATCTGACCAGGTGGCGGCGCTGCGCAAGATCGGTGCGGGCGGCGCGGACGGTGCTCTCAAGGGGCAGTACGCCGACAAGATCCATTCCTCGGCGAACGACCTGGCTGGCCAGCTCGGCAAGGTGGCCGGCCGCTACCAGAAGGTGTCCGCGGCGCTGAACGGCTGGATCCTGGGCCTGGAGCAGGCGCAGTCGATGTCGATCCAGGCCCTCAACCAGGCTGAGGGACCGCATGCGAAGCTGAATCAGGCCGTCGTGCTGCCCTCGGGCAGCAACCTGACCCCGCAGCAGAAGCAGGACATCCAGAACTACCACACGTCCATGCAGCGGGCCCAGGCCGAGCTCGACGCGGCGAAGGCGCTGCTGAACAAGGCGACCACGCTGCGCGACAACTCGGCCAGCTACCATGCGGGCCTGATCAACAAGGCGATCGACGACGCCGTCAAGGACTCCTGGTGGGACAGGTTCAAGGACTGGGTCGGCCAGTACGCCTGGCTGATCAGGGACGTCTGCACGGGCCTGGAGGTCATCGCCACGATCCTGGCCATCGCGGCGCTGTTCATACCCGGCGTGAATATCGTGGCGGCCCTGCTGTGGATCGGGTTCGGGCTCACCGCCGCGGCCCTGGTGGGCCGCCTGATGCTCGCTGCAACCGGCAACGGCTCCTGGTTCGATGTGGCGCTGGACGCGTTCGCGCTGCTCACGTTCGGCCTCGGCAAGGCCGCGGCTGGGGCGCTCAAGGGCATGGCTGAGGGCACGGAGACGCTCGGTGAGGGCCTCGTGCAGGGTGAGCGGGGCGTGATGATGGCCAAGGGCCAGATCTTCCTGGACAAGGCGGGGAGCCTCTTCGACGACGCGGCCCGCGCGAAGATCATGTCGCAGTTCGAAGGCAAGGTGGCGGAGCTTGTCCCCGAGGTCGGGAAGTATGAGGGCAAACTGCCGCTGTTCGTGCGGGCGGCGCTCCGGATCGGCGGGACGAGCGAGGACGCGGAGAACTTCGGCAAGATCCTGGCGGTCTGGCAGCGTTTCGCGGGCAACGCCGCGGTCGCCGCGAGCCTTGCCTCGGGCAAGGCGTTCGCGGGAGCGCTTGGCCTCAACGCCGCCCCAGTTTCACCGCGGGTATCGGCGCCCCCGCCCTCGGCGGCCTGGAACTCGACGGTCCGGACGGCAAGCCGGTACACATCGGATCGGTCCCGCTGAGCGTCCACCTGCCGGACAACCCCGCCACCGGCGTCTACAACAAGATCGAGGATGGCACCACGATGGACGGCGGTTTTTCCACCGCCCAGGCTGACGCGCTCGTAAACGCCGTCAGCGTGATCGCTCCGGTGACGATCCCGGCGTTCACCGTCCTCACGGGCACGTGGTAGCCGTGCGCTGGCCCGACGGCGACGGCGGTCCGCGCACGGATGAGGTGAGGCCACGTGCGGCCTGAGCCGGGCGATGCCCGCGTCACCGGCGGTGCGGCGGAGCGGCCGCATTCGCCGACCGGCTACACGCTGGTGCTCCCGCCGGGCTGGGAGCAGATCCCGGTGCGCGTCGGCACGGACTCGGCGATCACCGCGATCCTGGACAGGAAGTTCCGCGCGCTTCCGGAGAAGCTGCCGCGCGATAAGCTCGTTCCCTACCGCGTGGAGGTGGAGGGCCGGCTGCGGAAGGCGGCCGGCGAGGCGCGGAAGAAGGGCGCCATCGACCTGTACCTGCCGGTCGAATTCCGCAACGGGCTGCCCGTGCCGGCCTCGTTCGTCGTCGCCGAAGGCCGCCTGGGCACCGGCGACTCGATCGATCCGGCGCAGATCGTCAGCCGTCTGGTGTCCGAGGCCGCCGACGGGACTGTGATGAATCTCGACGGGGTGGCCAGCGCTCGCACCGAGCTAACGGGTGCGCCCGACCCGGCGCAGGGCATCGAATACGGCTCCCGCCGGGTGGACTACGCCGTGCCGGTGCCCGATGACCCGGACCGGTGGCTGCTGTTCGGCTTCTCGACCGTGGGCGCTGGTGATCCGGACGACCAGGTCGCCAAGATGCTCGTGCAGCTCTTCGACGCGATAATGACCACATTCCGGTGGACGGGGAACTGACCTGGAAAAGACCCGGACGACCTAAGGAGCTCCTGCGGTGACAGACCCTGCTGGCCTGGCCGGCATGACCAGCAAGAAGGGCTGGCCGAAGGTCGACTACGACAAGACGATCTGGATCCCCTGCCCGCCGGCGTTCGGCCCGGGGATGACGCGGGAAGACTGGGCGCACGGATTCGCCAGCCTGTGGTGGGAAGCATCCGGCGTCAAATACGGCAAGCGCCAGGTCAAGGCCATGGAGCAGGGTCTCATCGAGGTGCAGCAGAGCATCTACCGCCTCATGCCCTGCCACCTGGCGCTCCTGCACATGCCCGATGTCCGGCTCGCATCGCTCCCGGTCTGCTTGGCCGTATGGGAGGCGGTGGGTGACCGAGACAGCCAGCTCCGGGAACTCGTGCACGCGGACGAGCCCGCGGCGGTCGAGCCGCCCTTGGTCGAGGAGGTGACCACCGAGAAGCTCGGCACCGGGCTGAAGTGCCTTTACTACCAGCGCGACCGTGAGGGACCCGGGCTGACCGCCGTGCTCAACTACGCCTGGCGGTCCGAGGAGTACGAGACCGACCTGCGCGTCTTCACCGGAACCCCGGACCTGGGCCGGCTGGAGCGGGCGAAGCCGGACATCGACGAACTCGTCTGCGGTATCACTATCATGCCGTCCCAGTGAGATCTCCGCCGCAGGCGGATGTATGGTCAGCGGCTCGCGAAAGCCGGGCAGCTCCGCGGAAGAGGAGCGTGAGGAGATGACTCAGCCGCCGGACATGAGCCGGGGGCGGACCAGCGTCCGTGTCGGCCTGCTTGGCTTCGTGATGCTCGCCGGCGCGGTGGTGTCGTTCGCCGCCGGCGCGCCGACGGCTGTCGGGGCGGCGTTCCTCGTTCTCATGGTCGGCTGCGGTCTCGCCGCACTCGTCATGATGATCCGCCTGCAGAGCCAGGCCCGCGCCTGGGCGGCGGACGTCAAGCGGCAGCAGCAGGCGGAACCCTGGAACGATCCGCCTTCCCACTAAGGTGGCAGAACGGACGCTGAATCTCATCGCTAAGCGGCTGACGCACAGAACTCATCAGCCACTCTGATCACATCCGTCTCATCGCAGTGTCGCTCATCGATTCCATGCGGCGAAATCCGTCGATACGGCGGGGAACTCCCGCGATCATGAAGCAACGCCCATGGCTGAGCGGGAAACTCGCCGCGATCATATGTCGGCGCCCTAGCCTAGGAATAGGCCTAGCAAGCTCACTGGTGTCCGGTTCCCGGACACGAGGCACGCCACCTGCCCGCTCGCGCCCGCAAGCGGGCACCAGGACAGCGGCAGCGGTGCGCCCGCGCCTGCCCGGCCATGGCCGGGCAGGCTGGCCATGTGGCCGCAGGCGTGCGCTAGCCGGCCTGGCCGTGGCCGGAGTGCCCGCCCGGCGGGAGGGCCCGCGGCTGGCCATGGCCGTGCGGTCGGCGCGGAGAGCCTCGGCCGCTCCCGCTGGCCGCGAGCGCGGAGGGCCCGGCCGACATGCTGGCCGCCGGCCGGTCGGCGTGGCCGGGTCGCCCACACGGTAGGAGTCCCGTTCCACCGGGCCTAAAGCCCCCGGCTCAGTGGGAAGGCCCCGGAGACGTCAGCGGCCCGCAGGGCGCCATGGGGCCCCATATCTCCCCGTCCCGGGCCAGCCATATGCCCTGGCGGGGCCCACCGGAGGCTTCCTTGGCGGCCATATACAGGCGGAGTCCTGGGATGCCGACCCCTACGAGGTCGAGATGGTGGGTGCCCCGCTGATAGGCCCGGGGTTTTTCCGAGTCAAGCGCATGACTGCTGTGCCGGAGAGTATTTCCCTCATCGCAGGCGATGCGGCCCACAACATCCGGTCGGCCCTGGATCATTTTGCCTAGGCTGCTGTCTCACCGCGGGAACGCGGCAAGCAGACCTGTTTCCCGGTCTGGAGCAGTGCCACGGTGCCTGCGCAGAATAGGTGGAGGCGACAGGTATCGCGTCAGATGAACGGTGCCCGGCGGGTCAGTCTCGGCTACTCCGGCCTGGCCCTCGTTGGCACCTGGCAGCGCTGCAATATCACCGGCGACTTGCCGTCTGAAGCCGCCTGTTCATGCTCGCTTGCGGCTGGTAACACGTTTCTTGCCGACACCCCCAGTAGGGGCGCCCTGGAGACGGCATCCAAGATCTTCTCCAGGATTTCTCCAGAGAGCCCCGGAAAACGGGATCAGGGCTGGCGTCCTTCCGAGGACACTAGCCCTGACCTGGTGTTTCTTAGTCGGGGTGGCCGGATTTGAACCGGCGGCCTCTTCGTCCCGAACGAAGCGCGCTGCCAAGCTGCGCTACACCCCGCAGGTCGCGCGGCTCGCCTCGGCGAGTCGCGCAGACCGCCCGCAAAGTCTAGCGGATACCGGACCGCCGCGCGCACGGCCGGCCGGTAGTGGCGGCGTGCGCGGCGCGGTCTCAGTTCCCCTCGGACGGGACTAGCGTGAGCAGCGTGGCCTCCGGGCGGCAGGCGAACCGCGCCGGTGCCCATGGGGAGGTGCCCAGTCCCGCGGACACGTGCAGCCAAGCGCGGTGGCCGTCATCGGCCGGCGCTCCGTCGGCGGGATGCCGGTGCAGCCCGCGCACCCGAGCCCGGTCGATGCCGCAGTTGGTCACGAGGGCGCCGAACCCCGGCAGGCAGAGCTGGCCGCCGTGGGTGTGCCCGGCGAGCAGCAGGTCGTAGCCGTCGGCGGTGAAACGGTCGAGTACCCGCGGCTCGGGCGAGTGCATGACGCCGAGCCGCAGGTCAGCCGCTGGATCGGCGGGCCCTGCGACGCGCTCGTAGCGGTCCCGCTTGATGTGCGGGTCGTGCACCCCGGCGACCGCGATGTCGAGGCCGCCCGCCGTGATCCTGCCACGCAGGTTGTTGGCATCCATCCAGCCGGCCTCGCTCATGGCGTCGCCGAGTTTCTCCCAGGGCAGGTCGGGCCCGTGCCGCGGCAGACGCCGCCCGCTCGTCTCCCACAGGTAGCGAGCGGGGTTCTTCGGCTTCGGCCGGTACAGGTCGTTCGAGCCGAATACGAACACGCCGGGCCGGTCGAGCAGCGGCCCGAGTGCGCCGATGAGGTACCGAACGGAGTCGGGGTGCGCGATCGAGTCGCCGGTGTTCACCACCAAGTCGGGCTCGAGGCGGTCCAGCGCCGCGATCCATTCCATGAGCCGGTGCCGGCCCGGCGTGAGGTGCACATCAGAAATGTGCAGCACGCGGACGGGCTTGGCTCCGGCAGCCAGCACGGGTACGTCGGCCATGCGCAGGGCAAACCAGTTCCGCTCGACGACCGACGCGTAGGCCAGGGTGGCGCCGGCCACGGCGGCGCTTACGGGGAGAAGGACTCGTGCTCGCACCCCCCCATGGTGCCATGTCGGGGAAGATGTTATTCATGGCTGAGCTAAAGGAGCGGATCCGCGCTGATCTGACCGTGGCGATGCGGGCACGTGACCAGGTGCGGCTGCGGGCGTTGCGGATGGCGCTGACCGCTATTACGAATGAAGAGGTGGCGGGCGAGGAGTCCCGTGAGCTGTCCGACGAGGACGTCGTGAAGGTGCTCACCAGGGAGGCGAAGAAGCGCAGGGAAGCGGCGGAGGCTTTCGGCTCGGCCGGCCGCGCGGATCAGGCGGCAGCCGAACGGGCAGAGGGTGACGTGCTGGCTGAATACCTGCCTGCCCAGCTTGGCGACGACGAACTGGCCCGCATCGTGAGTGAGGTCATCGCCGAGACAGGCGCGTCTGGCATGTCCGCGATGGGCCAGGTCATGAAGGCCGTCACCCCGCGGGTCGCTGGCCGCGCGGAAGGTGCGCGGGTCGCCGCCGAGGTCCGCCGCAGGCTCACCTCCGGCCAGTAGCGGCGCCTTTCCGGCGCTGCCTCGTCAAGGGCAGTCTCAGCTCAGAATCTGCCGCCTGAGATGCGCCGGCTGCGCTGGCTCTGGCCCTTCTCGCCATACGGGTAATCCGGCGTATCCAGCTCGCTGGCCTCGTCGAGGAGCCGCGTCTCCTCCTCGCTCAGCTGGATGCCGCCGGCAGCGAGGTTGTCGTCCAGCTGCTCGAGGGTGCGTGCCCCGAGGATCACCGACGTTACCGCGGGCCGGGCGAGAACCCATGCGATGGCCACCTGGCTCATCGATGCGCCACGCTGCTCCGCGACCTTCCGCACGACGTCCAGGACCTGCCAGTTGCGCTCCAGATGCCCGCGCTCATTCCAGATCCGCATGCCCTGGTCGGCCTGTTCTGCCAGCCGGGTGCCGCTCGGCGGCTCCTGGTCGCGCTGGTATTTGCCGGTGAGCCAGCCACTGGCCAGCGGTGACCACGGCAGCAGGCCGAGTCCCTCCGACTGGCAGGCGGGGACGACCTCCCACTCGATCGCGCGGGCCAGCAGGTTGTACTGCGGCTGCACGGTGACCGGCCGGGAGGACAGGCTGCGTGCATCGGCGATGTCCACGAACTTCTGTATCTGCCAGGCGGTGAAGTTGGACAGGCCTACGTAGTGAATCTTCCCGGCGCGTACCGCGTCGTCGAGGAACCGCAGTGTCTCCTCGACGGGCGTCAGCGGATCCCATCCGTGCAGCTGGTAGAGGTCGATGGTGTCGACACCCAGCCGTGTCAGCGACCCGTCAAGAGCCGCCGCCAGGTGGCGGCGGGACAGGCCGTGCCCGTTCGGGCTGTTGTCGGTAGGGAACCGGACCTTCGTGGCGATCATCACGAATTCGCGCATTCCCGGCCGGCTGGCCAGCCAGCGGCCGATGATCTGCTCAGAGCGGCCATCGGCGTATACGTCGGCGGTGTCAATCAGCACCCCGCCAACCTCGGTGAAGCGGTCGAGCTGCGCGAAGGAACCTGCCTCGTCGGTCTCGTTACCGAAGGTCAGCGTCCCGAGTGTCAGGGCGGACACGGCGCTTCCACTGTTACCGAGCAGGCGGTACTCCATCGATCCTCCACTCATCAGGAAACTGTTGCCCTGTCATCCTCGCCCGGACACGCAGCGGGCCATAAACCGCCCCCCGGCAAGCGGCGTCTCGTCATCCCGGCGACGGCGGCATCTCGAATCCGGGCCGGCCGGGACTGGCCTGATGCAGCCAGTACCATCGGCAGGGCGGCGCGGTAGCGGCCGCAGTGACCGGTGAGCGCAGCCAGGCGGGAACATATTAGCTGGCCTGGAACGGGCCACCGCGGCAAGAATGTGCCACCACGTTTCGTTCCCTACTTCGCTGGCGCGTAGGAGTTGGTTATGGCGTCGCAGCAGTTCGAGCCCCCCTCTGGCACGAGGGATTTCCTCGCGGCCGACCTGCGGGTACGTGAGCATGTATTCGCGACGATCCGGGACGTCTTCGAGCGGTACGGCTTCGAGCCGCTGCAGACGCCGGCCTTCGAGCGCCTGGAGACCCTGATGGGCAAGTATGGCGACGAGGGTGACAAGCTTATCTTCAAGATTCTCCGCCGGGGCGAGCACGAGGCGAGCGGCGAGGCCGACCTCGCGCTGCGCTACGACATGACGGTGCCGCTGGCCCGGGTAGTCGCGGCGTACGGCTCTCAGCTGCCGGCCCCCTACAAGCGCTACGCGATGGGACCCGTCTGGCGGGCGGACCGCCCGGGGCGGGGCCGCTTCCGCGAGTTCGCGCAGTGCGACGTCGATGTCGTGGGCTCGACGTCCCCGCTGGCTGACGCGGAAGTGGTCTGCGCCGTGGCGGACGCGCTGACCGCGGTCGGCGTGGCCGACTTCTCGATCCTGGTGAACTCGCGGCGCGCGCTGGCTGGGCTGCTGGACGTCTACGGGGTGCCTGCCGAGGTCGGCGGCGGCGTGCTGATCACCCTGGACAAGCTCGACAAGCAAGCGCCCGGCGAAGTAATCCGTGAGCTGGTGGAGGTGCGCTCCCTCGACCCGGATACGGCCAAGTCCCTGGTCACTGACCTGACCGCGCCTGATGCCGTGGACAGGGTGCGCGAGATCCTGGCAGGCGCCGACGAAGGGCGTGCCGGGCTGGCCGAAGTGGATCGGCTCGTCGAGCTGGCGGCGCCGGTCGTCGGGCAGCAGCGGATCACGTTCACCCCGCGCCTGGTCCGCGGCCTGGACTACTACACCGGCGTGATCTTTGAGGTGGTGGCCGATGGGATGCCGGGCTCCATCGCGAGCGGCGGCCGTTATGACTACCTGATCGCTGCGCTCGGCGGCCCGGAGGTGCCTGCCTGCGGCGGATCACTCGGCGTGGAGCGAATCATCGGGCTGCTCGGCGGCGACGCCGTGACCGCCCTACGCCTGGACGTGGCGGTCACGGTCATGGATGAAGACTCCGCGCGTGACGCGATGGATTTCTCCGCCCGGCTGCGCCGTGCCGGCCTGCGTACCGAGATCTACCTGGGATCCAGCCGCAAACTGGCCACGCAGCTCAAGTGGGCGGCCAACAGGCGGGCGCGTTTCGCCCTCATCTACGGCCAGCAGGAGCGCAGCGCCGGGATGATCACGGTGCGGGACATGGATTCCGGCGAGCAAGACCAGATAGTGCCGGAGCACCTGGCTGCCCACCTGCACGCACGGCTCACGGAACGGCGCTGACCGTCCCCTGCCTGGCGAGCACCAGCATGGGCACCACCCGGCTACCGGAACTCAGTCAGCCTCGGCAGCTGATATCCGGTGGCGCACGCCGGAATGGGCCGACAGGCCAGCCCGTGGTCTAGTTGCCGCCCCCGTTTCCCCCGCCCCCGCCCGGACTGAACCCGCCCCCGCCCGGACTGAACCCGCCCCCGCCCGGACTGAACCCGCCCTGGCCGCCGCCGGGGCTGGTGCAGAAGAAGAAGCAGATGCCGTTGTTGCCGCCCCCGTTGCCGTTCCCGGTTCCGTTGCCGTTCCCGTTGTTGCCGCCCCCGTTGCCGTTCCCGTTACCCCCGCCGTTTCCTTTTCCCTGACCACCACCGTTGCTGCTCTGGCTGACGCTCTGGCCGTTGCCCTTGCTCATGAATGGGCTGTTGCCCGGAACGCCGACGAAGCCGGCAGCCGGGCCTAGGTTGGCTTGCTCGAAGCTCAGCTGCCAGGTATGGCCGGGCGCGTCGGCGCCGAACATCTCAGAGGGGCAGGGCCGGTATCCCCCTTGCTGGCGGTAGCAGGCAGTCGTGTAGGTCATCGTGTGGCCGGTCGGGCTCACGGGGTTGAACACAGATACGTACGCCGCCAGGGTTGGTGTGTAACCGGCAAAGGCGGCGTAGGGAGTCCCGTTGCCGTTCGCGACGTTCGAAGTCCCGGTCTTGCCTGCGGCGGGCCGGCCAATGCCCAGCCCGGCTGCGGTGCCGTTCGTCAGGACACCCTGCAGGATGTAGTTCGCCGCATCGGCGACCTGCGGCGATATCGTCCGATGGCAACCGGCCGACGGCACCGGCAAGGAATGACCCGTCTCCGAGACGATCCTGGTGATGGCGACGGGCGTGCAGTAGGTACCCCGGGCGGCGACGGTCGCATAGGCCGCCGCCATGCTTAGCGGCGACACGTTGACCGTGCCGAGGGTGAAGGAAGGATCGTTGTCGGCCGATTCGACCTTCCCATCAGGCTTCAGCAGCGATGCGCCGTCCGCACGGTGCATGCCCAGCGCCGCGGCCGTCTTGACCACGTTGCACAGGCCGACCTTCTTCTCCAGTTCGGCGTAGAACACGTTGATGGACTTCGTCGTGCCCGTGTAGAGGGTCTGCGTAGAGGGACCAGGCCCTTCCGCGTTCGTCACCTGGAACGGGCTGGCAATTGGGGTGCCCTGGCAGTTGGTGTAGCCGGTCACGGTCGTCCTGCCCGGCACATGCATGCTGAACCCGAACGGTGTGCCCTGCTTGAGCGCGGTGACCAGGGTAAACAGTTTCGACGAGGAACCGGTCTGGACCCCGGCGCTGCCGCCGTAGCGGGAATCCACCGCGTAGTTGATGGTGGTGCCGTTGGCGCCGTAGGGCCGGTTCTCCGCCATGGCGCGGATGTACCCGGTGCCTGGCTGCACCATGACCTCGGTGTCGGCATTGCCGCCCGGGTTGTAGACGTTGCTGTACGCCGGGATCGTGTAGTTCACCGCGTTGGCGGCGGCGCTCTGGTCCTTGGGGGACAGTGTTGTGTAGATCTTCAGGCCGCCGGTCGCGAGCAGCTTCGCGCGGGCTTCCGGCGTCTTGGCGGCCGTCGAATCCTGGATGAAGACCTGCTCCACGTAGTCGCAGAAGAACGCCGCCGAGCCCGCCGTCGACTGCGTGCAGCCGTTGTCGGGCATCGCGTCCTGCGCGCCGAGCGGCTTCTTCTTGGCGGCGGCGGCCTGTGCGTTCGTCAGCACGCCAGTCTGGGCCATCGTATTCAGCACGATGTTGCGGCGGTGCAGCGCGGCCGCCGGCTGGGTGAACGGGTCGTAGCCGGACGGGTTCTCCACTATCCCCGCCAGGAGGGCGGCCTGGGGCAATGTGAGCTTCGCGGCCGTCGTATTGAAGTAGGTCTCCGCCGCCACCTCGACCCCGTAGGCGAGGTTGCCGAAGTACGCGTCGTTCAGGTACCCGGCCAGGATCTGCTGCTTGGACTGCTGGTGCTCGACCGCGATGGCCAGCCGCAGCTCGTGCAGCTTCCGGGAGAGCGTGTCCACGTAGGCCGACTGGGCCTGCTGAGGGTTCGAGGCCGAGAGGATCAGCATGTTCTTGACATACTGCTGCGTGATCGTGGAGCCGCCCTGTACCGGCTTGTGCTGCAGGTTATTGACGAGGGCGCGCACGGTGCCCTTGAGATCCAGCGCGCCGCTGGTCCAGTAGCGGTTGTCCTCGATCGCGACGATCGCCTTCAGCATGACCGGCGCGATCTGGTTATAGCTCACCGGCTGCCGGTCCACGCCGGACGCGGAGGCGTTCTTGCCGCCGTTCACGTTGTAGACGTACGCGAGCAGGTGACCCCTGGCGTCCAGGATCTCCGAGCGCTGCGGGAGGGCGCCGAAGGTCGCCGTGGCGGGCTGGGCGACCTTGTTCGCCTCGTTCCGCACGAACACACCGGTCGTCGCAATCACCGGCACGACCATGGCGGCGGCGAGGGCCCCGCTCACCGCCGAGATGGAGATGAGCCGGCCTACGGTTCCCGTCTTGCTTGCTATATCGCCTGACAGCACGGGCTTAGATTACGTCGTGAACAGAACAGGTACTCACGGGCCTATGCAGAAAGGCCCACACGCTGTACCTTTACGCAAACCGGGCGGCCGGGCAGATCACCGCTGATCGTCACCCACAGGTGTCAATGGCCACCGAAGGTGACTAGCCATGCCGTCCGGCATGGCCCATGAGGACTATTCCTGAAATGGGCACTGCGGGGCCTTGGCAGCCACCCCGGGACTTCCGTAAGTTGCTTTATCACGAACCGGTAACCCAGAGTCCGAGGCCATCGGACCGGGATCGCAAGCATTCGCCATCGAACCAGACGACCGTCCCATGTACGCAGTACACGACGATCAAGAGGAGTGGGCACATGTGGATCACTGACTGGACCACACGCGCCGCATGCAAGGGGACTGACCCGGATGAGCTGTTCGTCCAGGGTGCAGCGCAGAACCGTGCGAAGCTGATCTGCCGGGGGTGCCAGGTGAGAACCGAATGCCTGGCGGATGCGCTGGACAACGGCATCGAGTTCGGTGTCTGGGGCGGGATGACCGAGCGGGAGCGGCGAGCGCTGCTGCGGCGGCGGCCCGACGTCAAGTCCTGGCGCGAGCTGCTCGAGCAGGCCCGTGAGCGGTATGAGCAGGACGTAGAGACTCTGGTGGCAAGCTGATCCGCTAGTTCGGCGCGGACCAGATGGCGAGGCTCTGCCCGATAACCCTCAGGCCTTCAAGGTCATGGACGTCCTCAGGCTGTGCGGCTACTTCGGCGATGGGAACGGTGGGATGTGCCGCTGTGAAATGCGCGGCAACCCGCCGTTCCCGTGCGGTCAGCTGCATCCGCTCGGCGTGCAGCCGCAGGACTCCGGCCGCGAGTGCGTAGCGCTGAGCGTCGGCTGACCCCACGTCCCCGTTCGGCGTCTCGTGATTTTCAAGAGTTTCCGCGGCGGCGGTGCTGCGGGCCGCCGACAGCCGCGAGGCCGGGGACCGGTGCACCCGGTTCAGGATCAGGCCAGCGAGCGGCATGCGTTCCCCCGCCAGCCGCTCGACGAAGTAAGAGGCTTCCCGCAGGGCGTCCGGCTCCGGTGCGGCCACCACGATGAACGCCGTCCCGGGGGTCTGGAGCAGCTGGTAGGTCGCTTCCGCGCGTTCGCGGAACCCGCCGAACATCGTGTCGAAGGCGGCCACGAACGTCTGCATGTCCTTCAGCACCTGCGCGCCCAGCACCATGGTGAGCGTTCCGGTCACCAGGGAGAACCCGGCGTTCAGCACCTTCATGTAGGCGCGTCCGGCCTTGGCCGGTGTGGTCAGCATGCGGATGAGCCGGCCGTCGAGGAACCGGCCCAGCCGCTGCGGTGCGTCGAGGAAATCCAGGGCCGAACGGCTCGGCGGCGTGTCCACCACGATGAGGTCCCACTCGTCGGTCCGATGGAGCTGGCCTAGCTTCTCCATGGCCATGTACTCCTGCGTGCCGGCGAAGCTGGAGGAGAGGGACTGGTAGAACGGGTTGGCGATGATCTGCGCGGCGCGGTCCGGGTCCGCGTGGGCCTCGACGATCTCGTCGAAGGTCCGTTTCATGTCGAGCATCATGGCGTGCAGGCTGCCGCCCTCGGATGAGTCCACCCCTGCCACTGGGCGGGGGATGTTGTCCAAGTGGGTCAGGCCCATCGACTGGGCGAGCCGGCGGGCCGGGTCGACCGTGAGCACGACGACGTGCCTGCCGCGTTCGGCGGCACGCAGCCCTATCGCGGCGGCGGCGGTGGTCTTGCCGACCCCGCCGGAGCCGCAGCAGACGATGATCCGGGTGCGCCGGTCGTCGATCAGCGCGTCGGTGTCCAGCCGTGCCGGAATGCGGGGCGGCGGGTTCACCGCGCCACCGCGTCCCGGCCGCTCCGGTGGCCCCTCATCCGGGCCACCCCGTTCCAGCAGCCGCGGTCGCGCGTCATCAGGACCAGCCGTTCCCGGCCGCGCGCCATCAGACCGCTCCCTGTTCCCGCAGGGCCGCGGCCAGCTTGTACAGGCTGCCCAGGTCGATCCCGTCCGGGATGACGGGCAGCTCGTAGCGTGGCTGGCCCGCCGAGGCCAGCTCGCGGCGCTCGCGTTCCTGCACAGCGACGCCCCGGGCGTGCCCGGCCAGTTCGGCGGCCAGGTTGGCGGCGAGCGCCTGGCTGTCGCTGAGCCCGGCCGCCTTGAGCCCGAGGGCGATCTCGGCTTCGTCGACCCGGCCGTCCGCGGCTGCCTTCAGGTCGGCATCGGCCAGCCCGTCCGGGCGCACCATGTTGATGAAGATCCCGCCGAGCTGCAGACCGCCGAGCGCGCGCAGCTCGGTGATCCCGTCGAGCGTTTCCTGTACGGGCATTTCTTCCAGAGTCGTGACGAAGTGAACGGCCGTCTGCGGTGAGCGGATCACCCGGGCCACGGTGTCGGCGTGCGTCCGGATCGGGCCGACCTTCGCCAGCCCGGATACCTCAACGCTGACGTTCAGGAACCGCCCGATCCGGCCGGTGGGCGGCGCGTCCATGACGACGGCGTCGTAGACGTACGCCTCACGGCCCGGGGCCTTGCGCCGGGCCGCTTCCGTGGCCTTCCCCGTCATCAGGACATCGGACAGGCCAGGCGCGATCGTCGTGGCGAAGTCCACCAGGCCCAGCCGGGTGAGCACGTAGCCGGTGCGGCGCAGGCCGTAGAACATCTCCAGGTAGTCCAGGAGCGCGCCCTCGGGGTCGACGGCGAGCGCGTACACGTCACCGCCCGGGTCCCCGTTCTCGCCGAGCCCGATCGCAACCTTCCGCTCCTCATACGGCAGCGGGGGGCAGTCGAAGAGCCGCGCGATTCCCTGGCGGCCCTCAACCTCGATGAGCAGGACCTTGCGGCCGCCGCAAGACAGCGCCACGGCAAGGGCGGCGGCCACGGTTGTCTTGCCGGTGCCCCCCTTACCCGTGACGACATGCAGCCGCACGCCATCCCAATCGGTGTCCCGTGCTCTCATCATTGCGAGGCTATCCCCGCCCGGGCACTCCTTACGGCCGTACCCCACTGGCGCATGAGGTATTTCTCACTACTCTGGGGTTTTAGAGAGAGGTGATCCCGATGGCTGCAGCAATTGTCATCATCATCGTGGTACTTGTGCTAGCAGGCCTGATCGCGGCCGGGCGTTCCATCCGGATCGTGCAGCAGTACGAGAAGGGCATCATCTACCGCTTCGGCCGGGTGCTGCCCGAAGTGCGCGGGCCCGGTCTCGTGCTCATGCGGCCGATCGGTGATCGCATGCAGAAGGTCAACATGCAGATCGTCGCCATGGCCGTGCCGGCGCAGGAAGGCATCACACGCGACAACGTGAGCGTCCGGGTCGACGCGGTGGTGTACTTCCGCGTCGTGGATCCGATCAAGGCCACCGTGAACGTGCAGGACTATATGTTCGCGATCGCGCAGCAGGCGCAGACGTCGCTGCGGTCCATCATTGGCCAGTCCGAGATGGACCAGCTGCTCGCCGAGCGAGAGACCGTGAACCGGCAGCTGCGGCGCATCATCGACGAGCCGACCGAGGGGCCGTGGGGCATCCGCGTCGAGCGCGTGGAAGTCAAGGATGTCTCGCTGCCGGAGGGAATGAAGCGCTCCATGTCCCGGCAGGCCGAGGCCGAACGGGAACGGCGCGCCCGGATCATCACCGCGGACGGCGAGTACCAGGCGTCCAAGCGGCTCGCCGCCGCGGCCAACGTGATGGCCAGGGATCCGGCGGCGCTGCAGCTGCGCCTGCTGCAGACCGTCGTCGAGGTCGCGGGCGAGAAGAACAGCACGCTCGTCATGCCCGTTCCCGTTGAGCTGCTCCGGTTCTTCGAGAAGATAGCGCCCGGCCCGCCGCAGCAGGTGGCGGAGCCCGAGGATACCGGTGACGCCGAGGTCGCCGAGGCCGAGGCGGAGATCTCCAAGGCCAATGTGCCGGAGCTCGACGAATCCTCGATCCCGCCCGTGCCCCAGGTCGAGCAGGGCGTGACGGCGGCACCCCAGCTCCCCGGGAATTCCGCCGTCCCGGACGATGCCGTGGCTGCCGGGGACCGGGCACCGGAGCGGCCGGCCAGCCGCTAAGGTCATCCCCATGCAGAAATGGGAGTACGCGACCGTGCCGCTGCTCGTGCACGCGACAAAGCAGATCCTGGACAACTGGGGCGACGACGGGTGGGAGCTCGTGGCTCTCGTCCCCGGTCCCAACCCTGAGCAGCTCGTTGCCTACATGAAGCGGCCGAAGGGGTGACCGGCACGCCGGAGGAGCGCCTCGCCGAGCTGGGCCTCACCCTGCCGGCCGTGGCCGCGCCGCTCGCTGCCTATGTCCCCGCTGTCCGCACCGGCACGCACGTGTACACGGCCGGGCAGCTGCCGCTGGTTGACGGCAAGCTGCTCGCCACCGGCAAGGTGGGCGAAGGTGTGAGTGCCGATGAGGCTGCCCGGCTCGCTCGGACCTGCGCGCTCAACGCACTCGCGGCTGCCGCGTCCGTGGCCGGGGGCCTGCCGGCGATCACGCGGATCGTCAAGGTCACCGGGTTCGTCGCCAGCGCCCCCAATTTCACCGGCCAGCCGCAGGTCGTGAACGGGGCCAGCGACCTGCTGACCGAGGTGTTCGGTGAGGCGGGCAAGCACGCGCGGAGCGCCGTCGGGGTGGCTGTGCTGCCGATGGACGCGCCAGTTGAGATTGAGCTGATCGCCGAGGTGTCCACGGACTAGGGACGCAGTGAGTGCGGCAACCGCATCGGGTCGTTTGAACAACGCGGAACGTGAATGAGAAAAACGTGCTGAACCGGCTGCCCGTTCCCGGGCAGGTCGCCGCCCGGGCCAGGGACATCCTTGAGGGGCGGCTAACGCCCGCGGTCCCGCGCGACGCCGCCACCGTCATGCTGCTCCGCGCCGCGGGGGACGGCCCGCTGTCGTCACCGCAGCACGCCGAGGTCTACATGCTCCGGCGCCTGCAAACGATGGCATTCGCGCCGGGTGCCTATGTTTTCCCGGGCGGCTGCGTCGATGAGAGCGATGCCGACGGCGGCCACGACTGGGCCGGGCCGGAGCCTGCGGAGCTAGGCCCGGTGCTCGGCCTGCCGCCGGAGTGGGCCCAGGCCTTGATCCGGGCGGCGATCAGGGAGACATTCGAGGAATCTGGCGTGCTGCTCGCCGGGCCGACGGCGGATTCGGTGGTGGCCGATACCTCCGGTGATGACTGGGCGGCCGACCGGCAGGCGCTGGCGGACCGGTCTGTCTCCCTGGCGGGGCTGCTCGCCCGCCGGGGCCTTGTACTCCGCGCGGACCTGCTCAGGCCGTGGGCACGCTGGATCACGCCAGAAGCGGAACGGCGCCGCTACGACACCAGGTTCTTCACCGCGGTGCTGCCGGCGGGCCAGCTCGCCGCCGGGGGAACCGGCGAGGCGGACCAGGCGGCCTGGCTGCGGCCGGCCGCCGCGATCGCGGCGGCCGAGGACGGCGAGCTGACGCTGCTGCCGCCCACCGCGATCACGCTGCGTGAGCTTGCGGCGTTCCCGGATGTCCCCGCCATTCTCGCGGTGCGGCGGCGGATCATCCCGCGGCGGCCGGCGGTTATCTTCGCCGACGGGCATGCATGGCTGGACATCAGGGTGGAGAGTCCCGATGACGATTGACGGCTCTGGCTCACGGCTCGCCACGTGCGTGCTCGCCCCCAATCCGTCCCCGATGACGCTGGATGGCACCAACACCTGGCTGATCGCGGCACCTGGGTCATCGTCGGCCCTTGTCGTCGATCCGGGACCCGAGGACGAGGGCCATCTCCGCCGCATTGCCGGGCAGGTGTCCGCGGCGGGCCGCCGGGTGGCGCAGATCCTGCTGACGCATGGGCACAGCGATCACTCAGCGGGCGCGCGGCGGCTCGCGGATCTCACCGGCGCGCCGGTGCGGGCAGCCGATCCGGAACACCGGCTGGGCAGCGAGGGCCTCCTGGACGGGGACGTGGTGACGGCCGCGGGCTGCGAACTGCGCGTGATCGGCACGCCAGGCCACTCCGGGGACTCCCTGAGCTTCCTGCTCCCATCCGATGGCGCCCTGCTCACCGGCGATACGGTGCTCGGCCGCGGCACCACCGTCATCGCCCGCGGCGGATCGCTCGCTGACTACCTGCGCACGCTGGATGCCCTGAAGGCGCTCGCTGACACCGCGGCACTGCGGGTCCTGCTCCCCGGGCATGGGCCGGTGATCGGCGACCCGGCGGGGACGCTTGAGTACTATATCGAGCACCGCAGCGAACGGCTCGAGCAGGTCCGTGCGGCCCTGGCGGCCGGGGATACGACGGCGGCCGAGATCGCGGACAGGATCTACACCGACGTCGAGCCGGCCTTGCGGAGGTTCGCCGAGCTGTCCGTCCAGGCGCAGCTCGATTACCTGGCCAGCCTCGGCTTACCTGGCCAGCGCGGGCACGGCGAGTCAGCGCGGGCACAGTCGGCCAGCGCGTCGGCAGGCTGGTCAGCGTGCCCGCCGGGCGTGCCTTCGCCCCCGATCGGCGTGCGTTGCCGACGGAGTCGGCGGCCGGTGATCAGCGCGCGCGCTTGCGCAGCCGCTCAGCGTCGATGATCAGCACGGATCTCGCTGAGATATGCAGCCAGCCGCGAGCGGCGAAGTCGGCTAGCGCCTTGTTGACCGTCTCTCTCGATGCACCTACGAGCTGCGCGAGTTCTTCCTGCGTCAGGTCGTGATGTACCTGCAGGCCCTCTTCGGTCTGCTGGCCGAACCTGTCTGCGAGGTCAAGCAGCGCCTTCGCGACACGCCCGGGAACGTCCGTGAACACAAGGTCAGCCGTCACATCGTTGGCGCGGCGGAGCCGCTGCACGAGCGCCCGCAGCATGTGCAGCGAAATCTCCGGGCGCTTGCGCAGCAGTGGCAGCAGCGCATCATGCGGCAGCGCGGCCAGCGTGGCGTCGGTGACGGCGCTGGCGCTGGAGGTCCGCGGTCGCGGATCGAACAGCGAAAGCTCGCCGAACATCTCGCCCGGCCCGATGACGCTGAGCAGGTTCTCCCTCCCGTCGCCGGCCGCCCGGGTCAGCTTTATCTTGCCATCAAGCACCACGTAAAGGCTGTCCCCGCCGTCGCCCTCATCGAAGAGCCGTTCGCCGCGGTGCAGCCTGACCTGGTGCATTGTCTGCCGTAGTTCATGTGCGCCTTCCTCGTCGAGCGCATCGAACAGCGGTGCCTGCCTGAGCACCTCTCCGGCGTTCTCCACCGGTCCCTCCTCGCATTATTCGTGCTCTCTTAGTGTGGACCATCCGCTGACCTGATGTGTGTGCGGGACCACGTTCGATGCCGGGACACGCCCGGCGGCCAGTTTCGGCGAATTATCGTTACTCTTAGCTATCAAGTGATTACATTATGTATTCGATTTGAGGATTACGGGACGGCGATCGATTTCCGGGGGATGGGATGGCTGACGGTTCGGGGGGCTACTCCAGCGTGCGCCGCGCCGGGTGGGCGATTGCCGGATGCGGGCTGCTCGTCGCGGCGGGATTGTCCGCATCGCCGCGCGTGGCACTCGATGGCAATCCCGTGCCAAGCGCGGGCCAGGTCCAGGCGGCGCAGAACCGGGTCAACGAGCGCGCGGCCGCGCTCGGCAAGGAGGAAGAGCGGCTCGCCGCCGCCAATGCCCGGCTGATGGACCTCCAGACCCAGGCCGAGATTCTCACCGAGCAGTATGACAAGACGGTCGTCGCGGAACAGCAGGCTGCTGCCGCCTATTCGGCTGCGCTGCGGCGGCTTGCCGCGGCGGAGAGCGCTAAGCGCAGCAGCCGCCGCCAGGTGGCCATCCTGGCTGCCGGCGAGTTCGAGACCGAGGGCGGGTTCGATCCCATGGCGGCGATGCTGGGCGATGCCCACGGCATCCAGGCCTACTTCAACCAGATCGGCCTCGGGCAGGTATTCGCCTCCCGCCGCACCGACACCCTGGCGAGGAACGATGCCGACAACGTGGTCGCCGGCGTCTTCCGGTCGCAGGCGCGCGCCTCGCTCCAGGCAAGGAGGGCGGGTATGCGCCACGCCGCCCAGCTCAAGACGGCCATCGAGGCCGCCGTGGCCCGGCAGCTCGCAGCGGTCAGGGCAACCAGGTCGCTAACGGCCCGGCTGTCCGGCCAGCTCGCCAGCGCACGCACCAAGGAGCGGGCCCTTGCGTCAGCCCGGCAGGCTGCTCTCGCCGCGCAAGCGGCCGCGGCCGCCCGGGCTGCGGCCGCAGCCCAGGCCGCGGCGGCCGCCCGGGCGAACTCCGGCCCGTCAAACGGTTCCCCTGATCAGGCGCCATCGTGGGCGGGTGGCGCGGCCGCCGGCTCGGATCAGGGCAGCATCGCTGCGGACTGGGCCCTCAGCCAGCTTGGCCGGCCCTACCAATGGGGCGCTGCCGGCCCGTACACCTATGACTGCTCAGGGCTCACGATGGTCGCGTGGGCACAGGCCGGCGTAACGCTGCTGCATTACACGGGCTATCAGTGGGAGGAAGGCGTCCATGTCCCGCTTGACCAGCTGCAACGTGGTGATTTGCTCTTCTACGCCACGGACAATTCCGACCCCGCCACCATCCATCACGTCGGGATCTACATCGGCAACGGAGAAATGGTCGACGCTCCGTACACGGGGGCCTACGTTCGCATCGACAGCATCTACGCACCCGGCGTCCCGATCGGTGCGGTCCGCCCGTGAGCGCCCGGAGCGCACCCGTCTCCTGGCTAGCGAATGGTCCCGGGTGGCAGGCCAGTCCTAGATCAGGGGCGGGCGGGAAGTGAGGCCGCGGACCAGAAGAGAGATGCGGGCGGGAAGCAGACGTACGGGCTAGTAGCCGGCGGCCTCGGCGCGCTTGCGCGAGGCCTCGATCTCCGCTTCCGCGGCCGCCCGGTCGGCCCAGGTGGCGCCCTCCACCGACTTCCCCGGCTCGAGGTCCTTGTAGACCTCGAAGAAGTGCTGGATCTCCAGCTTGTCGAACTCCGGGACGTGGTAAATGTCCCGCAGGTGCTCCATCCGCGGGTCACGGGAGGGCACGCAGAGGATCTTGTCGTCGCCGCCCTTCTCGTCGCGCATCCGGAACATCCCGACGGCCCGGCAGCCGATCACGCAGCCCGGGAAGGTCGGCTCCTCAAGGATGACCAGCGCGTCCAGCGGATCGCCGTCATCCCCCAGCGTGCCCTCGATGAACCCATAGTCGGCGGGATACCTGGTGGATGTGAACAGCATCCTGTCCAGCCGGATCCGCCCCGTGGCATGGTCCATCTCATACTTATTCCGCTGGCCCTTCGGGATCTCGATGACTACGTCGAAGTCCACGATGCTGCCCTCACGCGATTAGATGGTTGACTCGATTGTTCCCGGTGCTCCGCGAGCTGACGCGCCGGAATCTCCACTACTAGAATCCTGCATCGGGAAAGGTGGATGCGCCGTGCTGCGTAGCACACGGGCCGTGGCCTTGATCACGCTGATCATGCTTGACGTGTTCACGATCGCCGCGGGCGTGGCTGTCGCCCGGATGCTGCCGCGGCGGCTGGCGCTGCTTCAGCCGCTCCGTGTCGCCGCGCTTCCCGAGGTCCGCGCGAGCCCGGTGCTGCGCAGCTCCGGCAGCGGTGGGCCGCTGCCTACCAGCGCCGGGCTCGCCGGCGCGCTGACCGGGCTGCTGACCGCGCCCGCGCTCGGATCCGGGGTGGCGGCCGTCATCGCCGACGCGTCCGGGCAGGTGCTGTACTCGCGCAACGGCAGCGTGCCGACCGCTCCCGCGTCCACCGAGAAAGTCGCCACCGCCGTCGCGGCGCTCGACGTGCTCGGCCCCGGCACCCGCTTCACCACACGGGTCGTGAGCGGGCCGGACGGCAGCATCGTGCTGGTCGGCGGCGGAGACCCGACGCTCGCCGCTGGAACGCCACCGTCATCGGACTATCCCCAGCCGGCCACGCTCAAGGAACTTGCCGCCAAGACCGCGAACGCGCTTAAGGCCAGGCACCGCGACAAGGTCCGGCTGAACTACGACACCTCGCTTTACACCGGTCCCGGCATGGCGCCGGGGTGGCCGGGCGGCTACATCACGACAGGTAATGTCACGCCGATCACCTCACTCGAGGTCGACCAGGGAAGGCTGACGCCGGGCGGTGCCCCCGAAGACGCGGATGACCCCGTCAACTTCCGTCCCCGCTCCGCCGATCCTGTCTCTGTCGCCGTCTCGGCGTTCGAGGGCTTCCTTACCCGCGATGGCATCCGCGTCAACGGCACGCCGGCCAGCGTGACCGCGGCCCCCGGTGCCGCCGTCCTCGGGTCCGTCAGCTCGCCGCCGGTCCAGGCGATCGCCGAATGGATGCTGCTGGAAAGCAACAACGTGATAGCCGAGAACCTCGCCAGGCATGTGGCGATCGCGATGGGCAGGCCCGCATCCTTCGCCGGCGCCGCAGCGGCCGAGGCGGCCGTCCTGCGGCGCCTTGGCGCTGGAACCGGCGTGCGGCTGGTCGACGGGAGCGGCCTGTCGCCGGAGGACCAGATCGCCCCTGAGGCCCTCGTGCGCCTGCTGTCCGTGGCCGCCTCGCCGCGGCACGCCGCGCTGCGCGCGGTTATTACCGGGCTGCCCGTGGCCGGTTTCTCCGGCACCCTGTCCGCCGGGCAGAGCGTGTTCGGCGCGATCGGCGGGGCAGCGCGCGGCGTCGTCCGGGCGAAGACCGGCAACCTGGACACGGTGGCCGCCCTGGCCGGATTCGCCTACGACAGCGACGGGCGCCTGCTTGTATTCGTCTTCAACGCCGCGAAATTGCCGAAGGCAGCGGATCTGCAGGCCGCGGCGAACACCATCGACAACGCGGCCGCTGTCGTCGCCGCGTGCGGCTGCCGTTAAGCTGTGCTGGCCCGGGGGGACGACCCGCCGGAGCCCCCGGTGCGGGCCTTCGGCCCGCGACTTGCTGTGGCTGGCTGCCGTTACACCGCCCGCTCACCCGGGCACAAGGCCCGGGGTCGCGGACGGTAAGACCGCCCCGTGATCCCCCTGTCGTTGCGGTGCCGCGTTACACCGGCCGCTCACCCGGGCCGGAGGCCCGGGATCGCTGGGCCGGTACCTGGCTCTCACCACGCCGCGCCACAACGTACGGTGGGAGTGTGAACAACGGGCAAATGATCGACTGGGACGTTGCGGTGTCCACCGGTGTCCGGTGGACACGACCCGGGCCCCAGGTCAGCCTGGCAGAGGCGCGGCAGACCGTCGCGGAGCTGCGCGAACTCGCCGTCGCGGTGGAGCGCCCCGTACGCGAGGTCACCGGGCTGCAGAGCAAGGTATCGCCGGGCAAGATAGCCGTGGTGGACCGGCCAGGGTGGATCCGGGCGAACGTGGACGGCTTCCGCGTCGTGCTCGATCCGCTCGTTGAGCAGATGCGCCAGCGCAGCGGGGCACCCGCCCCCGGGCTGCTGATGAGTGTCGGTTCCCGTGTCACCGGCATGCAGGCCGGGCTCATTCTTTCGTACCTGTCCGGGCGGGTGCTCGGCCAGTACGAGCTGTTCCTGCCGCCCGGCTCGGGGGAGGACAACGGCGATGAGCCTGTCGGTCGCCTCACCCTGGTCGCGCCCAACATCGTGATGGTCGAGCGCGAGCTCGGCGTCAATCACAGCGACTTCCGCCGGTGGGTCTGCCTGCACGAGGAAACCCACCGGGTGCAGTTCACCTCTGTCCCGTGGCTGCGTGGCTACGTCCAGGCGCAGATGACCGAGTTCCTGCTGGCCTCGGATCTTGATCCGGGGGCCATCCTGGACCGGCTGCGGGCCGCTGCGGACGCGGTGGCGGGCGCGATGCGCGGCGGCGAGAGCGAGAGTCTCATCGAGGCCATCCAGACGCCCAGGCAGCGGGAGATCCTCGACCGGCTCACCGCGGTGATGACCCTTGTCGAGGGACACGGCGACTATGTGATGGACGCCGTGGGGCCGCAGGTCGTGCCCTCCGTCGCCGAAATCAGGGAGCGGTTCAACGCCAGGAGGAAGAGGGTTGGGCGCGTGGAGCAGGCGGTCCGGCGCCTGCTCGGCATCGACCTGAAGATGCGGCAGTACGCCGAGGGTGCGCGCTTCGTCCGCGAGGTCGTCGGCGAAGTGGGTATGGAGGGCTTCAACAGGGTCTGGGAATCTCCGGAGACCATGCCCACCAGGGGGGAGATCACCAACCCGCGCGCCTGGCTGGCCCGCGTGATCGGCGGCTCTGCGGTGGCGGCGCCGCCCATTGACATCGCACCCGTCGACGGCACGAGCCCGGTTGCCGGTGCCGGCCCCGCGGGCCCTGACAGCCCTGATGAGCCTGGGGACGGCGGTCATCCGGCGGGCTCGGAGCATGCGGAGGACATCGGCGGTGCGGACATCCGCCATCCCGGCGGCGCAAGCCAGACCGGGAACGTCGGCCAGAGCGGGAACGGCAGCCGCACCGGGAACGGCGGGCGGCCCGGTGACGCCGATCCGCCTGGCGGTAACTAGCCGCGTATGGGCCCGAGCCCGGCGGTCGCGGAGATCCGCAACGCAGTCCGGGAATGCCTCAGCGACGTGGGCCCCGGCGACCTCGTGCTGGCTGCCTGCTCCGGCGGGGCCGATTCGCTGTCGCTCGCTGCCGCGCTCGCGTTCGTGGCACCGCGCCAGGGGCTGCGGGCCGGCGGTGTCACAGTCGATCATGGGCTGCAGCCCGGCTCCGCCGGCCGGGCCGCCGATGTTGCCATGCTGCTGAAGCGTCTCGGTCTCGATCCCGTTGAGTGCACTGCCGTGACCGTCGCGGGACAAGGCGGCCCTGGGGAGCCGGGCAGGCCCGGCGGCCCGGTGGGCCGCGGCGGTCCCGGACCGCACGGGCACGGAGGACACGGAGGGCCTGAGGCGGCCGCGCGCGCCGCGCGCTATGCGGCCCTGGAGGCTGCGGCGCAGCAGACCGGCGCGGTCGCCGTGCTGCTCGGGCACACCCTCGATGACCAGGCGGAGACGGTGCTGCTCGCGCTGGCTCGCGGATCCGGTGCCCGGTCGCTGGCCGGGATGGCCGCCCAGCGCGGCGTCTACCGGCGCCCGCTGCTGTCAGTGCGCCGGTCCACCACGCGGGCCGCATGCGCGGCACTTGGCCTGCGGGCATGGGAAGATCCGCACAACGCCGATCCCCGGTTCTCGCGGGCCCGTGTCCGTCATGAGGTGATGCCGGTGCTGGAGGCGGCCCTCGGTCCCGGCGTCGCCGAGGCCCTGGCGAGGACTGCGGGCCTGCTCCGTGCCGACGCCGAGTTCCTTGATGCCCTCGCGGGCATGGAAGCCGAACGAAGCGGTGGTGGCAGTTCCGGGCTGCTGGCCGAAACCCTCGCCGCGCTGCCGCTGGCCATCAGGACCCGGGTGCTGCACGCTGCCGCTGTCAGCGCGGGGTGCCCGCCCGGGTCACTAACCGCCCGCCACGTGGAACAGCTAGCGGCACTGGTGACAGGATGGCGCGGGCAGCGGTGGATCGACCTCCCCGGGGGGGTCCGGGCACTCCGCCGGGACGGCCAGTTGCGGTTCACCCGCGGTGCCGCCGCTGCCGGAGATATTCCGGCGGGAGCTGACAGCATCACCGGAGCCGGCGCCGGCCTACCAGAGCGGGACAGGGAGGGTGGCCGTGGATGCGGCTGACATGGGAACAGCCCTGAAGGAAGTGCTGATAAGCGAGGAGCGTCTGCGGGCGCGGGTGGAGGAACTCGCGGCACGCATCGACGCGGATTACGCCGATCGCGATCTGCTCCTGGTCGGAGTGCTGAAGGGCGCCATCATGGTGATGGCCGACCTCGCGCGGGCGATGCACCTGCCGGCCGAGATGGATTGGATGGCGGTGTCGTCATACGGGTCAGGAACGCAATCGTCGGGCGTGGTGCGGATCCTCAAGGATCTCGACACCGACATAACCGGCCGCGATGTCCTTGTCGTGGAGGACATTATCGACTCCGGTCTCACGCTGTCCTGGCTGGTCGGCAACCTGCGCTCGCGGGGCCCCGCCTCGGTGCGCGTCTGCACCATGCTGAGGAAGCCAGGAGCCGCGCGCATGAGGGATGTCGAGGTTGCCTACACCGGCTTCGACATTGGCGATGAGTTCGTGATCGGATACGGGCTCGACTATGCGGAGCGGTATCGTAACCTGCCCTTTATCGGTACTCTCGCCCCGCATGTGTACGGGGGGAACAGAACCGAAGCAGGGAAGCGTTGAGGTGGCATGGCGCTGGACGGGCGCGCGGGACCCCGCCCGCTGCCCGCATTCCTGGCGTCCCGCAGGCATTGCTGCCCCGCAGCCGGGCATTAGGGAATTACCGGATACGGGCGAGGTAAGGACAGAAGGCAAGGCGGTCCCGTCGGAGGTCGGCGGGACGTGTAGCTGGTCAGGAGGGAACGGCCCCGAGCCGACGGGGTCGCTCGTCGATGGATGTTAAGCGATATTTCCGCGGCCCGATGATACTGATCGGGATTGTGGTGCTGCTGCTGCTGGTGGTGCTGAACTACGCCAACTCTGGGAGCTCGTACCAGCAGGTTGATACGTCGCAGGTCGTGTCGCTCATTGAGCACGGCCAGGTCAAGTCGGCCAAGATCACCGACAAGAACCAGACCATCCAGGTGACGACCAACACCGGCAAGCAGCTTGAGGCCAACTGGGTCAGTGGGCAGGGTCTCGCCCTCCAGCAGGAACTGCAGAAGGAGTACAGCGCGGGCAAGCTCCCGCAGGGGTACACGGTCGTCATACCGTCCAGCAACACGGTTCTGGACATCCTCGCCAACTTCATCCCGTACCTGCTGATCATCTTGCTCTTCTTCTTCCTGCTCAGTCAGATGCAGGGCGGCGGCTCGCGGGTCATGAACTTCGGCAAGTCGCGGGCGAAGCTCATCACCAAGGACACGCCGAAGACGACCTTCGCTGACGTGGCCGGCGCCGACGAGGCGATCGAGGAACTTCAGGAGATCAAGGAGTTCCTGCAGAACCCGGCCAAGTTCCAGGCGATCGGCGCGAAGATCCCCAAGGGCGTGCTGCTCTACGGGCCGCCTGGCACCGGCAAGACCCTCCTGGCCCGCGCCGTGGCAGGTGAGGCCGGAGTGCCGTTCTACTCGATCTCTGGCTCGGACTTCGTCGAGATGTTCGTCGGTGTCGGCGCATCCCGCGTCCGTGACCTCTTTGAGCAGGCCAAGTCCAACGCTCCCGCGATCGTCTTCGTCGACGAGATCGACGCCGTGGGGCGGCACCGCGGGGCCGGCCTCGGCGGCGGTCACGACGAGCGTGAGCAGACCCTCAACCAGATGCTCGTCGAACTCGACGGCTTCGACACCAAGGGCGGCGTCATCGTGATCGCCGCGACCAACCGTCCCGACATCCTCGACCCCGCGCTGCTGCGCCCCGGGCGGTTCGACCGCCAGATCATGGTCCCGCAGCCGGACCTGGCCGGCCGGAAGGGCATCCTGCGGGTACACGCGCGCGGTAAGCCCATCGCGCCCGACGCGGACCTGGACGTCATCGCCCGCCGTACGCCGGGATTCACCGGCGCCGACCTGGCCAACGTGATCAACGAGGCCGCGCTGCTGACGGCGAGGGCGAACGGCAAGCAGATCAGCATGGCCTCGCTGGAGGAAGCGATCGACCGGGTCATGGCTGGCCCCGAACGCAAGAGCGCGATCCTGTCGGAGAAGGAGCGGAAGATCATCGCCTACCACGAGGGCGGTCACGCCCTCGTCGGGCACGCGATGCCCAACGCCGACCCGGTACACAAGATCACGATCATCCCGCGCGGGCGCGCACTGGGCTACACGCAGGCCCTGCCCACCGAGGACAAGTTCCTCGTCACCCGCGCGGAGATGCTGGACCAGCTGGCGATGCTCCTGGGCGGCCGCACCGCCGAGGAACTCGTGTTCCACGAGCCCACGACGGGTGCCGCGAACGACATCGAGAAGGCGAGCGAGATCGCCCGCGGCATGGTGACCCAATACGGGATGAGTGAGCGGCTTGGCGCGCGGAAGTTCGGCACCGGTGACAGCGAGCCGTTCCTCGGCATGGAGCGGTCACACGCCCGGGACTACTCCGAGGAAATCGCCTCCGAGATCGACGACGAGGTGCGCCGGCTGATCGAATCCGCGCACGACGAGGCGTGGGAGGTCCTGGTCGAGTACCGCGATGTGCTGGATCACCTCGTGCTCCGGCTCCTGGACAAGGAGACCCTGTCCAGGAAGGAAGTCCTCGAGATCTTCGAGACAGTCCAGAAGCGGCCGCTCCGTGGCTCCTACACCGGATACGGCAAGCGTCTCCCGTCCGACCGGCCACCGGTCCTGACGCCGAAGGAACTCGCACTGGCCGCAGCGTCCGACAAGAACGGCACGGCCATCCAGGGCAACGGCCAGGCCGTCGGCTACACCCCGGCGGGCGGCAGTGAGCTGGGCAACGCACCGGGCGGCCCGGCCGGCGGAACCGGGGGGCCGGACGATTCCCCCGGCCAGATACCCGGTGAGATCTATGGGCACGACGACTCCGGCGGCGCAGGCGGCGGTGGCACATCATGAGCCAGGGCGCGGTGGCAATGCGTTCTCCCCTGAGCTCGTCTCGATGACGGAAACCGCCGTGACCGGGATCGACATACCGCGCGTGGAACGTGCCGTCCGCGAGATCCTGATCGCCGTCGGGGAAGATCCGGACCGGGACGGGCTTCAGGGCACGCCGGCCCGGGTGGCCCGGGCGTATGCCGAGCAGTTCGCCGGGCTGCGCCAGCGCCCGGAGGACGTGCTGACCAAGGTCTTCGACGAAGACCACGACGAAATAGTTCTCGTCCGGGACATCGAGCTGTACGCGACGTGCGAGCATCACCTCCTCCCGTTCATCGGCGTAGCGCACATTGGCTACGTCCCGAACGAGAAGGGGCAGATCACCGGCCTGTCCAAGCTGGCCAGGCTGGTCGATGTATACGCGCGGCGGCCCCAGGTCCAGGAGCGGATGACCAGCCAGATCGCCGACGCGCTGGAATCCTTCCTCGAGCCGCGCGGCGTGATCGTGGTCATTGAGGCGGAGCATCTGTGCATGTCGATGCGGGGCGTGCGGAAGCCGGGAGCCAGGACGGTCACATCGGCGGTACGCGGTGTGTTCCGGGACAGTGCCCGGACGCGGGCGGAGGCCATGAGCCTCGTCCATGGTCCGCGCTGACGGCTGGGCCCCGGCTACGGTCCCGTTACCCGCACGGCACCCTCTTCTATCGCTGTCCTTTGAATTGCTTAACCTGTCCGGGCACGTTTGGAGGTACGGTGGCGGGAGAGGGCAAGGAGATGGCGCTCTTGAGCGATGCGGCTACATATAGCCGAAGTGGTCAATTGGTACAAAAGATTCTATGCTGAGGAGTTTGCGCACGCCGACGGACGGCCGTGACTACCCTCAATTTCTGTGATCCGGGGCCTGACAAAAAATCGTGATATGAGCGAGAGCCACACAGCCCAGCCAGCCGAGCGGACGCCTGCCGGCGGCGACGCAGACCCGCAGCGGGAGCCGACCCGGCTAGCTGACCGGGGCAGCCAGCGGCGCTGGATTCCCGCCATCGCGGGCCTACTGTGCTTCCTGATCGGCCTCTCCGACGTCCTTGCCATCTTCGCCCCGGCGTGGCATGACAAGCTGGACAGGATCAACACATATGTCCCGGGCACGCTGACCGACGTCACCCGCAGCGCCGACGTGATCGTCGGACTCCTGCTGCTCATGCTGTCGCACGGGCTGCGCAGGAGAAAGCTCCGGGCGTGGCAGGCGGTCGTCTTCTTGCTGGCCTTCGACATCGCCATCCACTTCTTCCACCACCACCTCTACATATCGCGTATCCCGTCGGCGATCGTGGCCTGCGTCCTGCTCGGCACGCTGCTGTATTTCCGCGACGACTTCTACGCCGTCGGCGACCGGCGGACCCGCTGGCTGGCGCTCTGGGTGTTCGCCGGGCTCGCGGCGGCCGACCTGGCGATCGGCCTTGGGTATCAGTACGCGGGCCCGCTGAACGGCAGCTATTCGCTGGCCGTGCGCGTGCAGGATGTGCTTTACGAGGTGGTCGGGGTCTCGGGCCCCATCACGGGGTTCGGTTCCGAGGGACGCAGCGATACCTACCATCTGATGACGAGTGCGCTCGGGCTGTTCACCTTGGTCGTCACCGTCTACCTGTTCCTGCGCCCGGCCCAGCCGAAGGCGCGGCTGTCCGCCGAGGATGCGGAGCGCATCAGGAAGCTGCTCGGAAGGCACGGCGACAGGGACTCGCTGGGCTACTTCGCGCTCCGCAATGACAAGAGCGTCATCTGGTCCCCGACCGGAAAGGCCTGCATCTGCTACCGCGTCGTGTCCGGGGTGCTGCTGGCTAGCGGTGACCCGATCGGGGATCCGGAGGCGTGGCCCGGGGCGATCCACGCCTTCCTCGACCTGGCGGCGCGGCATGCCTGGGTGCCGGCCGTCATGGGATGCAGCGAGCTTGGCGCGGAAGTCTGGTGCCGCGAGGGCAGCCTCACGGCACTGGAACTCGGCGACGAGGGCATCGTGAACGTGGCGGACTTCAGCCTCTCCGGCCGGGCGATGCGCAACGTGCGCCAGATGGTGTCGCGGGTTGCGCGGAATGGCTATACCGCTCAGGTCCGCCGGGTGGGAGACGTGCCACGCCAGGAGATCGACGCCATTACCCAGGTAGCGGACTCGTGGCGGGGGAGCCAGACGGAGCGCGGCTTTTCCATGGCGCTCGGCCGGGTGGGCGCACAGGGTGACGAGCAGTGCGTGATCGCGACGGCCATGTGCGACGGGACGCTGCGCGCCGTGCTGCACTTCGTCCCGTGGGGAAGCGACGGGCTGTCGCTTGATCTCATGCGGCGGGACAGGGGATCCCAGCCGGGCCTGAACGACTTCCTCATCGTTGAGGCCATCAAGGCCGCCCCGTCGCTCGGAGTCAAACGCATCTCGCTTAACTTCGCCGTCTTCAGGGCGGCACTCGAACGTGGCGAGCGAATCGGCGCGGGGCCCGTGCTGCGGGCCTGGCGGTCAATTCTCCTTTTTATGTCGAAATGGTTCCAGATCGAATCGCTGTACAAATTCAACGCGAAGTTCTGCCCGGTCTGGCAGCCGAGATTCTTCGTCTTCCCCAGCACCAAAGACGCGCCGAGGATCGCGCTTGCCGCGCTGGAGGCCGAGGCGTTCCTCGTCTGGCCGAAGCTTGAGCTGCGCCGGCTGGCTCGCCAGATGGGCCTGGGCAAGCTGCGGCGCCGGCTCCAGCGCGATCCGCCGGACCTGATCCCGGATCAGTGAGCGTTCTTCAGAAACCGGCTAGCGAGCGCAGGCCCTTAGGCCTGTGCGAGCGGCCGGTGCAGGTGGTGGCAGCAGCAACCGCAGTGGCCTGGCGAAGAACGCGAACTTTTGAAAAGACACAGTGCATCGCGGGCGTGCCGGGACAGCCGGCGACGGCGACCCCGTAGGCTTGCCGCATGGTGAGCCGTTCCGCGGCGGAGCAGCGGTACTCGCTGCCGGGGCTGCCCAGCCGGGATCGCTGCCTGGTGATGGGCGTCGTCAACGTCACGCCGGACTCGTTTTCCGACGGCGGGGCCTGGCTTGGTGCCGACGCCGCCATCGCGCACGGCCTGGAACTCGCCGCCCAGGGCGCGGACATCGTCGATGTCGGCGGCGAGTCCACCCGGCCCGGCGCGCAGCGCATCCCCGCCGAGGAGGAACTTCGCCGGGTAGGGCCGGTTATCACTGAGCTCGCCAAGGCCGGTGTCCCCGTCAGCGTGGACACGATGCGCGCGCGCGTAGCCGAGTTCGCGCTGGAGGCGGGGGCGCGGCTGGTGAACGATGTCAGCGGCGGCCTTGCCGACCCGCACATGCCCCGCCTGGTCGCCAAGGCGTCGGTGGCTTATGTCGTGATGCACTGGCGCGGCCACAGCCATGACATGAACTCCAGGGCCGTCTACAACGACGTCGTAGCCGAGGTACGCGACGAGCTGAGGCGCCGGGTGGACGCGGTGGTGGCGGAGGGCGTCGACCCATCGATGATCATCCTTGATCCGGGCCTGGGGTTCAGCAAGCGCCCGGAACACAACTGGCGGCTGCTTTCCAGGCTGCCCGACATCGCACCCGCCGGCGCCGGCGAGTTCCCGGTCCTGGTCGGCGTGTCACGCAAGCGTTTCCTCGGCCGGCTGCTCGTGGCCGCTGACGGCGTGCCGAGGCCGTTTGCCAGCTGCGATGACGCGACGGTCGCAACAACGGCGCTTGCCGCTGCTGCGGGCGCGTGGTGCGTGCGAGTTCACCAGGTCCCGGCCAACGCGGACGCCGTACGGGTCGCCGCGGCCTGGCACGCAGCGTCGGCGCAGGGCGAATGACGCCCGACCGGATCGAGGTGCGGGGGCTGCGGGTACGGGGGCGGCACGGCGTCCTGGACTCCGAGCGCCGCGACGGGCAGGAGTTCCTGATCGACGCCGTGCTCGGCGTGGACGTCCGCCGAGCGGCCGCCAGCGATGACCTGACGCAGACCGTGGATTATGCGGCGCTGAGCGAGCGGCTGGCCGGAATCGTGGCGGGCGAGCCGGTGCGGCTGATCGAGACGCTGGCCGAACGGCTGGCGCAGGCGTGCCTGGCCGAGCCCGCCGTCCGGGACGTACAGATCACGGTGCACAAGCCGCACGCGCCCGTGGGGCGCCCGTTCAGCGACATATCGGTCACCATCTCCCGGGAACGGCGCAACCGCCTTGTCCTCGCCCTGGGCAGCAACCTCGGGGACCGGCTGGGCACCCTGCAGCGGGCCGTGGACGCGCTGGCAGCGACACCCGGCCTCGATGTCATGGCGGTCTCGCCGGTGTACGAGACCGTCCCGGTCGGGGGCCCCGATCAGCCGGACTACCTGAACGCCGTCGTGGTGGCCGAGACGTCCCGGGCAGCCGGTGACATCCTGCGCCGCGCCCAGGCGATCGAGGCGGCGGCGCAGCGGCGGCGGGACGTGCGCTGGGGGCCGCGGACGCTCGATATTGACGTCATCGTCTACGGTGACGAGAGGAGTGACGATCCCGCGCTGACCCTGCCACACCCCCGCGCACATGAGCGGGCATTCGTCCTGGCGCCATGGCGGGACGCTGATCCGGAGGCCGAGCTCCCGGGGCATGGCCGCGTCGCCGGGCTGCTGGCGGCGCTGCCGCGGCATGGCGTGCGGCGGCGGGATGACATAGTACTGCGCCATCCCGCATAGCCTGCCTACGTTGCGGACGACAGGGAGCTTCAAGAAAAGATGACACCAACCCGCGTCCGGGCGCTTCTCGTGGCCGCCGCCGTGTGCGCGCTGGTGAGCTGGCTGGTGCTCCGGCTTCTCTACAGTGCCCTGCCGCCGCTGCCGTGGACGGTAGTGCCTCCCCTGATGATCGTCGCCGCGGCGGAGGCGTGGACGGGTCACGAGCTGCGCGCCCGGATCCACGGCCGCCCCGGAACCAAGCCGGTGCCGCCCATCTATGTCGTCCGGATGGTCGCGCTCGCGAAGGCGACTTCGCAGGCGGCGGCGGTGATCGGCGGCATCGCGGCCGGGTTCGTGGTGTATGTGGCGGGCTCGCTGTCCGCACCCGTCCCGCGCCATGACGCGATCACCAGCGGGACGATATTCGGCGCGTCGGTACTCCTGGCGCTGGCAGGGCTGTACCTGGAGCACTGCTGCCGGATCCCGGGGGATCCCGGCAGCGAGCGGCGCGTCCCACCGCCGCGCTCCGCCGGCCACTTTCACTGATTGGCGGAACGCCGGACCAGGTCGCGGACATGGCAGGCAGGGAGCCGCAGGGAACGAAACGAAACGAAGACGCCGGATCGGGCGGATCAGGTGCCCTCGTGCATGACTATGCTCGTCAGGGACACCGGGGCCCGACAGGGACACCCGGTCCGTCCGGTACCCGCTGAGGACTGGAACGAGATGGATTCTGATTCGGACCGGCATCCCGGGCAGGCGCGCGCAGACGGCGGCCAGCACCCCGCCCGCCTGAGGGTAGGCATCATCGGGCCCGGCCGGGTAGGTGCCGCGCTCGGCGTCGCCCTTACCCGGGCCGGCCATGAGGTCGTCGCCGTCTCGGCGATCTCCGACGCATCCGTCCGCCGGGCCCACGAGAGCTTCCCCGGAGCCCCGGTCGCCGAGCCCGCCGACGTGATCGCAGCCGCCGACCTGGCGCTGCTCACCGTCCCCGACGATGCCCTGCCCGGCCTCGTGTCGGGCCTCGCGGCGACCGGCACCGAGGTCCCGGGACGCCTGCTCGCGCACACGAGCGGGCGCTACGGCGTGGGAGTCCTCGAGCCGGTCACCCGGCTCGGCGCCCTGCCCCTGGCGCTGCATCCGGTGATGACCTTCACCGGCCGCAGCGACGACATCGACCGGA
>DASQVO010000514.1:0-4065 GCA_035640715.1 Streptosporangiaceae bacterium
ACGACAACGGGGTCACCGCCCTGTATCAGCACCTGGCCGGCCTGCTGGCCGAGCGCGGGCTGCCGCTGGCCGAGGGCGTACTGCCCGCGGCGGCCGGGCGGACCTCCACCACCGCGGCCTCGGTCATCCCGCCGGCCCGCACTGGCTATCTGGCCGAGATCGCCGGGACCGTGCGCGGCTACCACGAGCAGACCGCACGGCAGATGGAAGCGGCGCGGCGGGTCCAGCGCCTGGCCGCAGTCGCCGGGGAGCTCGACGGTGAGCCCGCGGCCGCGGTGGCCGGGCTGCTCGAGCAGGCCCGGCGCGAGCTGACCGAGGACAACGCGCGGCTCATCGAGCACTGGCCGGCCGTGGCCGAGGCGTACTCCGGCCAGGAGCAGGTCGTCCGGATCCGCGACCGGGAACTGCGCACCATCCTGACCCGGGAATCGCTGTCGGGCAGCCGGATTCCGCGGGTCGCCCTGCCGCGGTACACCGATCACGGCGAGCTGCTGCGGTTCCTGCGGGAGGAGAATCTGCCCGGTTACTTCCCGTTCACCGCGGGGGTGTTCCCCTTCAAGCGGGAAGGCGAGGACCCGGCGCGGATGTTCGCCGGCGAGGGCGACCCGTTCCGCACCAACCGGCGGTTCAAGCTGCTGTCCGCGGGCAGCGAGGCGACCCGGCTGTCGACGGCGTTCGACTCGGTCACGCTCTACGGGCGGGATCCGGGGGAGAGCCCGGACGTGTACGGCAAGGTCGGCACCTCCGGGGTGTCGATCGCCACCCTGGAGGACATGAAGGCCCTCTACGCCGGGTTCGGCCTGACCGCGCCCACCACGTCGGTGTCGATGACGATCAACGGGCCCGCCCCCACGATCTTGGCGTTCTTCCTCAACACCGCCATCGATCAGCAGCTCGACGCCTTCCGCGCCGCCGAGGACCGTGAGCCGACGGAGCAGGAGGCGGCCGGGATCCGGGCCCGGGTACTGGCCACCGTGCGGGGCACCGTGCAGGCCGACATCCTCAAGGAGGACCAGGGGCAGAACACCTGCATCTTCTCCACCGAGTTCAGCCTGCGGATGATGGCCGACATCCAGGAGTGGTTCATCCAGAACCGGGTCCGTAACTTCTACTCGGCGTCGATCTCCGGTTACCACATCGCCGAAGCAGGCGCGAACCCGGTCAGCCAGCTCGCCTTCACGCTGGCCAACGGGTTCACCTACGTGGAGTCCTACCTGGCCCGGGGCATGAAGATCGACGATTTCGCACCGAACCTGTCGTTCTTCTTCTCCAACGGCATGGACCCCGAATACACGGTGATCGGCCGGGTGGCCCGGCGGATCTGGGCGATCGCGATGCGGGAGAAGTACGGCGCGAACGAACGGTCGCAGAAGCTGAAGTACCACATCCAGACCTCGGGCCGGTCGCTGCACGCCCAGGAGATGGCCTTCAATGACATCCGCACCACCCTGCAGGCCTTGTGCGCGATCTACGACAACTGCAACAGCCTGCACACCAACGCCTACGACGAGGCCGTCACCACCCCCAGCGAGGAATCGGTCCGCCGGGCGCTGGCCATCCAGCTGATCATCAACCGCGAGTGGGGCCTGGCCGCCAACGAGAACCCGCTGCAGGGCTCGTTCATCATCGACGAACTGACCGGCCTGGTCGAAGAGGCGGTGCTGGCCGAATTCGACCGGATCAGCGAACGCGGGGGAGTGCTCGGCGCGATGGAGACCGGCTACCAGCGTGGCCGGATCCAGGACGAATCTATGCTGTATGAGCAGCGCAAACACGACGGCTCCCTGCCGATCATCGGTGTCAACACCTTCCGCAACCCGGCCGGGACCGCGGTCCCCGTCTCCGAACTGGCCCGGGCCACCGAGGAAGAAAAGAAATCCCAGCTCGCGCGGGTCCGTGACTTCACCGAGCGGCACCGGGAGGAAGCGCACGCCGCCCTGGCCGCCCTGAAAGACGCGGCGCGCTCCGGCAGTAATGTCTTCGCCGTCTTGATGGATGCCGCCCGAGTCTGCAGCCTGCAGCAGATCACCGAGGCGTTCTTCGAGGTCGGCGGCCAGTACCGGCGCAACATCTGAAAGGAACACATGAGCGATATCACCCGCGTCGGGGTCATCGGCTGCGGCCTGATGGGCTCCGGCGTCGCCGAGGTCTGCGCCCGCGCCGGTCTCGACGTCATCGTCCGCGAGATCGACGACGCGGCCGCCACGTCCGGCCGCACCCGGATCGAATCCTCACTGGACCGCGCGGTCAAGGCGGGAAAGCTCACCGCCGGGGACCGGGAGGCCGCGCTCGGCCGCCTCACCGTCGCCACCCGCCTCGACGACCTGGCCGACCGCGACCTGGTCATCGAGGCGGCTACGGAAGACCCGGATATCAAGGCGGCCCTCTTCGCCGAGCTGGACCGGGTGGTCAAGCGGCCCGACGCGATCCTGGCGACCAACACTTCCTCGATCCCCATCGTTCAGGTCGCCCAGGCCACTACCCGGCCCGCCCAGGTCGTCGGCCTGCACTTCTTCAATCCCGCGCCGGTGCAGAAACTGGTCGAGCTGATCCCCTCCCTCCTCACCAGCGAGGAGACAGCGCAGCGCGCCCGCGCGTTCGCTACGGCTGTGCTCGGCAAGACCGCGATCACCGCCCCCGACCGGTCGGGGTTCATCGTCAACGCCTTGCTGATCCCCTACCTCCTGTCCGCCGTCCGGATGCTGGAAGCCGGCCACGCCACCGCCGAGGACATCGACACCGGGATGGTGCTCGGCTGCGCCCACCCCATGGGGCCGCTGAAGCTGGCCGACCTGATTGGCCTCGACACGCTCAAAGCGGTCGCCGACTCGATGTATGAGGAATACAAGGAGCCGCTGTATGCGGCACCGCCGCTGCTGCTTCGCATGACCGCCGCCGGGCTGCTGGGCCGCAAGACCGGCCGGGGCTTCTACGACTACCAGGAGCGGAAATGACGTCCGGTTTCCCCGCCTACGCCCCGTCCGAGGAGCATGAACTGCTCCGCCAGACCGTGCGTGAGCTGGCTGACGCCAAGATCGCCCCGGCGGCCGCCGACGTCGACGCGGCCAGCCGGTTCCCGCAAGAGGCCCTGGACGCCCTGACCGGGGCCGGGCTGCACGCCGTGCACATCCCGGAGAGCTACGGCGGCGAGGGCGCCGACGCGCTGGCTACCGTGATTGTGATCGAGGAGGTGGCGCGGGCCTGCGCCGCATCCTCGCTGATCCCCGCGGTGAACAAGCTCGGCACCGTGCCGCTGCTGCTGTCCGCATCGGAGGAGCTGAAGCAGCGGTACCTGCCCCCGGTGGCCCGCGGCGAGGCGATGTTCTCCTACGCCCTGTCCGAGGCTGGTGCCGGCTCAGACGCGGCCGCAATGAAGACCAGGGCGGTACGTGACGGCGACCACTGGGTGCTGAACGGCACGAAAATGTGGATCACCAACGCCGGGGTATCGCAGTACTACACGGTGATGGCCGTGACCGACCCATCGGCTGGTGCCCGGGGCATCTCCGCGTTCGTCGTGGAGAAAACGGATCCCGGCGTGAGCTTCGGGGCGCCGGAGAAGAAGCTCGGCATCAAGGGCTCACCCACCCGCACGGTCATTCTGGACAATGCGCGGATCCCCGCGGACCGGATCATCGGCGCCGAGGGCACCGGGTTCAAAACGGCGCTGGCCACCCTGGACCACACCCGGATCACCATCGCCGCCCAGGCGCTGGGCATCGCGCAGGGCGCCCTCGACTACGCCACGGGGTACGTGAAGGAGCGCCAGCAGTTCGGCCAGCCGGTCGCCGGATTCCAGGGCGTGCAGTTCATGCTGGCCGATATGGCTATGAAACTGGAGGCCGCCCGGCAGC
The DNA here is from genome assembly GCA_035640715.1 of Streptosporangiaceae bacterium. GTDB lineage: Bacteria > Actinomycetota > Actinomycetes > Streptosporangiales > Streptosporangiaceae > DASQVO01. The sequence continues at coordinate 3,855 of DASQVO010000514.1, forward strand.
TCACCTACCACGCCGCCGCCCTGTCCGAACGGGGCATGAACGGCGAGAAGGTCCCCAGCCTGACCTTCGCCTCCTCGGCCGCCAAATGCTTCGCCTCCGACACCGCCATGGCGATCACCACCGACGCGGTCCAGTTGCTCGGCGGGTACGGCTACGTGCGGGACTACCCGGTCGAGCGGATGATGCGCGACGCCAAGATCACCCAGATCTA
>DASQVO010000515.1:0-3469 GCA_035640715.1 Streptosporangiaceae bacterium
AGCGGCCGGGTGATGGAAGCGCTGGTCCCCGCGGTGCTGGAGCAGAAGGTGCTCACCATCGAGGCGCACCGGGCCTGGCGCACGCTGATGTACCGGTTCGGCCTCCCGGCCCCGGGCCCGGCGCCTCGCGGCATGCGGGTGTTCCCGCCGCCGCGGATGTGGGCGCGGATCCCCTCGTGGGAATGGCACCGGGCCGGCGTGGAGGCGGTGCGGGCCCGGACCATCGCCGCGGCTTGCCGGGTTGCCGCCCGGATGGAGGAGATCTTCGCCATGGAGGCCGCCGAGGCCAGCCGGCGGCTGCGCACCATCCCCGGCATCGGGGTGTGGACAGCCGCTGAGGTCATGCAGCGCGCCTGCGGCGACCCGGACGCCGTCTCGGTGGGTGACGCCAACCTGCCCAGTGTCGTCGGCTGGGCGCTCGCCGGGCGCGTCACCGACGATGCGGGAATGCTGGAACTGCTGGCCCCCTACGCCGGGCACCGTTACCGGGTTACCAGGCTCGTCGAGCTCAGCGGGCTGCGGCCGCCGCGCCGGGCCCCCCGCCTCCCCGTCCGCGACTACCGGAGCTTCTGAGCGTCCTGCGATCCGGCCTGCTCGGGTGTTACGTAGACATCTGGCTCGCGGGTGCGGGCTTGGCCGCGTTCTACACGTCCACGATCGTGTCTTTCAGATCCGGGCTGACTGCCAGGATGTCCTCGCGGTCCGACGTGACGACCGCTGCCCCGTACTCCTCGGCGAGGAGCGCGACGTGGACGTCGACGACATCGCTGTGGTCACATGCGCCGCTCTTCATACCGATCTGTTTCGCGGTCCCGGTCTCCAGCGGCATCCTCATGCACTGCTCGGGATTCAGCTTGAGCAGTGACGCCATGCGGGCCTGCCGCCCTGTCCCGCCCCGCCACACCTGCGCTAGAACCGCGTCAGGGATGATGACCCGGGCATCTCCCCTGCGCACACGAAACAGCATTTCCGTCAGCCGGGGCGAGGATCTCTCCATGGCGATCAATGCTCCGCTGTCAAGTACCAGCGTCTCCCTGGCATCCGGAGATCTCACGCAGCGTGTCCAGAATTCTTGGCCTCACGTGCCTCGCGGGCCAGCCGTGCCTTCCGCGCCTTTGCCATGGCGTCGTCCATCCATGCCCTGGCCTCCTCGTCGGGCTCGCCGCCCTCCGCGATCATGCTGGCGATGATCAGGTCCAGCGGGTCGACGTCACGCAGGTACTCGGCTGCCTGTGTCATGTACGCGGAGACCGAGTCGAACTTGCCCGCCTCCACCTGCTCGCGGATGTAGGCGGCAAGCTCCTCAGGCACGGTGACCGTTATCTTCGTCGTGGCCATACAGTTAACCTTACCGTGTGCCTTATTAGTTCGCTGGCCGACGGATGCGGGCCTTCTCTGCCCGGGTGAGCGGCCGGTGCAGGCCGGTTGGCAGCAGCCGCAGCGGGCCGTTTGAGCGACACGAACGTTGAAATAAGACACCGTGATTCCCCGCCGATGTGACTGTTGAGGCGACAGAAGGTGGCCACCGTGGAGGCGCACCGGGCATGGCGTTCGGCCCTGGACTCCTGTCTCTTTCCCCAGGAGAAAGTGGCGGGTAGCTGGTCCTGCCGGGCGCGTCCGTGGCCGAGGACGCCAAGGCGTCCGCCGGGCCGTCGTCGGGGCGAGGTCCGGCATCGGCGCCGGGGCCGTGGTGGAAGGCAGCGTGCTGTTCGACGACGTCCGGGTCGGCCCCGCGATTGCCGTGCCGACGCTGCTGGGCACCTGGCTGCACCGGCGCAGGAGACAGGCGTGAGCGTGCCCGGCGCGGAAGTGCATAACTCACATCAGCGGGTGTGAAGGGGAATGGCTTTTCTCATATTGGTACGGGAAAGGCAGCGGCTCCTACCTCAATTTCAGGCTGGCGACCGTCGGTGACTTCGCCCTGGCGCTAAGTCGCAGTCGCTGGGCAATGGCGATCAAATTCAGATCTGGAATCCAGATGATGGCCCCAATCAGGATTGGTGGCAGTAGGTACTAAAAGTAGCGAGCGCAGGCCTGCGCGAGCGGCCGGTGCGGATGGTGGTCATAGGGCCAGCAGCAACCGCAGCGGGCTGTCTGAAGAATGTGAAGTTTGAACAAATACATTGTTCGATATCGTTATCTCCGATATCACCGAAAAGTAACCTGCTTGTCAGTAATGACCCATAGCGTATGAATCGTGCAGGTCATGCGGGGGGAGAGAGGATGGTTTCCTGGTGACTTCCCGTGGCGGGCGGAACGTTGGCGCACCGGTGCCACGGTTTTCCCGCCGTAGGCGCGTGGCCGCTGCCGGAGCCGGCGTACTGATGACGTCCGCGCTGGCCCTGCCGGGCGGTATGGCGACGGTCTCTGCGGGTGACCCGCTCCCGGATGGTACAGGTGCCGCGAAGGCCGGCCCGTCAGTATCGGAGCAGGCCTACTGGGATGAGGCTGGTTACCTGTCCATCTCCGGGCTGCTCCATGCGCTCCCGCCCGTCACCCCCGGGTCGCTCGGGGCCACCGGTGCGCTGCCGCGCAACAGCAAGCCATCTCCGGCGCTGCTGCACAATGCCCGGAATCTGGCGAAGCTCGCTGCCAGCCTGAAGCCGGGCGGCCTGCAGTCCCGGAGCGGGCGGAACGCCATAGCGGCCCTGGCCGGCATCCCTGGAGCACTGGCCGCCCTGCCACCGGGCCCGCTCGGCATCCCCGGCATCATGCTGGCGGCCTACCAGCGTGCCCAGCAGATCCTGGCCAGCCAGCAGCCAGGCTGCCACCTGCCCTGGTGGCTGCTGGCGGGCATCGGGCAGGTGGAGTCCGGCCAGGCGGACGGCGGCCTGGTGGACGCGCAGGGCACCACGCTGGTGCCTATCCTCGGCCCGGTGCTGGATGGCACCAACGGTACCGCCGCCATCCCGATGGGCGGCAGATGGGAACGCGCGATCGGGCCGATGCAGTTCCTCCCGTCGACCTGGATCATCTGGGGCGGCGGCGGCAACCCGAACAATGTCTACGACGCCGCGCTGGCCGCCGGCCGCTACCTGTGCGCGGGCGGCCGGAACCTGTCCAGCCCGGCGCAGCAGGTGGCCGCCGTGTTCAGCTACAACTACTCCGACAGCTACGTGCAGCAGGTTCTCACCTGGGCCTACGCGTACCGCGGCGGCGTGCACCCGCTGCCGCCGCGGAAGCTTCCCCCGAGCCGCCGCAAGCCTGCCGCGCACCACTCACCCGCGCGTCCGTCCCACCGTCCGGCGCCAGCGGCCGGCTCGTCCCCGTCAGGCAAGCCCACGACCACGTCCCCGCCACATCCACGGTCGTCCAGCCCGGTGTCCCCACCACCGTCGCCGAGAACAACGCCTCCGGCCCCTCCGAGCCCGTCGCCGACGTCGGCCTCCCCGGCTCCCTCGCCTGCCCCGCCCCCGCCCCCGCCCCCGCCCTCCCCGTCGCCGACGCCCTCCCCGACCGCGCCAGCTAC
>DASQVO010000516.1:0-4977 GCA_035640715.1 Streptosporangiaceae bacterium
GATCTGGTTGATGCTGTTGACCAGGAAGTTCTGCTCGTCGAGGGGGTCGGAGTAGCCCGGGTGGCCGTCCTGGTATTCCGACGCCTTGAGGTAGCTCACCGCGGGCATGTTGCCGTCCTTCAGCGTCTGGTAGAACGCCGAGAGGTCGTACTGGTGGTTGGCCTGGTCGGTCCGGCCGATCGCGGCCTCCGAGGAAGGCGGCAGGTGCTTGGGGTTCGCGGTCGAGGCGTAGTACTGGAACGGCTCGTGGTGCGGCGAGTAGTCCGCCACCGTGGCCCCGGCGATGTTGGTGTGGCTTGCGCCGCACACCGCGCCGCCGCTGTTGGTTGAGGTCGGGGCGAAGCCGCCCTCGAACCAGCCCCAGGTGACGTGCTTGGCGTTGAGCAGGTCACCGATGTTCTGGCCCGTCATCACGGCCTCCGGGTTGGTGGAGGTGTGGTTGCCGTCCGAGCACTGGTCGTAGTACGGGTCCGGGTCGCCGATAACCGAGCCATCCGAGGTGATGGCGCTGGACGTCGTCTTCACGCCGGTCGCCGGGTTCACCGCGTAGCCGCCGCCGCTGTTGCCGGAGACCACGTTGAGCGCGCCGGGTGTGGACGGGCCGAAGGTGGTGTCCCAGTTGTTGTCGCTCATCGCGTAGTGCTGGGCGTAGTTCCACAGCCCGGTGGTGGTGTTGCCGTCGTAGTAGTCCATGACGATGCCCGGCGGGCAGTACGCGGGAGCGCTGCAGCTTGTGCTCTGGGTGTTCTGGACGAACTGGTCCATCTTCCCGTTGTCTTCGGCCTTCTGCTCCGCTGTGTACCCGTGGTTCTGGTCGGAGGTCATGGCCTGGGAGGGGCTCAGCCGCTGCGGGTTGTACTCGTTCGGGTTGCTGGTGAGCAGCGGGCCGACCGGGCCGGTCTGGGTGATCTTCGTGTACAGCCCGTTCACCGTCGGGGTGCCCGGCTTCGCGTGGAAGGTCGTGCCGCCGGTGTTCGCCGCATACGGGTAGGTGCCGAAGTAGTGGTCGAACGAGACGTTCTCGCCGAAGATCACGACAAGGTGCTTGATCGGGGTCGCCGAGTTGGCGTGGTACAAGCTCGCGGACACGAGCGCCGGGGTGTGGTACCCGGCGAACGGCTTGCTCGTCGTGCTCGCGCTTGCCACCGTGGCGCCGATCGCCGTGCCGGCGCCCAGGACCACCGTCGCGGCTGCCGCGATATAGGGCCGGAGTCGTTTGCGCCTGCTCCGGGCAATTGCTGGGCCTTCGCCCATCTTTACCCTCCTGAATTCTGCGGAACTTAACATGACTGGCGTAGCGAATCGCCGCAGGGCGCGCTTCTGCACACCCCGCCGCAAGGCGCACTTCCGCACATCACGGCTCAAAACGTCTCATAACAGGTTGACCATGTGGCGCGGGAAATATGTCCGGAAGGCAAACGAGCGGTCAACACTCTGCGAAGCTGTGCTCTGCGCTGCGCCGGCTGTTCGGCGGGACCCGGCAGTGAGCGCCCGGCTGTGCTCAGAGAAGACCCCATGAGCTAAGTGCCTCGGCGAGCCCGTCGGTGAGCGGAAGGGCCGCCAGGTCCGCCGGCCCGGCCCAGCGCGCGTCGGCGGCGTCGTCTCCGGGGGTGAGCGTGCCGTCCGTCACGGTGGCGGCGTAGTCGCGGATGTCGATGATGCTGCCGTCCGGCCCGGGCCGCTCGACAGCGCCGAGCAGGCGCCCGGGGGCAACGGTGAGCCCGGTCTCCTCACGCATTTCCCGCACCAGGGCCTGCGCGTCGGTCTCACCAGGCTCGATCCTGCCGCCGGGCAGCGACCACAGCCCCGCGCCCGGATCGTGGCCACGCTTGATCAGCAGAAGCCGTCCGGCGCCGTCCCTGATCACGGCGCCCACACAGGGAATCCGGGTGCCACGCATGCCTCCAGTATCGGGCAGGTTTACATGGTCACTTCCCCGGGCAAAAATGCGGAAAGTAACGTCAGCTGGCCAGATTATCGCTGTATGTAACCGTGAGGGAAACCTGCCCACGATGCGGGGCGCCCGTGCAGGAGCCGAGCGTCTGGTCAAGCGCGTGGCTGTGTGCCTGGCACGGGGAGGTCTATCCGCTTCGCCCTCCTTACCGTCCCTCCCGTGACGGGATGGCCGGGCTGTTGCGGACCGCCAAGATACCCGTGCTGGTGCCGTGGCCGCTTCCGGCCGCCTGGCTGGTGACGGGATTCGCGGGGGCGGGCGACGAGCGCACCGGGACCCGCGCATCCGTCGTCGCGCTGTCCGGGCCGAATCCGGTTGGCGGCCCGGGGGACTGGCTGATCGTGGCGGAGGAGCCCGGCGTCGGCCTGGGCGCGAGGCTCGCGGGGCTGAAGGGTCCCGACCCCGGCGACGGCTTCGCTGCCTCGCCGCCGGATGCGCTGGCCCATTTCGAGGGCCATGACGTGCCGCTGTGGAACGTCGCAGCTCCCGGTCGCGCGGTCTACGCGGGCGAGCTGAAGGGCGCCTGGATATGGATGGTGCTGTGGCCGCAGACCGCCGGCCTGCTGCTCGTGGAGCCCCTCTACCTGCGTGACCTGCGGGATCCATTCCAGGACCTGGACGTGCCGTTCGGCGCGCCGTCGCCGCGCCTGCCGGCTTAGCCGGCCGGCCCGGGGCTCTCGCCGCCTGGCCTGCATACCATGGCCCAGTGCGAATTGACCTGCACACGCACAGCAGCGCCTCCGACGGCACCGACTGCCCCGCCGAGGTCATGCGCCGCGCTCGTGCCAACGGCGTCGACGTGGTGGCACTAACCGATCATGACACGGTCACCGGCCACGATGAGGCTCGCCGGTCCCTGCCACCGGGCCTGACGTTCGTCCCCGGCATGGAGCTGTCCTGCCACGCCGGCGGCCGGAGCCTGCACCTTCTGGCCTACATGTTCGATCCCGCTCATCCTGGCCTGGCGGCGGAATGCGAGAACATCCGCGGCGACCGGGTGCGAAGGGCGCGCGCCATGGTGAGGCGGCTGGCCGAGCTGGGCACCGGTGTCACCTGGCGGCAGGTGGCGGCGATCGCCAGCACGGGCGTGGTCGGCCGCCCGCACATCGCCCGCGCGATGGTGGAGGCCGGCGTGATCAGCGAGCCTTCCCAGGCGTTCACCGCGGAGTGGATCGGCGAGGGCGGCCGCGCGTATGAGGACAAGTACGCGCTGGATCCCGTGACGGCGATCGGCCTGGTCCGGGCGGCCGGCGGCGTCAGCGTGCTGGCCCACCCGAGAACGGCCGGCTACGAGGTACCCGATGAGGTCATCGGCCGGCTGGCCGCCGCAGGGCTGGCCGGCGTGGAGGTGTGGCATCCCGAGCAGGAGATAGCCGAACGAGAGCGGGTGCTCGCCCTGGCCACCGAACTCGGCCTGGCGGCGACCGGCGGAAGCGACGATCACGGAGCACTGACCCGTTACCGGATCGGCTGCGACACGACGCCGCCCCAGGCCTTTGAGCGGCTTGCCGAACAGGCGCCGGGAGCGGTCCCGGCACGCGGCTGACACCTCATCCAGGCTCTGGGAACGCCTCATCCAGGCGGCGGCGCTGACGCCGGGCCAGCGGTGCCGCGCAGCGGCGCCGCCTTGATCGAATACGGCCCAATCGGGCAGTGAGCCCGTCGGCACGCCGACCATGGACCTTCTCCTTACCATCTAGAGGCACAGCGGTCTATGAGGGTCATTGACGTCAGCCGCAGGCCTATAGCGGCCGGATGGGTCCATGCCGGTCGATGCGGTTGCTGCACTTTACTGCTGCACCCGCACACTCGGTCTGCAGGCCGGGTCTGGTGCGGGATGTGCCTGCGCAACAGGGCTGATCATGGTGGTACGCCGTGACTACCCCACCAGCGCCCGAGTTACGACCCCAGTAAAATCGCAGGTTAGATGGATTTTCCGTACTGATCGATGTACGTCGGGGGACTAAATCGGTGCCGATGGACATACCGGAACGAGACGCCATAGACGGCCATGATGTTCTACGTAGCGTCATAGAATCATCACTCTATGATTTCAATCTTGGTTCCATCTGCGAACTGGACGCGCTGTTCGACCAGTCGCCGGTCGCCTTGGCCTTCCTCGACCCCGAACTGCGCTATAAGCGCATCAACGCGGCGTTCCGCCGGGCGGTCGGCCTCCCGGACAGGCGATCATCGGCCGCCGCCCTTCAGAGACCGGCGGCGGCGTGGACGCGGCCTTGATCGAGCGCATCCTCGCCGGGCAGGTGATAGACAGGGGCGTTCCCGTGATCGACATGCCCCCGGTGCAGGGCCTGGCAGGCAAGCGCCGGGTCTTCTCCTGGTCGGCGTGCCGGGTGACGGACAACGGCCAGGTGCTGGGGGCGCTGTGCTCTTTCCCTGACGTCACCGGTCAGGCAACATCGCTCCGGCAGGCTCATGCCCTGCTCGAGCGAGCCGGTCACCAGATCGGGACCACACTCGATGTCCACCGCACGGCCGCAGAACTCGCCGACCTGGCCGTGCCCGAGCTCGCCGACCGCACCGCCATCGACCTGCTCGACCAGGTGCTGCAGGGGGAAAACCTTCCCCGCACCGGCCCAGGCACCCTGCAGTTCCGCCGGGTGGCGGTGCGCGACACCACAGGGGCCGAGGTTGGCTACAAGGTGGGCGACCTGATCACCGTGCCGGTCACACGTGCGCCCGCTTCGGCGGTCTGGCGGGGGAAACCCGTCCTGGTACGGAGCCCGGCCGAGATGCGCAGGCAGGTCCCCTACACCCCCAGTCAGGCGGAGGCCCTCCTCGCCCGGGGTGTACACACGTTCATGGCGGTGCCGCTGGTCGCCCGGGGCGTCACCCTGGGGGTGGCCGCGTTCAGCCGGGCGGAACACCCCGAGCCCTACGACGAGGCCGATGTGCGGCTGGCCAGCGACCTGGCCTCCCGGGCGGCGGTGCACATCGACAACGCCCGCCTTTATACCCGCGAGCACACCACGGCCATCACCCTGCAGCGCAGCCTGCTGCCC
>DASQVO010000517.1:0-8815 GCA_035640715.1 Streptosporangiaceae bacterium
CTGGCGGTAGAAGCCGTTCGGCCCGTGCACGCGGACGTCCTGGCCGGGCGAGGTGACCCACGCCCCGGTGAGGGTCGCGCCGGAGCTAACCGTGTAGGCCCGGGGATCCGAGCCCGAGGTCACGTGGAACACCGCGCCGGCCGCCCCGCAGCTGGCGAACGTGATCGTGAGCGTGCCGCCGGAAACCACGCCGTCGGCGCGCAGGTCGTACGGCAGCGGCCGGGCCGGGCGCACGCCGGGCTCCTGCCCCGGCATGGCGCCTGCCGATGGCGGCACCGGCACGTACGAGCTGTGCCGCTCGCTGTCCTTCGGCGTGTAGCTGGCGGTGGACGGCAGCGACGGCACCGAGGAATTCCGCTGGCGGAAGTCGAACGCGCTCGTCAGGTCACCGCAGATGGCGCGGCGCCATGCGGAGATGTTCGGCTCTGTCACGCCAAAGCGCCGCTCGATGAACCGGATGATCGAGGTGTGGTCGAACACCTCGGAGCAGACCCAGCCGCCCCGGCTCCACGGGGACACCACAAGCATCGGCACCCGCGCCCCAAGGCCGTACGGACCCTGGACGAAATCGCTGCCGGTGTAGAACTCCCCTCCGGTGGACACGGTGGACCCGCCCGCGTCCGGCGAGGAGGCCGGGTACGGGGGGACCAGGTGGTCGAAGAAGCCGTCGTTTTCGTCGAACGTGATGAAGAGAGCTGTCTTGCTCCACACCTCGGGATTCGAGGCCAAGGCGTCGAGCACCTTCGATACGTACCAGGCGCCGTAGTTAGCGGGCCAGTTCGGGTGCTCGCAGAACGCCTCCGGCGCGACCACCCATGAGACCTGCGGCAGAGTGCCACTCTTGACGTCCGCGGCGAGGATGTCGAAAAACGTGCCGCCCTTGGCCACGTTCGTCCCGGTGCGGGCCTTCTCGTACAAGGCCGAGCCCGGCGCGGCGGTCCGGTACTGATCGAAGTAGAGCAGCGAGTTGTCGCCGTAGTTCCCGATGTAGGCGTCGCTGGTCCAGCCCCAGTAGCCCGCCGCGTCCAGCCCGACGCCGATATCCTGGTAAATCTTCCAAGAAATCCGGGCCGCCTCCAGCCGTTCGGGGTACGTCTGCCAGGAGTACCCCAGCTCGGCGTTGTCCAGCACCGGGCCACCACCCACGCCGTCGTTGCCCGTGTACCCGGTCCACATGTAGTACCGGTTGGGGTCGGTACTGGTGAGCAGCGAACAATGGTAGTGATCGCAGATCGTGAACGCGTCCGCGAGCGCGTAGTGAAACGGGATGTCGTCGCGGGTCAGGTATGCCATCGTGACGTCGGTCTTCGCGGGCACCCAGCTGTCGTATTTACCGCCGTTCAGCGCCTGATGCGTCGAATCCCAGTCGTGGGCGAGGTCTTCGAGGAACTGCAGGCCCAGGTCACTAGCGGCCGGGTGGAACGGCAGCACGCCGGACTGGTTCCAGACACTCTGGCCGCCCCGCTGGATCACCGGATGCGGATCGCCGAAGCCACGCACCCCCCGCAGCGAGCCAAAGTAGTGGTCAAAGGAGCGGTTCTCCTGCATCAGCACGACGATGTGCTCGACATCGTCGATTGTCCCGGTGCGGGTGGCGGGCGCGATCTGGGCGGCGCGGGCGACGCTGGAGGACAGCGCGGTGATCGCAACAGTGCCTCCCGCGATTTGCAGAAAGCGGCGGCGATCGATGGGTAGCTTGCCAGTCATGTCCGCATGCCAGCACCCAAAAGCAAACGTAAGATGACAAACCGGCCATCAGGCCGTGAAGCACTGCTGTGAGTCAGGTGCCTGCTGCGACGGAATACAACAGCCAGCCGCATACGGCCAACCCGAGCCGCGCACAACCGCATAGGACGAGACCGGCCCCTGACCGCGTTTCACCTGATCAGGGACGTTCTAGCTGGTGCTAAAGATCTTTAATTGTGAAGGTTACGGGAGTGTGCGGTCGAGTCGGTGAGTTTTTGCTCCGGCCCACGTCCAAACAAATGAGCGGGCCAGAAGGTCGGCGCCCCCGTGAGAGGAAGACCCCATGCATGACCGTTCTCGCTGGATAGCCCTGGTGGTGCTGTGCACTGGGATGCTGATGATCATCCTGGAACATGACCATCGTCAACGTGGCGCTGCCATCCATCCAGGCCGATCTGGGTTTCTCGCAGTCGAGCCTGGCCTGGGTGGTAAATGGTTACCTGCTCGCGTTCGCCGGCCTGCTGCTGCTGGCCGGGCCAGGTGCTCAGCGCCGCAGGCATGTTCGGGATGTTCTTCGTCGGCTCTCTCTACCTGCGCCGGATTCTCGGCTACGACCCGCTGCAGATCGGCCTGGCCTTCCTGCCCGTCGCGGTCGTAATGGGAGCCCTGTCCGTGCGCTACACCGACCGGCTTGTCATGCGCTTCGGCGCCCGCACGACGATGTTCCCCGGCCTCGGCCTGATCGCCGCCGGGCTGGCCCTGTTCGCCATCGCCCCGGCGGCCGGCGTCGGGTACCTGAGCCACATCTTCCCCGTCGCGCTACTGGTCGGCACCGGTGCGGGCCTGTGCTTCCCCGCCTTGATGGCGCTGGCCATGTCCAGCGCCATCCCGCAGGACGCGGGCCTGGCCTCTGGCCTGGTGAATACGACCGCCCAGATCGGCGGCGCGCTGGGGCTCGCAGTGCTGGCGACCGTCTCCGCGTCGAGGAGCAACATGCTGATCGCGCAGCACCGCCCGGCCGCGGCCGCCCTGACCGACGGCTACCACCTGGCCCTCTGGATCGCCTGCGGCCTGGTGGTCCCGGCGGCCGGGGTAGCTGCCGCCGTGCTGCGCCCGCAGCCCACCCTCCCACGGTCGCCCCAGCCGGCACCCGAGTTCGTCCCCGCCGACCAGGCCGACTGACCGTTATCAGCGCAGCGCAGCCAGCCTCCGGGCATCCAGCACCGCCACCGCGACAGCAACACCGACTGCTGTCGACCGGGCCCGATCTCGTCACTAGGTCTCCTCGTGCGCTCGAGTCACAGCCTTTGTCAGGGCGGGCGGGCGCAGATCGTCGAGCATGGCCAGCCGGGTCCAGAGCGAGGCGGGCAGCGGCGAACCCGCCCAATCCAGGTTCGCCCGGGCCTGCGTCGCCGAGCGCATCCCGACCACCACCGTGGGCACCGCGGCATGCTGCAGCGGGAACTGCAACGCGGCCTGCGGCAGGCTCGTCCCGGCGGCGTCGCAGCCGGCGGCCAGTCGGCGGGCGAAGGCCAGGACGTCGGCGGGTGCCCGCCCGTAGTCGAAGTGCGCGTCCTCGCCGGGCGTCGGCTTCGCCAACAGCCCGGAGTTGAACGGGGCAGCCGCGACCACCGACACCTCGCGGTCGGCGCAGGCCTCGACCAGTGGCTCGCCGGTCCGATCGGCCAGCGTCCAACGGCCGGCCAGCATCACCGCATCCACGTCGGCCTCGATGACGAAGCGCAGCAGCGGCGCGACGAAGTTCATCCCCGCGCCGATCGCGCCGACGACGCCCTGCTCGCGCAGCTCGATGAGCGTCGGCACCGCTTCGCGGAGCGCCTGTTCCATGTGGTCCTCGGCGTCGTGGATGTAAACCATGTCGATCCGGTCGAGGCCGAGCCGGCCGAGGCTGGCGTCGAGGCTGCGCCGCACACCGTCGCGGGAGTAGTCGCGTTCGCGGGTGAGGTCGTCTGGGACGGCGAAGCCGCCGGCCGCGAGATCGGATCCGGTGGGCGCGGGGTTGGCGACGAGCAGCCGGCCGACCTTGGTGGAGATGACGAACTCATCCCGCGGCCGGTCCCGCAGCGCCGCACCGAGGCGTCGCTCCGAGAGACCCAGCCCGTAGTGCGGGGCCGTGTCGAAATACCGGACCCCACCCTCCCAGGCGGTCCGCACCGCAGCGGCGGCGTCCTCATCCGGCACCGGCTCATAGAGATTGCCGATCGGCGCCCCACCGAAGCCCAGCTCACTGACGTACACGTCGGTGCGTCCGATGCGGTGCCGCTTCACGCCGGCGCCAACCCGTACGCGCGGGCCGCGGTGCCGCCGAAGACCGCCGCCCGCTCGGCCCCGGACAACCTGGCGGTGAGCTCCCTGGCCGCGATGATCACCTGGTCGTAGCTCGCGGTGAGGAGGCAGACCGGCCAGTCCGAGCCGAACATCAGCCGTTCCGGGCCGAACGCGTCAAAGAGGGTGTCGGCGTACGGGCGCAGATCGTCGACGGTCCATGCGGCCGGATCGGCCTCGGTCACCAGGCCGGAGAGCTTGCAGGTGACGTTGCCGTACCGCGCCAGCTGCCCGATCAGGTCGCGCCAGGGCTCGAGCTCGCGGTCGCGGATGCGCGGCTTGCCGGCATGGTCGAGGACGAACCGGAGCTCGGGAAGAGCGGCCACCGTCTCGATCGCGGCACCGAGCTGCGGCGGGGTGATCAGCAGGTCGTACGCTAGGCCGGCGTCGGCAACCGCGGCGAGGCCCCGGCGCACGTCCGGGCGGCACAGCCACCGGGGATCCGGCTCTTCCTGCACCTGGTGCCGGATGCCGACCAGCCGCTGACCTCCAGGGGCAGCGCACAGCTCCGCGAGCCGGCCGGCGACGCCGGGGGCGGCCAGGTTCACCCAGCCGACGACGCCGAGCACCATCGGTTCGCGGGCGGCCAGGTCCAGTAGTTCGGGCGTCTCCTCCGCGACAGTGATCGTCTGGACGAGCACCGTGCCGTCGATGTCGTGCGCCTGCAGGTGCGGGCACAGCTCGGCGAAGCCGAACGAGCGGCGCAGCGGCGGCAGCTCCGTGGTCCAGGGCTGGTCGCGGACCGCGAGGTCCCAGACGTGGTGATGCGCATCTACGCGCGGGATCGCGTTCATCAGTCTAGGTGGAACACTTCCTCGGCCGGTGCCCACCACTCGCCGTCGGCGGTGGTATCGAGCGGCTGCTGGCACGGGTTGGTGAGCTGCCACCACCGGCGGGTGGTCTCGTCCGCGGCGACGTGGGCCATGTCGGCGTCATAGTCGTCGCCGGTGTACTCGAGGTAGCTGAACAGCAGCCCGTCGCGCAGGAAGATCGAGTAGTTGGTGACGTGCGCGGCGCGCAGCGTGTCGAGGACGCCCGGCCACACGTGCGCGTGCAGGGCGCGGTACTCGGCTTCCTTCTCCGGCCGCAGCCGGATCACCGAAGCGACCCGCCGCACCGTCAGCTCCTCGGCCGCAGCCGCAGCCCGGCCATCCCGCCGTCCACCGCCAGCCAGGTGCCGGTCGTCGAGCCCGCGGCCGGTGAGGCGAGGTAGGCGATGGCCTCGGCCACCTCGCCGGCTGACACCAGCCGGCCTTGCGGCTGCCGCGCCTCCAGCGCAGCCCGCTCGGCCGCCGGGTCGTCCGCGGCGTCCAGCAGCCGGGCCACCCACGGGGTGTCCGCGGTACCGGGGTTCACTGCGTTGACCCGGATGCCCTCGGCGATGAGATCGGCGGCCATCGCGAGCGTCAGTGACAGCACCGCGCCCTTGCTCGCCGAGTAGAGCGCACGGTTCGGCAACCCCGCGGTCGCGGCAATCGAGCAAGTGTTGACGATCGCGGCCGCGGACGATCGCCGCAGGGCCGGCAGCGCCGCGCGGGTGACCCGCACCAGGCCGAGGACGTTGACGTCGAGCACCCGGTGCCACTCCGCGTCGTCGTTGGCCTCGATGCCGCCCTGCGCCCCGATGCCGGCGTTGTTGATCAGGACCTCAAGCCCGCCCAGCGCGCCGACCGCCTCCTCGACCGCTGCCCGCACCGCCGCGTCGTCGGTGACATCGGCGCGCACGTACACGAAGTCGTCCGGCCCTTGTTTGGCGCGGTCCAGGACAGCCACCGTTGCCCCCTCGCGCGCCAGCCGTTGCGCCGCGGCCAGGCCGATGCCCGATGCGCCGCCGGTGACCAGCGCGCGGATCCCGTCGAAGCCCCCCACCTCAGGCCTGCCCGAACACTTGCCGCTGTCGGCCGAGGCCGTCAATCTCCACTTCCACGACGTCGCCCGCCCGCAGGTAGGGCGTGTCCGCCCGGCCGAGCGCGACGCCGGCCGGGGTCCCGGTGTTGATCACGTCGCCCGGGTGCAACACCATGAACTGGCTCAGATACCAGACCAGGTAATCGATCCCGAAGATCATGTCTTTCGTGTTCCCGTCCTGGCGCGGCTCACCGTTCACCCACAGCCGAAGGCCGAGCGCCTGCGGATCCGGCACCTCGCCGGCGGTCACCAGCCACGGGCCGAGCGGATTGAACGTCTCGCAGTTCTTGCCCTTGTCCCACTGCCCGCCGCGCTCGAGCTGGAACTCCCGCTCGGAGACGTCGTTGCTGATCGCGTACCCGGCGATGCAGGCCGCGGCGTCGGCAGGGGCGGCGAGGTAGCGGGCTTCGCGGCCGATCACGACGGCCAGCTCGACCTCCCAGTCGGTCTTGGTGGAGCGGCGCGGGACGAGCACCTCGTCCTCCGGACCGACAACGGTGTCCGGCGTCTTGAGGAATAGGATCGGCTCGGCGGGAATCTCCGCGCCGGTCTCGGCGGCGTGGTCGCGGTAGTTGAGGCCTATGCAGACGATCTTGCCAATCCCGGTCAGCGGCGGGCCGAACCGGCCCACCTCCGGCACCGGCGGCAGGTCCGGCAGGGCGGCCTGCACTGCCGCCATGCCGTCGGCGAGGAATCCCCCGGTGATGTCCGGGACGACCGGGGTGAGGTCGCGCCAGACGCCGTCCTCCCCAGTCCCGATGGGACGTTCGGTACCCGGTGCACCGTGCCGGGCCAGGCGCATTGCGTCTCCTTACTCGTTGCCGGATGGATCAGTGGGAGAAGATACTCGTCGCTGCGGCCGCCGACGATCCGCTACCCCCATCAGCACGACCCGGATGACCGCGCTGTTGCCCATGTGCCGTGCCACCCTCGCCGCACCATCAACGGTGAGCGTCATTTCCTATATGATCTACGAACTTGCCCGGAGCGAGAGTACCATGTTGGTATCATAATCCGCTACCGTGTGCTCATGGCCGAGCGACCTCCTACACTCAAAGCTCGCACCCCGCCGCCCTGGACTGAAGAAGACAGCGTGGTCCGGTCGGTGCTGGCGGACGGCGTTTACGAGCTGGTCAAGGCGAAGCTCATGGACAACGTCGTAGAGCCGGGCGCCCGGCTCTCCATCGACGCGCTTTCGCGGGACCTGGCTGTATCCGCCACCCCGATCCGAGAGGCATTGGCCAGGCTCGAGTCGGACGGCTTGGTGGTGAAGCGCCCGCACCGCGGCTACACCGCCGCCCCGCGCATCGATGCCCGGGCCTTCGACGAGCTCTTCCGGATGCGTCTCCTCCTGGAGCCGGCCAGCGCGTCGTGGGCGGCACAAGCCGCGAGCGCTAAGCAGATCGCGGCGATGGAAGACCTCATCGCCGCGATGAGGACCCCCGTGACCGGTGACAGCTACGAGAGCTACCGGGCGTTCGCGGCACAGGACGCGGCCTTCCACCTGGCACTCGCCGAGGCGAGCGGCGTCCGGCTGATGGCCGAGATCCTGGCCCGCCTGCATCCGCACACCCAGCTCTACCGCCTCT
This sequence comes from Streptosporangiaceae bacterium, assembly GCA_035640715.1. GTDB lineage: Bacteria > Actinomycetota > Actinomycetes > Streptosporangiales > Streptosporangiaceae > DASQVO01. The sequence continues at coordinate 7,530 of DASQVO010000517.1, forward strand.
ACTACACGGTGGGGATCGGCGAGGAGACGGTCGCCGAGCACAGCCGGGTGATCGAGGCCGTTTCCCGCCGCGACGCCGACGCCGCCGAGGCGGCCATGACTGCGCACTTGTCGGCGTCACGTCAGCGCCTGGCGCCTGCCGTCGAGCGATGACCCGCTGACGGCAGACGCCAGGGCGCTGCTGCGTAAATCCTCAGTTGAGGACCGTGAAGGCACCGACCGCGAGCCGGCCGCTCACGTCGACGGTGAAGGCCGCACCGGCGGCAGACGTGCAGGACACGTCCATGCCGCAGCCGCCCCGATCCGCGCGCACGCCGTCGACGTAGAGCTCACGTGTATTCACGCCCCGGAGCCGGGGCGCTCCAGATGTTCTTCGCAGGGTTGTGCAGGGTCCAGCCGGTCAGCCGCTTCGCGGCCGCGGCCGGCGATCTGCCGGCGATCTGGGCATTGGAGACCGTGACCCCGGCGAGCGTGGCAACGGTTAGTACGGCGAAGGCCTTCACGGCGGAAACGATGCGGTGGCGACGAGGTGCGGCACGGCTTGGGATCACGACGATGCCTTTCGGACCGGTGGATGAGGAGCCGGATCCGCGTTGCGCCCGTATGTGGCCGCCTCCGGATGTTCATGCGAAGGTAAATCCTCGCTGACCCTGGACGATGGCGGCAGGCTGTAGCTAAATCCTATATCATCCATGATTACTGGCATCGGTGAGTGACCGACGGGCTGAAAGCAGGAGAGCTCAAGACGACGCTGGATAAGTCACTGCGCGCCACGGTGAATTCCGATGACCCCGCGTATTTCGCTGCCTACTCGGTTGTAGCGGCAGGTCAGTGGCCTGTGAGCCAGCCACGCGGCCAGCACGGGCGCTGAGCCGACGATTAGCACACCGCCGGTTTCCGGCGCCCTGGTGATCTTCAAATATCAGCCCTGACCTGGGGTTTTACATGGTGACAGGTGGTGGATTGGAACCATCGCCGATTCGGCGCACTGGAAAGGCAGGCCCCAAACTGAGACCGCCGGCCTGGAGCCTCATTCGCCGGACGGTGGCCCCGGGACTCGCCACGATGCCGTCGCTGGGTTATGAGTCAGGCGAGCGCCGTCTATGAGAGATTGTTCACTTGATTAAACGTCATGCCGTCCCCCCAAGGCGCAGGCAGCTGCCGAGGGGCAGGGCGATCTCTACGGCGGTGCCCGCACCGGGCGGGCTGTGCAGCGAGATCTGGCCGCCGAGCGCCTCGGCCCGGTCCTTGAGCCCGACCAGGCCCGAGCCGCCGGTGACATCGGCG
>DASQVO010000518.1:0-5752 GCA_035640715.1 Streptosporangiaceae bacterium
CCCGAGCATTGACGCCATCACCCATCTGCTGATCTTGTGCGCCGTCATCGGGGTCACCCCTTTGCACCCGCCATTGGGTTTTGTATGCCACGTACTGTATACGTGCACTGTATACAGTGTAATGAGTAACATCGACGGAATTAAGGACACTGTATACTTCAGCTATGAATGATCCAAGGGGGCAATTCGGCGCAATTCCCCGGGACGGGACTCTCGGGCAGCAGACTGTCCTGGGCCGTGCGCTCGCCGCCCAGCCCACGCTGTCGAGGACCGTCTCCGCGCAGGTGCATGGCTTCATCCAGCATGCCCTGCTCTCTGGCCAGCTCAATCCGGGAGACCGGCTGGCCGAGGGTGAGCTTGCGGCAGCACTCGGGGTGTCCCGCACACCTATCAGGGAGGCCCTCCGGCAGCTCGACAGCGACGGGCTGGTCGTGGTGCTTCCGCACCGCGGGACCTTCGTCCGGACGCTCGATCCCCGTCGGGGGCGCCAGCTCTACGAGGCACGGCTGCTGGTGGAGCCGGCGACCGCGCGTGCCGCGGCCGCCCGCATCACCGACGAGCAGCTGGAGGCGCTCCGCCCCCTGCTGGACTCTGCCCTGAACGAGGCCAAGACCGGAGACATGGGAGGCGCCTCCATCGACAACGAGGCGTTCCACCTGGAACTCTTCAGGATCGCCGGCAACGACGTGCTGCTCGAGCTGTGGACTAGGGTTTGGGCGGAATGGCAGCTTTTCCGGGTGTGCGCCTGGCGCAACGAGCCGCACCGGCCGCGCGCCGTGGCGACCGAGCACGCCGCCCTCTACGACGCGCTCGCCGCCCGGGATGAGGCCCGGGCCGGGGCCATCATGACCGATCACCTCGCGCGCGCGTGGTCCCACGTTGAGCGCTTCCTCACTGCCAGCGGAGCGGGCTCCGGCGGAGCGGGCTACGGTCCCGGCCCGGCGGAATTCCCCGGCTATGGAGAAGGAGAGCAGGAATGACTGTGACCGATTCCGCGAACCAGGGCCAGGCGGCCTCCACCCACCGGATCGCGCTCATCCCGGGCGACGGCATCGGCCGCGAGGTGATAGCGGCCGCGTGCACGGTGCTCGACGAGGTGTGCGGGCGCCACGGCGTCGAGCTTGACTACCACGAGTTCGACTGGTCCTGCGAACGCTACCTCCGTGAGGGCGCCATGATGCCCCCCGATGGGATCGAGCAGCTGCGCGCCTTCGACGCCATCCTGCTCGGCGCGGTCGGCTGGCCCGGCGTGCCTGACCACATCTCCCTGTGGGGCCTGCTGATCCCGATCCGGCGGTCCTTCCGCCAGTACGTCAACCTGCGCCCGGTCCGCATCTTCGCCGGCGTCGACAGCCCGCTGCGCGGCGCCGGCCGCGACGTCGATCTTGTCGTGGTCCGCGAGAACGTGGAAGGCGAATACAGCGAGATCGGCGGCCGGATGAACCGCGGCTTCCCGGAGGAGATGGCGGTCCAGGAGTCCGTGTTCACCCGGGCCGGGGTCACGCGGATCGTGGATTACGCCTTCGGGCTGGCCAGGCGGCGCGGCGGGCACCTGACCTCGGCCACGAAGTCCAACGGGATCGTGCACACCATGCCGTTCTGGGATGAGCTGGTCCGCGAGCGCGCGGCCGCCTATCCCGACGTCAGCTGGGACTCCGAGCACATCGACGCGCTGGCCGCCAAGCTGGTGCTCGACCCGGCCCGCTTCGACGTGATCGTCGGCTCGAACCTGTTCGGCGACATCCTCAGCGACCTTACGGCCGCGATCTGCGGCAGCATCGGCATCGCGCCGTCGGCCAACCTCAACCCGGAGCGGCACTTCCCGTCGATGTTCGAGCCCGTTCACGGATCCGCGCCAGACATCGCCGGGCGCGGCGTCGCCAACCCGCTGGGCGCCATCTGGTCAGCCTCGCTGATGCTCGATCACCTGGGCCACCAGGCAGCCGCAGCCGAGGTGCTCTCGGCCATCACCGCGCTGCTCTCGGACACCGGGATCCGCACTGCCGACCTGGGCGGGTCCGCGACCACCACCGAGGTCACCAAGGCGCTGCTGGACATCGCATCTCAGGGCCCCGGACGCTGAGACCCGGCTGATAACCGGCGAATGCGCGCCGCCGTCACAGCCCGAAGTCCTCGCGGCGGCTCTCCGGCACGAGATCCGCGTATCCGGGATGCTCCGCGATCCAGTCGCGCACGAACGGGCAGTACGGCAGGACGGCCAGATTCTGTTCCCTGGCGTTGTCGAGGGCGGCGCTCACCAGGCGCGCGGCGAGGCCGCGGCCGCGGAAGCGGCGGTCGGTCTCGGTGTGGGTGAGGGCGATCTCGTCTCCGCTCCGGCGGTACTGGATGAATCCGGCGAGCTCGCCATCCTCGCGGATCTCGAAGCGCGCTTGTTCCGCGTTGTCGATGACGCTTGGCTCCATCGCTCCTCCTGTCTCCACAGTGACCTAGGCGAGCATGCACGCGGAGGGACCAGACCTCCCCGAGACCGGGGAAGTTATCGTACCGTTATCATGTGAGCCAAGGACAAAATGGGCGGAACCCCCGTCCGGGCCACTGTATCCCCGCCGCCTCCCCCGCGCGGCATACCACCCGGCGCCGCCTGTGGGTGTGATACGGCGCGAGGCCAGGTGGCGGTGGGCACTGGTAGCCGGCGCGGTAGCGGTGCTGTGTGCCCTCCCGGCAATCGCCGGCGCCCTGCCGGTCAGCGCCCCGGCGGTTACCGCCGCCGGACTCCGCAGCCGGATCCTGGCCTCATCAGAGCTTTCCTATGCGGGCTACGCGGAGAGTGACGCCACCTTCGGCCTTCCGCCGCTGCCCGGCCTGAGCGACGTCACCTCGCTGCTGGACGGCGTCACCAGGATGCGGGTCTGGCAGGGATCCCCCAGCAGATGGCGCGTTGACGTGCTGTCGGACGCGGGAGAGCGGGACACCTACGCCACGCCCCGCTCGACCTACATCTGGGACTCCGGCAGCCAGCTGCTCACCGAGGTAACCGGCCAGCCAACGATCCGGCTTCCGCGCGCCGCCGATTTCGTACCGCCGGCGCTGGCCGTCCGGCTGCTGCGCGAGGCCGGCCCATCGGCCCGGATGACCGTACTGCCGCCGCGCCGTGTCGCGGGCCTGACAGCGTCCGGCCTGCGGGTGGTCCCCGCCGACCCCGCGTCCACGATCGGGCAGATCAACATCTGGGCCGAGGCGGCGAACGGGCTGCCGCTGCAGGTGGAGATCGTCGGCCGCGGAACGGCCCACCCTGCGCTGGAAAGCCAGTTCTTCCAGGTGAACTCCTGGCGGCCGGACAGCCGCATCCTCACGCCCAGCCACGGCCCCGGCACCGGATTCGCCATCAGCAGCGCCAGCAGCTTCCAGGGCGCGCTGAACAACCTCGACCCCGAGGTGCTGCCGCCGACGCTGGCCGGACGGGCCATCAGCGCCATTTCAGCGTCGGTGGCTCCCATCGGCGTCTACGGGAATGGCCTGAGCATCTTCGCTGTACTTACCCTGCGCGGATCGACCGGCCGCAGCCTCCTGAGCGGGGCACGATCGGCCGGCGGGGTGCCGCTGAAGACCGCGCACGGCACGGGCGTGCTGGTCACTGCCCCGCTGCTCACGGTGGTTCTCATGCACCGGACCGGCGCAACCGACACGTTCCTGCTCGCGGGCCTGGCCGACCGCCAGGTGCTCGAGCAGGCAGCAGCGACACTTGTGTCTAGACCGGGCGAGGACTATTGATTACTACCAGGTCCCTTACCAAGCGATACGGCGCCGTCACGGCGGTCAGCTCCGTCGACCTCGATGTCCGTGAGGGCGACCGGTACGGGCTGCTCGGGCCGAACGGCTCCGGCAAGACGACCCTCGTGCGCATGCTGCTCGGGCTCGTCTACGCGACCAGCGGCGAGATCGAGGTGATGGGCGGCCGCATTCCAAGGAACGCGGCGCGGATCCTCCGCGATGTCGGCGCGCTCGTGGAGGCGCCGGCCGCCTACCCCCACATGTCCGGGCGGGCGAACCTGAAGCTGCTTGACGCGGCGGGCCCCGGCGGCGACCGGCGGACCCGGCGGCGGCGCATTGCCGAGGCGCTGGAGCGGGTCGGGCTGGCCGGCGTCGACAACCGGCCGGTCCGGGCGTACTCACTGGGCATGCGCCAGCGGCTCGCCCTGGCCGCCGCGCTTGTCCGCCGGCCGCGGCTGCTCATCCTCGATGAGCCGGGCAACGGGCTCGACCCGCGCGGCATCAGGGACATCAGGCAGCTCCTTCTCGACCTCAACAAGGACGGGGTGACGATCTTTCTCTCCAGCCACCTGCTCGCCGAGGTCGAGCAGCAGTGCACCCGCATCGGGATACTCGACCGGGGACGGCTTGTCCTGCAGGAGGAACTGGCCACGCTCCGCGCGCCCACCGGCCGGATCCTGGTCGACAGCCCCGACGCCGACCGGGTCGTGGCGCTGCTGGACGGCCAGGTCGAGCGCAGGGACGGCAGCCGCCTGGTCGTGCGCCATCCCGATGCCGCGGCGCTGAACGCACGGCTGGTCGGCGACGGCCTGCGCGTGTCCTCGATCGGGCCGCAGAACCGCACACTGGAGGACATCGTGCTGGAAGTGACCGGCGCCGGATCCGACCAGGTGGACAAGCCCGCGGCCGGGCCGGCAACGGCACCCGGGGACCCGGCGGCCCAGGGAGCACACCGTTGATCGCCGTCGAGCTGTACAAGATATTCAGGCGCGCCCGGACGTGGATCAGCCTGGTGCTGATCTGCGCCCTGCCACTGCTGGTCGCCGTCTTCGTGGCCGTCACGCACATCGGCCCGCCGCCCGGCCAGGGCAGCGCGTTCCTGTCCGCCGTGCTCGAGGACGGCCGGCTGTACCCGGCGGCGGCGCTGGCCCTTGTCCTGCCGGTCTTCCTGCCGGTGTCTGTCGCGGTCGTGGCGGGCGACTCGATCGCGGGCGAGGCGGCCAGCGGGACACTGCGCTACCTGCTGGTACGCCCCGTCAGCAGGACGAGGCTGCTGGTCGCCAAGCTGACGGGCATCACCGCGTTCGTCTTGTTCGCCGTCGTCGCGGTGACCGTCACCTCCTACCTCATCGGCGTGTTCCTGCTCGGCCATGGCGTGGTCGGGATCGGCCGGTTGGGCGCCACGTCGGCCGGCGCGCCGACCGCCGGCGTGCAGGCGGGCTCCAGCATCATCTCCCTGTCGGGCTCGCCGCTGTCGCTGCTGCAGTTGGCCGAGCGGGTCGCATGGGCCGTCGGCTTCATCACGGTCTCGATGCTCGGAGTGGCCTCGATCGCGCTGTTCCTCTCCACCGTCGCCGACTCGGCCCTCGGCGCGGCGATCGGCGCACTGGCCGCCCTGGTGGCCAGTGAGGTGCTAGTGACGCTGAACTCGGCGTCCGTGGTCCAGCCATACCTGCCCACCAGATACTGGCTGGCCTGGATCGATTTCTTCCGGCAGCCCATCTTCTGGCGAGATATCCAGCGCGGATTCGCGATACAGGCGGTCTACGCCGCGGTCTTCCTCGCCGCGGCGTGGGCGAACTTCTCCACCAAGGACATCACGGCATTATCCGCCCCAGAGTGCTACAGCCAACACTCCCGGTTGCGGGCAGACCGGCCAATCGCGGCCGACCGCGCCACAGCCAGCACGCCGCACAGCGATCTGCGGGGCGGCTGCGCTGAGGATGCTTTTCTGCGATAGGCCCTGGAGGCGTCCGGGATTGCTGGGGCTGGCAATCCCGGACGCCTCCTCTAGTCCTGG
>DASQVO010000519.1:0-4179 GCA_035640715.1 Streptosporangiaceae bacterium
GCCCTGGCCGCGGGTGCCGCCCTGCTTGGCGCCTTCGCCTGGCGGGAGCACCGCGCCGCCGCGCCCATGCTGCCGCTCAGCCTGTTCTCTTCCGCCCAGTTGACCGCCACCAACGTGGTCACGTTCGTGGTCTACGGCGCCATCGGCGGGGCGCTGTTCCTGCTCCCCATCCAGCTGCAGCAGGTATCGGGATACACCGCGCTGGAGGCAGGGATCTCGCTGCTGCCGGTCACCGCCATCACGCTGGCACAGTGCGCTGTAGCCGACGAAACCGTACGCGAAGAATCCGGGCCGATCCCTGGGGGCCAGTGGCCCAGCAAGTCCTTGAAGCTATCCGCCTCTCCCGCCCTTACGGCACTGCCGAACTCCTGGAGGGAGTAGTCAGCCGCGCCCGCAAGCTGGCCGCCGATTCCGAACGGGAGGATGTGGCATCTGAGATCCGAGAACTAGTGGGCAAATCCGGCCTGTCAAAGCAGGACTTCGCCGAGAGGATAGGCACCTCCCGGACTCGCCTGCCGACCTACATGGCCGGAAAGGTCATGCCCTCGGCGGCGCTGATGGTGCGGATGCGGCGGGTCGCACTTCCTTCCTCCGGAACGGTGACCCATGACGCAGGCTAGACATAGGACGGGCCAGCTCGCCACGCGTGACTCCTTATCTCACTATGCGAGAGCAGATAATTATCCGGATCCCGCTCCGATGCGACGTACCCGTACGCTGGAAGTCTCCTTGGTACTACAGCGCTTCCTCCCCGCTGCCTTCTAAGCAGTAGGTCGCAGGTTCGAGTCCTGCCGGGCGCGCGCAAACCTTCTCTGAACTGGGAAAATGCCAGCCTCCTGTGCCGGGGGCCGGGGTGCTGTGGGCAAGCATCTCGGTGCTACAGACATAGCTTCCCTGCTTGGAGTCTCTGTAGCTCCCCCCGGACAGAGGGAGTCTGGCGGCCGCGTCCCAGCTCGTGGTGTAAGTGATCGGTCTTCTCGGCGTGGTAACCACTCTGGGGACCATCGTGTGATGGTCGGCGAGACCACGCCAATGGATCTCGTGAAAGCGGTACATGGTGCCGAACGCCTCCTGCCCGGCCGCCGCCTGGCAATCGACCGCGGCAGCGCCGCCGCTGCCGAAGATCTCCACGTCGGCGCGCTGGCTGTCCGGCGTGGCGGTCGCAGTCAGCGAGGCCTCGCTGAACCGGCCCTCGGAGTGCTCGAGCATCAGCCCGAGCCAGCCCTGCGGATCACCATGCGCGCGCACGCCGCCGACCCGTCCGAGGGCGGCATCAAGCAGATCAATCAGATACGGGCCGAAACTGCGCAGCACGCCCATTTCGATCCGCCACGCGGGCACGTCCGATCCCGCCGCGAATGCCGCAGACACCAGCCGGCCGCTGCCACCCTGCGGGTGTGTCCGCGGAACGCCTGCAGACAGGAAATCCCGGACGGCGAAGGCGTACCGCCACATCAACGCGACCTGAGAAGTCACATGGGCCTGGGTGACCGCCAGCACAAGCTCCTGCGCCCCCGCCAGGTCACCAGCGACGGGGCTCTCCAGAAGCACGGCCTTACCGCGGCGGGCAGCCGCGCTGGCGAGAGCGGGCTGCGCGGCAGGCGGCACCGCGAACGCCACGGCATCGCACTGGCTGAGCAACTCGCCGAAGGAGCGGCAGGCAGGCACGCCATGCGTTTCCGCGAGGCGCCGTGCCGCCTCCGGTCTTGGCGCCCAGACACCTGCGAACCGGGCTTCCCCGCACGCCGCCAGCGAGGGCGCGTGCGCCGTCGCGGCACGGCGTCCTGCCCCGGCGAGCCCGATCCTGACCGCCACGACGCCACTCTAGAACCCGGAACTCTAGAACCCGGAATTTTCGATGCCCAGGCGAGGCGGACAGGTGGCCCCGCATCCCGGGTTTGAGCCGCTGCTCATACCTGCCCCGATCAGCTGCGCCTGCTTCGGGCTGCGCGCGTGCCTGCGGCGTTGGCCTCGCTAAGCACGAACGGCCCGGCTGGCTGGCCGACGGGCAGCAGACTACGCAGCCTAACGATGCGCCCGGCAGCCGACCTTGACGATGATGGCAGAAGGAGGGCCCGCGCGACGGTGCCGGGCACAGTATCGGGGATCTCCTCATCGGGCGTTCTGGCCATCCTCGACGAGAGGGGAGGATTCGTGGCTAGTCCTATGCCGACTATCACGTTGCCATCCGGAGATGAAATCCCGGTGCTCGGGCAGGGCACCTGGCACCTCGCCGAGATCCCGGCTCGCTGGCACTCGGAGATCGCGGCGCTGCGGTGTGGTCTCGACCTCGGCATGAACTTGATCGACACGGCCGAGATGTATGCGGACGGACAAGCGGAGGGACTGGTCGGGGAGGCTATCGCAGGCCGCCGGGACAAGGTCTTCTTGGTCAGCAAGGTGTTGCCGCACCACGCGACACGTGAGGGCACGGTGCGGGCCTGCCAGGACAGCCTACGGCGCCTGAATACTGACTGGCTGGACCTCTACTTGCTGCACTGGCGCGGGCCCGTGCCGCTTGCGGAGACCGTCGAGGCATTCCTCGGTCTGCAGGCGGCCGGACTGATCAGGAACTGGGGGGTCAGCAATTTCGATGTCCGCGACCTGCAAGAGCTGATCTCGTTGCCTGGCGGTCCTGACGTAGCGACGGACCAAGTGCTCTACAACCTGAGCCGGCGCGGCCCGGAATTCGACTTGTTCCCGATCTGCCATGAGCTAGGCATTCCGATCATGGCGTACTCGCCAATCGAGCAGGGACGGATTCTCGGCAACCGGGTGCTGCGCGACATCGCGGCCCGGCACGATGTCTCTTCGGTACAGGTTGCCCTGGCCTGGGTCCTGCGCCTGGACGGCGTCTGCGCGATCCCGCGGTCAAGCAAGCCGGAGCACGCCTACGAGAATCGCGCGGCTCTCGAGATCCGCCTGGATTCTGCTGACCTTGCCGTCCTGGACCAGGAGTTCCCGCCCCCTCTGCACGCCCGGCCGCTGGAGATGCTCTAGCGAGCAGGCGGCTGCGCCGCGCCGCAGACCACGACCGGGCACGGCGCCGCGCGTAGCAGGTCGGCCAGCGTCCTCCCCGGCACCAGCCTTCTGAGCCCGCGGTGATCGTGCGCGCCGACCACCACGGCTTGCGCGTCGAGCTCGCGGGCCAGCCGGACGAGCGTGTCCGCCACCGTCACATCATCGGCCACTGCCAGGCCGTCAGCCTGCAAACCGGCCTCCCTGGCCAGCGCTGCACCGTGTTCTGCCAGTCGCTGCGCGTCATCGTAGGCTGCTCTTTCCGCCTCGAAGGCGGTGCGGATGTCAAGGGTGGCGGGCGGCAGCTCCAGCGCCTTCTCGGGAAGCGTCGCCACCTCGAAATTCCGTCCGGCCTCCCAGACGACCACGGCGAGTGCCGCGCGCGGTCCAAGAAGGGCGGCGGCCTCACGCACGGCCCACACCGAGGCGGGCGTGCCATCAAAGCCGATGATGACCGGGCCTGTGTGCATGACCGAACCTCCCAGAGATCGCGTCAGCTGGGGCGCCGCTACCCGCATCACGGTATGTGGCCGGTATACCTGACTGCGCACCAGGTCAGTGACGTTCTGTAGCAGGAACGACGCGGAGGCCTGGGCGGCCTTGACCGGCGGGAGGGCACGGCGGCGTATCCAGGACGTGCGGGTCTGAGGCGCCCGGCGTGACTACTCGTTCTGGGGAAGTGGGCCGATGGCACGCGGGCAAGGCTGGCGTCTGAAGCCGCTGCGCCCAGCGGGGGCGGAGTGGTCCCGGCCTGGCCAGACGGGACGACCTGGTCCAGCACGCGCAGGACGCGGGCGCTGACCCGGTCCCCGTCGGCGGGCTGAGGCAGATCCCCGGCCGACGCACGGCTCCGCCAACGCGGTGATCACCGAGATGAGCGACGTGAACCAGCACTAGCCGGGCCGGGCCCGGCGGCCCGTTAGCCGCCGGGCATCCCGCGATATCGGCGGCCCGCCGGGCGGTGAAGCCGCCGTCCGGGTCGCTGTGTGGGTTGACCTCGGTGATCACCAGGCCGCCAAACGCGGCGGGGCACTCACGAATCTAAGCGACCAGCCTTCGGAGGAGGACCCATGACGATAGCTGAGCCCGTTAACCTGGCCCGCGAGCTGCTATTGGGCGAGGACGTAATACAGGACCGGGAGCGCGCACCCCGCACGATCG
>DASQVO010000520.1:0-2574 GCA_035640715.1 Streptosporangiaceae bacterium
TGTAGACGCGGACATCGTAAGTCACCTGATCGTCCATCAGGCGGCGTCCTCCTCCGCGAGTGCCTTAAGCCAGCGGCGGTACTCCCCGGGGTCTATGCGCAGCTCGCCGTTCGGCAGCGGGATGCACTCTGGTGCCCGGCCTTTGGCGCGCCACTCGTAGAAGGTGCGGCGGCATGCGGCCGGGCCGGGCGAGGTCGCCGCCGCGGATCCGGTAGCTACCGGCGGTGGTGGTGGCCCCGGGGGCGATGCCGTAGGACCATCCGGCTTTGATGTCGACTTGCCAGGCCAGCCCGTATCGGCCTTGGGGATCGCTGAGGGCCTGTCGGAGCCCGCCGGCGGGAGCCTGGTACCACAGGTGCACACCGCCGGATGGAGTAGCGACCATGACCGGCTGGTGCTCGGGGCCGGTCGGCCAGGGGCGGGGGCCGCCGCGGAGCCGGGCGAGCAGAGTGAGGCTGTCGCGGCCGTCGCGGAACCGGGCCGGGTCCTCCCAGGCATCGCGTGGGATGGGCTCGGCCGTGAGGTCGATGCCGGGCAGCAGGCCGGTAGCGAGATGGGGCGGGTGCTGGTCGCTGTGGGCGTCGATGTCGATCAGGACTCGCCCGGAGGGGGCCGCGGCGGCGCCGGGGATCGCGCGGGGTTCGCGGTGCCACCAGGTGGTGATGCGGGCGGGGTCGGTGGTGGCGGCGCGGACGCCGTGGCACCAGCCTCCGGTGGCCAAGCAGGGGCAGGTGTGGGCGAGGTGGGCGGGGATGCCGTGCTGGGTGCGGCAGGCCCGGCAGTTGCCGAGCGGGCGTTTGCTGACTGGCGACAGCGGGAGGATGTGCCAGCCGAGCGCGGCCAGCTTCAGGGCGAGCCGGGCCGGGTCGCTGGAAGCGGGCATGGGTGACCTCCAGAGGGTGTCTCGTGGGGGGCGGGGGATGCCTACCGGTCACCTGCCGCGGGGCCGCAGTGGCGCCGGGAGGTACGCCGGTACCGGCGGCCGTCGCCGCGCCGGGGGGCGGGGGTGCAGGCATCCCCCGCCCCCCGGGGCTGCGGGCCGTGCCCGGCAGTTCGCGCAGCACCCCGGCGACCAGGTCCAGGACGGCGCCGAGCGCCCCGGGCAGTGCCGCAACTCGCGCGGCGGTCACGTCGGCTTCGGTGCGCCGCTTGTCGATCACCTCTGGCTCCACGAGCAGGATCCGGTCGGCCAGGTCCCCGGCCATCTCGTGCTTGATCGCGATGGTGGTGAGGGCGATGACGCGCTGGAAGGAGTGCACGCCGATGTCCTCGTCACTGTGCAGCACGCGTTGCAGGACGGCATCCCCGGTCACGCCTTTGCGCAGCGCGTTGGACAGCCACCCGGGTATGTCGGTGATGTTGTCGAAGCTGAACGCCCAGGAGGCGCGGGCGAAGATGGCCCATTCCCGCTGGTCCCGCGGCGGGGTGCGGTCGGCGGCGGGCTGGGGGTCGACCAGGGCCAGCAGGGTGCGGATCAGGTTCGACTTGGCGGTGCCCTGTTCGCCTTGCACGAGCAGGATGGGGTGCGGGATGCCGGTCAGGTAGGCGGCCACCACCCACCCGATCGCCAGACGGTAATCGTCTTCGGGCAGGTTGATCAGCTCGCGCAGCCCGTCCAGGGTGCCGCCGCGCTCGGGCTGGACGAGGGGGTGGGTCAGCTCGGAGCGGCGGAAGATCACGGGTGAGTCGGTCTGGACGGCCCAGCCGCTGGGGGTGATGGTGATGCACTGGCCGGTCTCGGTGCCCATGTCCACCACCACCGTGCCGTGATCCTCGCCAACCCGCAGCCACACCGGCCGCGGGTCCAGTTCGCTGGCCTCCCCTTCCAGGACGGTGATGCAGTCGGCCAGCGCCGAGGCGCTGGCGACCTTGCCGGTCTGCCGGTGCAGGGAGGCGGCCAGCCGGGCCCGGACGCTGTTCCCCGAGCGGGAGGCCAGCGGCACGGCGATCTGCGGGCCTATCTTGGGGACGGCGTAGGCGCGGCCGTCAGCCGATTTGATCAGCCGGTAGGTGTCTTCGGCCATCGCCATGAGCAGCTGGGCCTGGCTCGGGCCCTTGCCCGGCCCGGCGGGCGGCTCCCCGGGCGGGAGGGGGGTGCCGTCGGAGAAAGACTCCTCACTGTGATCACGCACATCAGGACCTTTCTAGGGACGGTGGCCGGGGGCGGCCGGGCGCGGGCCCGCGCCCAGCCCGGAGGTGCGTGAGGGCCGCACGCCGGGGTGAGCGTGCGGCCCTCGGAACTTGAGCGGCTAGAACGGCGGCCGGTCGCCGTCCCCGGCCGCCGCGGTGGCCGGTTCGCGGGCCTGCCACGGGTCGCTGCTGTCGGCGGGGTAGGGCGCCTTGTCCCGGCTGGTCTTGGCGATCTTGGCGGTGGCCCACTTCAGGGAAGGGCCGATGTCGTCGGCGTCGACCTCGTAGACGGTGCGCTTGTCGCCCTCGGTGGTCTCGTAGGTGCGCTGCCTGAGGCGGCCGGTGACGATGACCCGGGTGCCCTTGTGCAGGGACTCGGCGGCGTGGCCGGCCAGCTCGCGCCAGGCCGAGCAGCGCAGGAACAGGGTGTCGCCGTCCTGCCAT
>DASQVO010000521.1:0-3171 GCA_035640715.1 Streptosporangiaceae bacterium
TCGCTCGTCAGTCCAGGCGGCGCCGCGCCCTCCAGCTCGCTCATAACGCCACCTCCGGCTTCGCCGGGAGCATGGCATCGACGAGGAAGCCGCCGCCGGGCGCCGCGCCGGTACGCAGCCGGCCGCCTGCAGCCGCGGCGCGCTCACGCATGCCAAGCAGGCCGTGACCGCCTGGTACCGGTGCCGGGCCGCCGGGCTGCGGCGTGGCGGGCGGGCCGGGCCCGTTGTCGCGGATGCGCAGCCGGAGCGCGTCGTCCGTGTAGCGCAGTTCCACGTCGATGGCGGCGCCCGGCGCGTGCCGCCGGGAGTTGGTGAGGGCTTCCTGGACGATGCGGTACGCCGCGAGCTCGACACCCGGGTCAAGCTCGGCCACCGGCCCGGAGACGATGAGCCGGATACCCACGCCGGAGACATCCCTGGCCTCGTCGAGAAGCTCGTTGAGCTGCGGCAGCCCCGGCTGAGGATGCCGGTCCGCGACCGCACGGCCAGCGCCCGGCCGGTCATCCGCGCCTGACCCGTCCACGGCCGGACCGTCCGCGGCCTGCTGGGCGGCGGTGGCGGCCCGGGCATCTTCGCGCAGCACGCCGAGCAGCCGCCGCATCTCCGTCAGGCCGGCCCGGGCGGTGTCGCCGATTTCCAGCAGCCGCTGCGCCCCGGCGGCGGGCATCCCGGGCGTGGTCAGCCGCGCGGTCTCCGCCTGCACGGCGATCATGGAGATGTGGTGGGCGACGACGTCGTGCAGCTCGCGGGCAATGCGCGCCCGTTCCCCACGGGCGGTGTGCTCGAGCAGGGTGCCCGCGATGTTCTCCCGGGCGGCGCTGTACACCAGCACCTCGTTGCGCGCCCGCTGTGCGATCCCGGCCCAGGCAGCCGCCGGGACAAGCGACGCCAGCAGGACGGTGAGGATCCCTTCCTCGGAACCCGTGGGGCGGGGCCCCGTGAGCGCCAGCACCAGGAAGGGCACGGCCAGGCCGGCCGCGAGAAGCTGTGCGCCTTTCCACTGCGGGCCGCTGCGACCGAGCCGGTACACGGCGATCAGCTCCGCCCCCAGGCCCGCAACGGTCAGGATCTGGAAGGTCGCCAGCGACAGCACGCATGCCGCGGAGATCGCAACGGCAGCCGCGGCTGGGCGCAGGAAAACCAGCGGAACGGTGGTGGCCAGGCCGAGCAGGCAGAGCAGCAGGGCGTACAGGGTGACCCCGCCAGTGGCCGCGGCCTGCGGCGCGCTCGCGGCGTGGGCGACCGACTCGGCCACCGCGATCAGCCCCAGCAGACCTCCGGCTACGGCTGGAGCATGCGGGGCCGCGACTGTTCGCCGCCACTGGCCGGCCCATCCGCCGCGCCAGTCATCCGCCGGTCCCATGTAGATCATTGTCCCCGCTGGCCGGCGCACCGGCGTCCCTCCGGCTGGGAATCCCGGCGTCCCCCCGGCGGGGGATGGCGCGGGGACGCACGTCCCCCACGCCAGCGGTGGTGAAGACGGCTCCCCGGCGTGACGACCACGCCTGCCGCTGCTGCCTAGCCTTCCTGGCATGGAAGCAATGATCGAAGTGAACGGGCTGCGTAAGCGGTTCGGCCCGACGCTGGCGCTGGACGGGATGTCGTTCACCGTCCAGCCCGGGCAGATCACCGGGTTCGTCGGCCCCAACGGCGCCGGGAAGTCCACCACGATGCGGGTGATCCTGGGCCTGGACGCGCCCGACGAGGGCACCGCGCTGATCGGCGGGCAGCCCTACCAGTCCCTGCGGCATCCGCTCAGCCACGTTGGGTCGCTGCTGGACGCCGGCGCGCTGCAGCCCAGCCGGTCCGCCCGCAACCACCTGCTGTGGCTGGCCCATTCCCAGGGCCTGGGCGCCAGCCGGGTCGATGCGGTCATCGAGCAGGCCGGGCTGGGCTCGGCGATCCGCCGCAAGGCCGGCGGGTACTCCCTGGGCATGCGGCAGCGGCTGGGGATCGCCGCGGCGCTGCTCGGCGACCCGCCGGTGCTGATGATGGACGAGCCGTTCAACGGCATGGATCCCGAGGGCATCGTGTGGATGCGCGGGTTCCTGCGGTCGCTGGCCGCCCAGGGCCGCGCCGTGCTGGTGTCCAGCCACCTGATGAGCGAACTGCAGGACACCGCCGACCACCTGGTGGTGGTCGGCCGCGGCAAGGTGATCGCCGACACCAGCGTGGCGGAGTTGATCGCGGCCGCGTCCGGCGATCGCGTCACGCTGCGCACGACCGCGCGCACCCCGGCGATGACGGTGCTTGCGCACGCGGGGGCCACCGTCGCCGCCACCGGCCACGACACGCTCACCGTCTCCGGTCTTCCTACTGAACGGGTTGTGGTGCTTCTCACCGAAAGCTCTATCCCGTTCGCCGAGGTCACCGCGCACCGGGCGACCCTGGAGGAGGCCTACATGGAGCTCACCAGGGACGCGGTGGAATTCCGCGCGATGGAGGCGACGTCGTGACCGTCATCACGCCTTACCGTTCGGAGCTGCGGCCCGGCCGCGATGGGTTCGTGCAGACCCTGCACGCGGAGTGGACGAAGTTCCGCACGGTCCGCGGCTGGGTCATCGGCATGGTCGTCGCGGTCGTGGTGGCGGCCGGGATCGGGTTGCTCACCACCGGGAGCACGAGCAGCTATTGCCAGCATGTGGGTGGCGGCCCGGCCAGGAGCGGAGCGAGCTGCTTGCCTCCCTTCTCGCTGGGGCCGGGCGGCGAGCCCGTGACCGACAGCTTCTACTTCGTGCGCCAGCCGCTCACCGGGAACGGCAGCATCACCGTCCGGGTTACTTCGCTGACCGGTCTCCTCCCGCCGGCGAACGGGCCGCAAGGCCCAGGTCCGGGGGACACGCGGCCCGGCCTCGAGCCGTGGGCCAAGGCCGGGATCATCATCAAGCAGGACCTGAACCAGGGTTCGCGGTACGCCGCGATGATGGTCGCCGCCGACCACGGGGTGCGCATGCAATGGAACTACACCGCGGACACCCCCGGCCTTTCCGGTGCTGCCGGGCAAAAGAGCCCGCGCTGGCTGCGACTGACCCGTTCCGGCGATGTGATCACGGGCTATGACTCGGCGGACGGCACCCACTGGACCGCGGTCGGCACCGTCACGCTGTCCGGCCTGCCGCGTGTCGTGCAGGCCGGGCTGTTCGCCGCCTCCCCTGATTACACGGTGGTCTC
>DASQVO010000522.1:0-14001 GCA_035640715.1 Streptosporangiaceae bacterium
GATGCCGAGTGGCGCGCTATCGGGCCGCTGTGGAGCGGCCATCGCAGCTGAGCTTCAGGGAGGTGGCGGATTTTGTCCGTTCCGGCTATCTCATTCGAGCTGATCACGGTGGAGATGCCCGCCGACACGAACGTCGTCATCGGCCAGGCTCACTTCATCAAGACCGTTGAGGACCTGCATGAGGCACTGGTCGGGGTAAGCCCGCAGCTGCGGTTCGGCCTGGCGTTCTGCGAAGCCTCACAGGCACGGCTGGTGCGCCGGTCCGGGAACGACGGCGAGCTCACGGCGAAGGCTGCCGCGAACGCGCTCGCGATCGGCGCCGGGCACTCCTTCGTGATCTTGCTCCGTGAAGGCTTCCCCATCAACGTGCTCAACCCGGTCAAGTCTGTCCCCGAGGTCTGCACGATCTTCTGCGCGACCGCGAACGCCGTGGACGTGCTGGTCGCGGTCACCGAACGCGGGCGGGGAATCATCGGCGTGATCGACGGGTCGTCACCCGTCGGGGTGGAGACCGACGCCGACGCGGCCGACCGCCGTAACCTGCTACGTGCCATTGGGTACAAGCTCTGACCGCTCCCGGACCGGCCAGCGCGAGGGCGCCGGCTCCGCCACGGACTCCACCCCGCTGGGCCGCACTACCACGACGGGACACGGCGCGGCGCGCAGGCAGTCCCGGGTCACCGGCCCGAGCGGGATCCTGGACTGGGACGCCGCGGCTGGCCCACCGCCCGGCCGGGTGCTGCCCAGCACCAGCATCTCTGCCCCATAGGCGCGGTCCAGGAGTACCCGGGACGGCAAGCCGTCCGCCAGCTCCGTCTGGACAGCGGCCGGCGGCTCCGGGCCGAGCGCTTCCCGTACCACCGCCTCCAGGGTTGACTCGCCCGCTGACCTCTCGACGCTGGTGTCACCTGCCCTCGCCAGGGGCGCGTAGTGCGCGGGCGCGGGCACCCGCCGCTCCCGGACGTGCACCACATGGATCCGCATTCCGCGAAGCTGCGCCTCGCTGGCCGCCCACCGCACGGCGGCGACCGAAGCTGGGGAGCCGTCGATCCCCACCAGGATGCGCTTGGTGGATGACGTCCACGTCGTCATGAGAGCCTCCCGTCTATCCCGCGATATCCGCAGATGGCCACACCATGCGGGACTGATCTGCATACCCCCCGCAGATTCATGAGTACGTAGCAGAGTCCTTCTTGTACTCAGCGTGCCCACGTCCGCGATCCCGGTCAAGTTGTCATGGCGCGGATGTCCGTTACCCGCGATGGCGCCGGCCCCAGCGCACCGGGCTGGGACTGGAACGCCATAGGTACAGAGTGACCCAGAAGCAGGGCCCGGCGCTAGAGCTTGCGCCCAACATGACAGGGCTGGAAGCTCAGCACGGCAGGGAAGGAGACCGGCGTGAGCACGATACCCGCCGTCACCGGCCCGGCCAGCGTGTGCGCACTGCTGGCCGATGGCACGACGATCGAGATCAGGCCCGCAACCCCGGAAGATCTCGGCGCGGTCAAGGCCATGCACGAGGCCATGTCACCGGACAACGCCTACCTGCGCTTCTTCAACCTGAGCCGGTGAGCTGCCGAGCATGAGGCCCGGGCGACCCTGCTGCTGGAGCATCTCGTCTCACCCCTTCCTGCGGCGGCTCCGGTGAGGCTCACTCCTGCACGACGCCGGTGAGACTCAGCCGACCCAGTTCCGCCGCGGCGCACCCCGATAGGTACCGAACGACCACCGGTTCCCCTCCGGGTCCCGCACGGCGAAGTCGCGAGAGCCATAGTCGGTGTCGTGCAGCCCGCACACGACCTCCGCCCCGGCCGCGGTGGCCCGCTTGAAGAGCCCGTCGGGGTCGTCGGTCACGACGTAGCAGCTGAAGCTCCCCGGCTCGACCGGCCAGGTGTCCTCCGCACCGGGCTGGGCCGCCGAGCCGAGCATGATGCCGCCGCCGGGCGGCCAGGCAAGCTCCGCGTGGTGGATGCGGTCGCCGTCGGCGTACACGGCGGTCTCCTCGAAGCCGAACGCATCCACCAGGAACCTGATGAGCCCGCGGGCGTCGCGGGCCCGGAGGGCCGGCCATACCTGAGGTGGTGGTGGTGTTGTGTCGCTCATGGCAGCGATCCTTCCCCGGCGGCGGGCGTCGCGGCTTGGACGTTTCGGAACTCCGCCGCGAGCCACCGGCCCGCCGGGAGCGCATCGGCGGCCCTGGAGAGCGCGGGCAGCTCCTCCGCGAGCCACCGGCTCGGCGCGCAGCCGGCCAGCCCGCGGAACTCCCGCGCCAGGTGAGCCTGGTCGTAATAGCCGCACGCGGCGGCGAGGGCGGCGAGCGCGGGGGCGCCGCCGGCCGCCATCCGGCGCTGCAGAAGTCGGCGAGCCCGGTCGAAGCGCACCACCCGGGCCGCGGCCTTCGGGGACAGCCCGGTCTCCGCGCGGAACTGGGCACTGAGGTGCCGGCTGGTCCAGCCAGTCTCGCGGGCCAGGTCCGAGACGGAGACACCGCCGCCGGTGGCCAGCAGCGTTTGCCACGCGTGGGCGATCTCCGGCCGCATGGCGTGGCGGGGATCTGCGGCGGCCGGCGGGGCCGCGCCCCTGGCGCGGCCCCCGCCCGCCTTCCCCTCCCCCTTCACTGCCCGGCGTGACAGAAGGGTGTCGAGGACCGTGAAGCGCTCCGCCCACGTCCCGGCGGCCCGAACCCGTTCGTGCAGCTCGGCGGCGAGCGCGCCGAGCACGTCGGCCCCATCGAGGTCGAGGCCGGCCAATTTGCCCGCGGGCAGCCCCAGCAGCGCACGCGCGCCCAGCGGCGTGACACCGAGCTGGATGCCCGACTGGCTGCCCTGGTGCGTGATCACCGCCGGCGACGTGTGCAGCCCGCCGATCAGCACGTCGTGCCGGCTCGCCGCCTGCCGCGGGTCGGGATGCGCCGCCACGCACACCGGCTCGTCCAAGGTGACAATCAGCGTGAGGTACGGGGAGGGCAGTCCCCGGTGCCGCGCCGGCGCCAGCCCGGCCTGCCGGTACCCGGAGTACCAGGCCACATACGGGCGCAGCACCTCCGGCGGGCGGCGCCGCAGCGCCTCCGACACCGCTGTGGCCGCCTCCCGGGGCTCACGGGGCTCCCGGGGCCTGGCGCGCAGGCCCGCTCCCGGCGGCCCAGCGCCGCGATCACCACGCACGTCCCTCGCCCCTCGCCCGGCTCCTGGCAAGCCCCACCTGGGCCCATTCTCACGCCGCCGCCCGGCCAGCGCGACCCCGCACGCCGGGGACGCTTGCCCGTAACCTGTCGAGCACGGGGAACGCCAGGCAGGCGCTGGTTAACGGCCGGGTGCCGCCAGCCCGAGGCGGCGCTGCTCGATGAGCAGGCAGCGGTCTTCCACGTAGAGCAGCCCGGCGCTTTCGGCGATGGCGCGCGCCTCGGCCGAGGCGATGCCAAGTTGCAGCCACAGGGCGGTAGCCCCCACGGCGACCGCCTGGCGGGCGATGTCCGGCGCCTGCCATGACGGCCGGAACACGTCGACCAGTCCCACCTGCTCGGGGACGTCGCCAAGCGTCCGGTAGACCGGCTCGCCGAAGATCTTGTCGGCATGGGGATTGACCGGGACGATCCGCCAGCCGTGCCGCTGCATGTACGCCGGCACCAAGTGCGCTTCCTTGGCTGGCGCGGCGCTCGCGCCGACCACGGTGATGGTGGCGTAGGTCGTCAGGATCCGCTCGACAATGGCGTCGGTGCCGGTCACCTGGTCACCATAACCCGCCAGGTGCCCGGGCCGTGCCGGGCGTTTCCGCGGAAGCGCCCAGCGACTGCGGCGCGAAGGTCACGGTTACGCTGCGCCGCGACCGCGGTCACCTCCTGGACAGCTCCGATGAGGTTACCGCCGGACCAGGCCCCGAAGCTGTTCCGTTCGGGGTGCCAACCGCGGCCTAGCCAGCGAATGGATCAGGGTCCCCACTGGCCGTGTTGGGGCTGGGTGGCGTGGCCGCCGGTGTACTCACCGATCACACGGCGCGACTTGCCTCGCTCAAAATGGGGTTGGCTGCAGCCAATATACCCAGTATCATCCTCAGAATGATACGTGATTGTCTGACGCCATGAGCGTCCGGCACGCCCTGCTCGCGCTGCTGAGCGAGGGGCCCAAGTACGGGCTGCAGCTGCGCGAGGAGTTCGAGGCGGGGACCGGCGAGGTGTGGCCGCTGAACGTGGGCCAGGTGTACACGACGCTGCAGCGGCTCGAACGTGACGGGCTGGTGGAGTCTGACGACACCGGGGACGACGGCCCGCAGAAAGGTTTCCGCATCACCGCCGATGGCACGGCCGAGCTTGCCCGGTGGCTGCGCACGCCACCGGATCTTTCGTCGCCGCCGCGCGACGAGCTGGTGATGAAGGTCCTGGTGGCGCTGCGGGTCCCCGGCACCGATGTGCATGAGGTGATCCAGGCACACCGGCGCTACCTGGTGGAGCTCATGCAGCAGTGGACGCGGATCAAGGAGGCCGAGGCCGACTCCGACCTGGGCCTGGCGCTGGTGGTGGACGCCGAGCTGTTCCGGCTGGATGCGGTCGTCCGGTGGCTGGATACCGCCGACGGCCGGCTGAAGCGGGCCGCCGGTCCTCCCCCACCCGCGGGGCCGGCGTTGCCGCGGCTGCGCCGCCGGGTGGGGATGCCGCGATGACGGTGATGAGAACGCCGGGCTGGAATACGCACGTGGAGGTGCGGTGATGAGCGTGCTGGAACTGCGGGGCGTGTCGAAGACCTACGGCCAGGGAGCCGCCGAGGTACACGCGCTGATGGATGTGGACCTGTCGGTAGACGCCGGGGCGATGGTCGCGGTCATGGGGCCCAGCGGGTCGGGCAAGTCCACGCTGCTGACGATCGCCGGCAGCCTGGAGGACCCCACCGGCGGGGAGGTGCTGTCCGGCGGCATGCCGCTGTCGGGGATGTCGCGCAACGACAAGGCCCGGCTGCGGCGGCGCACGGTCGGGTATGTGTTCCAGGATTTCAACCTGCTGCCCGGGCTGACCACGGCCGAGAACGTCGCGCTGCCGCTGGAGCTCGACGGTGTCGCCGCAGGCAAGGCCCGTGCGGCCAGCCTGGCGGCGCTGGACGGACTCGGCCTGAGCGAGCGGGCGTCCAAGTTCCCCGATGAGCTGTCCGGCGGCGAGCGCCAGCGGGTGGCGATCGCCCGTGCGGTGGTCGGGGACCGCCGCCTCCTGCTGGCCGACGAGCCGTCCGGCGCGCTGGACTCGGTGAACGCGGAGGCGGTGATGTGGCTGATCCACGAGGCGTGCAAACGGGGCGTTGCCGCCGTGGTCGTGACGCACGACGCCCAGCTCGCCGCGTGGGCCGACCGGGTGGTGTTCCTGCGCGACGGGCGCGTGGTCGACCAGACCGCGCCGCCGCCTGGCCCCGAATCGCTTCTCGCGCCAGGTCAGAACCAGTGAGCACGGCGCTGCGCGAACGCCCGGCCGAGGCGGGAACCGCCAACGGGGGCGTTCCCGCCCGCCGCGCCGTGATCCGGTGGGCGTGGCGGATGTTCCGCCGCGAGTGGCGTCAGCAGCTGCTAGTCCTGGTGCTCATCGTCGTCGCGGTGGCCGCCACCATCGTCGGTGCGGCGGTGGCCACCAACACGCCACCCCCGGCCAACGCCGGCTTCGGCACGGCCACGGACATGGCCACGTTCCAGGCCCCAGACCCGCACCTGGCCAGCCAGATCGCCGCGCTGCGGCATCGCTTCGGCCGGGTTGACGTCATCGAGATCCAGACCGTCGCCATCCCCGGGTCGATCAACACCTACGATCTGCGCGCGCAGGATCCGCACGGCCCGTTCGGGCAGCCCATGCTGTCCCTGGTCAGCGGGCACTACCCCACGGGGCCGGGCCAGGTGGCCGTGACCGCAGAGGTGGCATCCGCCCTCAGCCTCAAGATCGGGGACGTCTGGCACCAGGGCGGGAAGGCCCGGCAGGTGGTCGGTATCGTCGAGAACCCGCAGAGCCTGCTGGACGAGTTCGCCCTCGTGGTGCCGGGCCAGGTCAGCGCACCGACCCAGGTAACCGTCCTGTTCGACGCGCCTGGGGTGGCCCCCGCCTCCATCGGCCCGAACGTGCAGACTCCCAAGTCGGCGTCTTCGGGCAACCCGCTCAACCCCGAGACCATCGTGCTCGCCCTGGCCACGGTCGGCATGCTCCTCATCGCCCTGGTGGGGGTGGGCGGCTTCACGGTGCTGGCCCAGCGCCGGCTGAGCTCGCTCGGGATGCTCGGTGCCCTGGGCGCCACGGACAAGAACATCCGGCTCGTGGTCCGGGCCAACGGCGTCCTGGTCGGCATCACCGGCGCGCTGGCCGGAGCCGTGCTGGGCCTGGCCGCCTGGCTGGCCTACCGGCCGCGCGCAGAATCGGATGCCCATCACCTGATCGGCGCGTTCGACCTGCCCTGGATCGTGATCGGCCCGGCGATGGCCTTGGCCGTCATAGCCACCTACTTCGCTGCCTCGCGCCCGGCCCGCACGATCACCAGGCTGCCTATCATGGCCGCCCTGTCCGGGCGGCCCGCCCCGCCGAAGCGGGTACACCGCTCGGCGGTGCCTGGCCTGGTCCTGCTCGGCGTGGCCGTGGTCTTGTTCGTGCTCACCGGCAAGAACAACGGCAACGGCAGCGGAGCGCTCGAGCTCGTCCTCGGCTTCGTCGCCCTCATCGCGGCAGTGATCCTGCTGGCCCCGGCGTGCCTGGCCGTGCTGGCCCGGCTCGGCCGCCGGGCCCCGATCGCGGCCCGGCTGGCCCTGCGCGACCTGGCCCGCTACCGGGCCCGCTCGGGCTCAGCACTCGCGGCCATCAGCCTCGGCGTGCTGATCGCCGTCCTCGTCTGCGTGCTGTCCGCGGAGCGGTTCGGCAACGTCCTCGACTACGCCGGCCCCAACCTGGCATCGGACCAGCTCATCGTCTACCCGCCCAGCGAGCCCACCTTGCCCCCGCCCGGCGGCCTGAGCGGGCCGCCGGGCGGGGGCAAGATCAAGGTGGGGCCGAACGGGAAGCTCACCAAGCACAAGGCCGCTGGCCCGGCCGGGACGGTGATCGGGACCAAGCTAGCCTCGGAGGCGGCAACCGCGCGGGGCATCGCCGCCGCGCTGGGCTCCCACGACATCATCCAGCTCGACTCCGCCGGCGCCACGCTCCAGCACGCCGCCTCAGGGCGCACCTGGTCGGGTCCCGTGTACGTCGCCGCCCCGCAGCTCCTCCAGGCCTTCGGGATCAAGAGCTCGGATATCAACCCCAGCGCCGACATCCTGACCATGCGGCCAGGGCTATCCGGCCTGTCGAAGATGCAGCTCCTCTACGGCAACGGCAACTTCGGCGGCGGGCCCCCGGGCTCCGGCACAGATCAGACATTCCCGTGCCCGAAGGGCGCCTGCCTCGCCAGCCCGGTGATCCAGGAGATCAGCGCGCTTCCATCCGGCACCTCCGCCCCGAACACCGTGATCACCGAGCACGCGATCCGCCAGCTGGGCCTGCATGCCACCACGTCCGGCTGGCTCATCCAGACCCCGCACCCGCCCACCGCCGCCCAGATCACCAACGCCAGGCTGACGGCGGCCGCGGCGGGCATGGCCGTTGAGACCAAGTCCAGCGCGCCGTCGTCAGCGGAGATCATCAACTGGGCCACCGTTTTCGGCATCGCTCTCGCGCTGGGCATCCTGGCCATGAGCGTCGGCCTGATCCGCAGCGAAACGGCCAGGGACCTGCGCACCCTGGCCGCCACCGGGGCGAGCGGCTGGACCCGCCGCACGCTCACCGCCGCCACCGCCGGTGCCCTCGCCCTGGCCGGCGCGGTGCTCGGCACGGTGGCGGCCTATGCGGCTGCCATCGGCTACTCCTGGGATAACCCGCTCGACGGGCTCTCCGAGCTATCCGGCGTCCCCACCGCCAACCTCCTCGCCATCCTCATCGGCATGCCGCTCGTCGCGACGGCCGTCGGCTGGCTGCTCGCGGGCCGTGAACCACCCGCTATCGCTCACCAGCCGATCGAGTGAACCAGCGCTGACCCGGCCCGACCATGCGCTGACCCGGCCCGCAGCGCGACGTAATGTCCCTGGCGCGGAGGGTTGCATTGCGTTACCTACGGTTATTTCGGATGAAACTGATCAGCAACACGGCCGCCCTGTACTTTTCCCATGCCGGTTGTGAGCGGGGCCCACTGTTCCGTCGCCGTGGTCGGCGGCGGGCAGGCGGGCCTGTCGATGAGCTACTGCCTGGCCGAACGGGGCGTCGACCACGTCGTCCTGGAACGCGAGCGGCCCGGGCACGAGTGGCGTGAGCGGCGCTGGGACTCCTTCTGCCTGGTCACGCCGAACTGGCAGTGCCAGCTTCCGGGGTTCCCCTACCAGGGACCGGACCCGGACGGGTTCATGGCCCGTGACCAGGTCGTCACCTACCTGGAAAGCTACGCGGCGTCGCTGCGCCCGCCGCTCGTGACGGGCGCCGAGGTCACCCGGCTGCGGCGGGAGCCGCGGGGAGCGTTCATGCTCGCCACCACGGCTGGCGACCTGACCGCGGACCGGGTCGTCATCGCGACCGGGCCGTACCAGCTTCCGGCGATCCCGCCGGCGGCCGGGCGGCTGCCCGACGGGATCACCCAGCTGCATTCGTCGCAGTACCGCCGCCCCGGCCAGCTTCCGCCGGGCGCGGTCCTGGTGGTGGGAACCGGCCAGTCCGGCTGCCAGATCGCTGAGGACCTGCACCTCGCGGGACGGCAGGTACATCTGTCGGTGGGCAGCGCGCCGCGGGTGGCCCGCCGTTACCGTGGCCGGGACGTGGTGGCCTGGCTGCACGACATGGGCTACTACGACAAGGGCATCGGCGAGTTCGCCGACGCGGAAAGCGTGCGACTGCGGGCGAACCACTACGTCACCGGCCGCGACGGCGGCCACGACATCGACCTGAGGGCGTTCGCCCGGGACGGGATGCGGCTGCACGGCCGCCTCGTAGCGGTCACCGGAGGGCGGCTGGAGTTCGCCGCCGACCTGACCACGAACCTGGACCGCGCGGACGCGGTGTCGGAATCGATCAAGGACTCCATCGACGCCTTCATCGACACCAGCGGCACCGACGCGCCGCCGGGGTCGCGTTATACGCCGGTCTGGCAGCCGCCCGCCGGCCCCGGTCCCGCGCTGGACCTCGAGGCGGCCGGGATCTCGGCGGTCATCTGGAGCACCGGATTCGGGCGCGACTACCGCTGGGTCGACGTGCCGGTCTTCGACGGCCGCGGTTACCCGACCCACGACCGCGGCGTCACCAACTGCCCGGGCCTTTACTTCATCGGGCTACCGTGGCTGCACACCTGGGGATCGGGGCGGTTCTCCGGTGTCGGGCGCGACGCCAGGCACCTGGTGAGCCGGATCATCGCCGACCAGCACCGCACCTGGGGCGATGACGTGCGGTGGATCGCCGGCAGCCCGACCGAGACCCACCCGGACCGGGACTGGTCGATCCCGCGCACGGCGGTGTCCTGATGCGCCCCGTCGCCGACGCGCACCGGCATCTGGGCGTGCTCCCGGCCTACCCGTTCTACGGCGGGCCGCCGATCAAGCCCGACATCGGTGCCCGCGCCACGGTCGCGCAGCTATTGGCCGACCTCGACGCGGAACGCACCGAACGGGCTCTGGTGCTGCCCAACTACGGGGTGCCCGACCCGGCGGTGGCGTTCTCGTTCAACGAACTGTGCCTGGAGGCCGCAGCCGCCGACGATCGGGTCCGCTGCGGGCTGTGGGTCTCCCCGCGACCGCAGGACGAGCACCTGACCGACGCAGCGCTGGCACTGGCCGGCGAGCCCGGGGTGCGTGCGCTGAAGCTCAGCTTCCTGCTCGGCGGCCGGGCCGCGGACCCCGCCTGCCGCCCGGTGCTCGACCGGATCTTCGCGGCAGCCGAGCGCCATGACCTCGTGGTCCACGTGCATACCTCGCCGGGCGGCGCCTCCGACATCGATGAGGTCGGCCACCTCGTAGAGACCTACGCGGACCGCGTCGCGCTGCACCTGGTGCATTTCGGCGGCGGCGTCAGTGGCCATATGAAGCTGGCGGGCGGCCGGTTCTTCGACTGGGTGGACGCCGGGAAGCGCATCTACACCGACCTTTCCTGGGCCATCGGCTTCGTCCCCCGGTGGCTGGTGGACGAGATCGGCCGGCGCGGCACCGGGCACGACCGCATCCTGTTCGCCAGCGACGAGCCATGGGGCGATCACGCTGGGGAGTTCGCCCGGCTGCGGGCCGTGGCCGGCGACGGGGAACTCGCGGACCTGATGTTCGGCGGAACGTTCGAAAAACTTTACGGATAAAAAATTTCCAGCCCTGGACAACCGGAAATGACTGAGAGAGGCACGCAATGACTGAGCTGACCGATACCGAGAAGCTGAGCATCAACGAGATCCCGCACCCGTCCCTGGGGGAAGGCTCGAGCATCTACGGCAGCACCAAGGTGTTCCCCGACTACCAGGCGGAGAACGGCGAGTGCTACTTCACGCTCGTGCACGGTATCGCGCACGAGTCGTCGGTGAGCTTCGTCGCGATCCTGCAGGCCACCCGGGCGCTGCGGAAGGGCTTCGAATCGGCGATCTACTTCTACGGGCCAGGGTCGCTGAACTGCCTCGCCACCCGCGGGTTCCCCACGACCGGGAACTCGGCCTTCCCCGGCGAGCACAATATCAACAACTCGCTGAAGACATTCATCGCCGAGGGCGGCAAGGTGTACTGCTGCCGCTTCGGGCTGTCCCTGCACGGCGCGCGCGAGGAAGACCTCATCGAGGGTGTCATCCCCACGCACCCGCTCGACGTCCAGGACGCCCTCATCCACTACAAGCGCAAGGGCGCGATCATCAACTCCACCTACATGTTCTAGTGGCCGGCCCGGGCGGAAGCCCGCGTGCGGAAGCCCGCAGGGGCAGGCCAGGGCGGAAGCCCGCAGGCAGCAGGAGAGCGAGCGGCAGGAGAGCGATGAGCCTGGATACCAGGGTCGAGGTCGCAGTACGTGGCGTGCGGGTGGAGGCGCCGGTCGCCCGCCGCGGCGGGGCCGGGCCGAGTGACGACGGCCACCTGACCATCGACGGCGCCAACGCCACGCTGCCGCTCAACCCGCACAGTCCCTACGTGGTGCGGGACGGGCGGCTGTGGAACGGCGCGGCCGACACGGGGCTGTCCATCGGCGTGGTGCGGCGGCCCAGATTCTACGACCTGGCCACCGCCGACGGCATCCCGTACCACCAGATCGCGCTGCTGCACGGCGCCGACGTGCTGGCCAGCACCGTCGTGCAGACCTGCATCAGGTACGAACAGGCGCAGCGGTGCCGGTTCTGCGCCATCGAGGAGTCGCTGCACTCCGGCGCCACCGTCGCGGCGAAGACCCCGGCGCAGCTCGCCGAGGTCGCCGCGGCGGCGGTGCGGCTAGACGGGGTCCGGCAGATGGTGCTCACCACCGGCACCACCGCCGGCCCCGACCGGGGCGCCCGGCACCTGGCCCGCTGCGTCCGCGCCGTGCTCGCGGCCGTGCCCGGCCTGCCCGTTCAGGTGCAGTGCGAGCCGCCGGCCGAGATGTCCGCGCTCGCGGCGTTGCGGGACGCCGGCGCGGCCGCGATCGGCATCCACGTCGAATCGCTGGACGAGGAGGTCCGCCGCCGGTGGATGCCCGGCAAGGCCGGCGTGCCGATGGCCGCCTACGAGGCGGCGTGGGATGAGGCCGTGCGCCTGTTCGGCCGCAACCGCGTCTCCACGTACCTGCTGATCGGGCTGGGCGAGAACCCGGATGAGCTGGTGGCCGGCGCGGCCCGGCTGATCGAGCGGGGGGTCTACCCGTTCGTGGTGCCGTTCCGCCCGCTGGCCGGGACGCTGGCCCGGCGCGACGGGATCCCGGGACCTCCCCCGTCGCTCGTGCGCGATGTCACCGGCCGGGTGGCGGCGCTGCTGCGGGCGGCCGGGATGGCCGGGGCGGACCAGCAGGCCGGCTGCGCGGCGTGCGGGGCGTGCAGCGTGCTCCAGGCCGCGGGCGGGTGACCGGCGTGTTCGAGGTCCTGGCCGGGGAACGGCGCGATACCGCGGCCCAGCGCGCGCCGTTTCTCATCGAACCGGTTACCGAACGAGCGGCGGTCGCCGCCTATCACGCGCTCCGCGCGCAGGTATTCGTCACCGAGCAGGGCCTGTTCGAGGGCGACGATCTGGATGGCCACGACGCCGACCCGCGCACCGTC
The DNA here is from genome assembly GCA_035640715.1 of Streptosporangiaceae bacterium. Lineage (GTDB taxonomy): Bacteria > Actinomycetota > Actinomycetes > Streptosporangiales > Streptosporangiaceae > DASQVO01. The sequence continues at coordinate 12,210 of DASQVO010000522.1, forward strand.
GTCCTGGTCGCCCGCGATCCGGAGGGCACGGTCATCGGCGGCGTCCGGCTCGGGCCGGCCTGCGAAGGGCCCGACATCGGATGGTGGTACGGCGGCCGGCTCGTCGTCCATCCCGCCGCGCGGAGAGCAGGCAACAGCCGAACGGGAGGTGGCGGGAGCCGCATCGGCGGCGGGGACGGCATGGGGCGTGCGGCGGAAGGCGTCGGCGCCGCGCTGGTCCGCGCCGCGTGCGCGTACGCCGAGCAGGCGGGTGTCCTGCGCTTCGAGGCCGCCGTCCAGCAATCAAACGAAGCGTTCTTCCGGCGGCTCGGCTGGCAGCGGGTACGGCCCGTCACCGTGGCCGGCGCACCGCACATCCTGATGCGCTGGCCGACGGGCCGCATCGCGGCGCTCGCGGCGGCCGCAAAGAGCCCGCTCGGCCGGCTGCTGGCCGGCCTCGGCCCGGGCGGCCGCTCCCCTGGCGGTGCGGGCTTCGTCGGCGACGACGGCGCACCCGTTCCCGGCAGCGACCTGGTGGCCGCCTGCGACGCGATCGTGCCGTCGATGGTCGAGCGTGACCCGGGCTGGGCCGGGTGGTGCTCGGTCCTGGTCAACGTCAATGATCTCGCGGCCATGGGCGCCAGCCCGGTTGGCCTGCTCGACGCGCTCGGCGCCCGTGACGCGTCGTTCGCCGCGCGGATCCTGTCCGGCCTGCGCCGTGCCGCGTCCGCGTATGACGTGCCGGTGCTCGGCGGCCACACCCAGCTCGGCGTGCCCGCCGCGCTGTCGGTGACCGCCCTGGGCTCCGCCGCCGATCCGGTGCCCGGCGGGGGCGGGCGGCCTGGCCATCGCGTCCGGCTCACCGCTGACCTGGGCGGTGGCTGGCGCCCCGGCTACCGCGGACGGCAGTGGGACTCGACCACGTCCCGCCGCACGCCGGAACTGCGCGCGATGCTGGGCTCCGTGGCGGCCGCACGGCCAGCGGCAGCAAAGGACGTCTCGATGGCCGGCATCGCCGGCACGCTCGGCATGCTCGCCGAGGCCAGCGGCTGCGCGGCCGTCCTCGACGTGGCGAAGGTTCCGCGGCCCGCCGCGGCGGGGGCCGGCGACTGGCTCACCTGTTTCCCCGGGTTCGCGATGATCACCGCCGATGCGGCCGGCGGCAGGCCGCTGCCTGCGGGACCCGCGGTCAGCGCGGAATGCGGCGAGCTACGGCCCGGCAGCGGCGTATCGCTGCGCTGGCCCGACGGAGAGTGCACCGAGGTCATCGCCGGCGCGGTGACCGGATTGGGGATCGCTTGACATTCCTCCCCGCCCCAAGGGATTCCGATTCCGGGGCTCGCGCCCAGGAGTTCCTCTTTCCCGGGCCCCCAGTCCTCCGGACGAGAGATCTTCTCGCCCGTGGGCAAAACGGCGAAGTCCTTGAGTCCCACGTCCAGGCCGGGGTTCTCACCGGTGGCCGCCAGCAGCTCCGGATCGGGCCTGACCACGTGGAAAGTGACGAACCAGCACCCGGCCTACTGCGCGCCGGGGCCTGCGCACAGGAGGCTCGATGACGAACCTGCGGATGGCGGCGGTCGCGGCGCCGTTCGGCCGGGACCTCGAGGCCGACTTCGCCCTCATCGGGCGGCTCATCGACGACGCCCGCGACGCCGGGGGCCACCTGCTCGCCCTGCCCGAGGCGTGCCTCGGCGGCTACCTGTCCCACCTGGACGGGAGCACGGACGGCGCAGCGGGCGCCGTCGCGGCCGACGGGCCGCCGGCGCTCGAGCCAGACGGCCCGGAGATCCGCCGGCTGGCCCGGCTGGCCGGC
>DASQVO010000523.1:0-20204 GCA_035640715.1 Streptosporangiaceae bacterium
TAAGGTGCTGACCTCAGCAGGCGCAGCGGCCGGGCTGGATCTTTGCCTGCATGTCGTGCGCCTGGACCACGGGGCGGCAGTGGCTGCGCAGACGGCGCGGCTGTCAGTCATGGCGCTGGAGCGCAGCGGCGGCCAGTCCCAGTTCATCCGCCACGCTCCGCCGGTTCCGGACGGGGTGAGCCTCGAGCCGCTGCTGCACTGGCTGGAAAAGCACCTGGCCGTTGTCCACATACAGGACATCCGGGTCAACGTCGACGTGCGGGTAGCGGCGGGCCAGTTCTCCTGCGGCCGCCCAGTGGGTGGTGGCCCGCAACCCGTCCAGCATCCCGGTGGCCGCCAGCACGAACGCGCCGGTGCAGATGGACACGATCCGGGTCCCGGCCGCCCTGGCCGCCCGCAGTGCCTCCAGCACGGCAGGGGGAATCGGCCCGAGCGGATCGGTTCCGGGCACGATCACCGTATCCGCGCCAGCCAGCCCATCGATGCTCCAGTCCGGGCGCAGCTCAAACAGCCCGGCCCGCACCATGCCGGGCTGGGAACCAGCCCCGCACACCCGGACCTCGTAGCCGGGCTGCCCGCTGGGGAGTACGACCCGCTTGAACACCTCGCAGGGCACCGACAGGTCGAAGGGCACCACATTGTCCAGGGCGAGCACGGCGGCCACCTTCGGCCGGCACGGCTGCTGAGACCCGTCCGTGGCTTCAGTGACACGGCGCAGCGGGCGCAGGGCCGGAACGGCGGCAGGCATCATGTGAGCACCCTAGTGGCGGGAAACGATCGGTATCTGTCGTCCCGGCCACTGTCACGCTCACAGCGGATCGGCCAGGCTCACCAGTACACCGTGCATTGCTTGCGGAGGCTGCCTGCTGACCGGCCGGGCGCACGCAGCGTCCCCGGCACCACCCAGACCTGGCAGTCCACTGGAAGGACCCTGTTGACCAGCCTGCTTATCAGCATCCATGTCGTCGCCGGCCTGCTCTTCCTCGGACCGGTCACCGTGGCAGGCAGCTTGTTTCCCCGCTATGCCCGCCAAGCCCTCGGCCAGCTCCCCATCCGGGACCAGCCCTACGCCGCCACCCGGCTTCTGCATCGTGTCACGGCCGGCTATGCCATCGCCGCCATCGCCATCCCCGTCTTCGGCGCCGGCGCCGCCAGCGAGAAACACGTTTTCGGGAAGCCGTGGCTCCAGGCCGCGATCGTCCTGGTCGTCATCGCAGCCATCCTCCTTGCCCTTATCGTCCTGCCCGGCCAGCGCCGGGTAGTCACCGAGCTCGAACGCCCAGACAGCAACGGTCCCACCACTGTCCCTAGCCTGCACGCGCTGCTTACCCGCTTGTCCATGGCCACCGGCCTGTTCGCCGTCGCCTGGGTCGCTGTTGCCGTGCTCATGGTCACCAAACCTGGCGGAGCACACTGATGACCATCGCGCACGATCACGCGTCTCGCGGCCTGCTGGCCGCCGGAATCATCGAGCTGGTCACGCTGGCCGTTCTTTTCATCAACCTTGCCAGCGGCAACAATCACAGTATCGCCGCAGCTTTCGGCCCCATCCACGGCACTGCCTACCTCATCGGCATCATCCTCGGCTGGCGGTCCCCCCTCGCCCGCTGGCGCAAGATCGCCACCATCGTGCCCGGCGTCGGCACCCTCATCGCCACCTGCTGGCCTGAACGAATCCGTCTCTTACCACGGGACCGGCGTCCCGTCCCAGGAGAAGAACTCCCCGGAGGGCCCGTCGTCCGGCAGCAGCGCCAGCCGGACCGCGCCCGTCGCGGCCTCGGCCGGGTCGCCGTCGCTGGCGGCGGCGCGGGCGTTGAGGTCCGTCCGGCGCAGGCCGGGGGCGAGCGCGTTCACCTTCACGCCCTCGGCGGCGAAGGCCTTTGCGTAGAGCACGGTCAGCATGTTGAGCGCCGTCTTGGACGAGCGGTAGGCGGCGAAGGCCGCCGTGTCCTGCCCGGCCGCGGTGGCCAGCGACCCGGTGCCGCTGGAGATGTTCACGATCCGGGGGTGCGCGGACCGGCGCAGCGCCGGCAGGAAGGCGTTCGTTACCGCGACGACCCCGAAAACGTTCGTCTCATAGATGCGGCGGAAGGTGTCGAGGTCCTCCGCGTCGGGCGTCTTGCCATCGCCGGAGATGCCGGCATTGTTGACCAGGATGTCCAGCGTGCCGACCTGGCGCGCGGCGCCAGCGATGCTCGCGGCGTCGGTCACGTCGAGGAGGAGCATCCGGGCGTCGCCGCCTATCTCCTCGGCGGCGCGCTTTCCGCGCGCGGCGTCGCGCGAGCCGACGTAAACGGTGAGGCCCGCGCCCGCGAGCTGGCGCGCGATCTCCTTGCCTATGCCCTTGTTGGCCCCGGTGACCAGTGCGATCGAGTTGTCCATGCTGCCGAGGATGCCTGCCAGCGGGCGGCCGATCCAGGGACAATTGATACCAGGGAGAAGGAACCAGGGAGGTACCGGATGGCGAGAGACGAACTGGCCCGTTTCCTGCGCGACCGGCGGGAGGGGCTGCGTCCGGGTGACGTCGGCCTGCTCGCGGGGACCCGGCGCCGCACGCCGGGCTTGCGCCGCGAGGAGGTCGCCGGCCTGGCCTGCATGTCGGTCGACTACTACGTCCGGCTGGAGCAGGCCCGGGGGCCACGCCCGTCGCCGCGGATCCTCCAGGCCCTGGCGGGTGCGCTCCGGCTCGTGCCCGCCGAGCGAACGCACTTGTTCCGGCTGGCCGGCGTGGCCCCCGAGCCGCCCCTTGGACCGCCGCGGGAGGTCCGCCCGTACGTGGCGGGCTTGCTGCACCGGATGCCGGAAACCGCGGTCGTCGTCACCGCGGCCAGCTACGACGTGATCGCCTGGAACCCGCTCGCCGAAGCGTTGCTCGGCAACCTCCGCGCCCGGCCCAATCTGGCCCGCCGGCGCTTCCTGTTCCGCGATCAGGTGCTGACGACAGGCCACGAGGAGTTCGGTGAGATCGCGGTGGCACGGCTGCGGGCCGCCGCCGGCCGGTATCCCCGCGACGCGGCCCTCGCCGCCCTGCTGGCCGAACTCAGGGCGGGCAGCGCGGAGTTCAGCGAGATCTGGGCCACCAACCCGGTGCGCGCTCCCGGCCACCGGACGAAGACCATGACGCACCCCGAACTTGGCCGGCTTCGCATCAACTGCGACATCCTCACCGTCCCGGACGACGACCAGCAGGTCGTGTTCATGACCGCCGACCCGGCCACGCCGACCGCCCGCGCCCTGCACCACCTGGCCGCCCAGGTCGCATAACCGGCGTTCTCCGGCGCCTGAGGCACGGCCGCTACAGGTAACGCGGCGCGCCGGTGCGGCCTGGCGCGACCGGCCCAAGACGGCTGCGGCATGCGGATTGGGCTTTCCTGAACCTGGGCACTGACCGTGCGGGCTGAGGGCGCCCAGCCCGCACGGCTTTGGTGATTAACGGACCGAATCCTCTCAGAGCGCACGGAATTGGGCGAGGTAGGAGAGCGGTGGCCCTAGCCGGGCGCCCAGCGCGAGCCCGCCCCAGTTTGCGTATTGCAGAAGGGAAGGGGCACCAGAGACACGAAGTGCCGGTCGAAGCACTCACCGACGACAAGGCGCCCGCCCGGCTTAAGCACGCGTCCCAGTTCGCTTACTGCGGCGGCTGGATCGGGGATCTCGCCGAGGACTGTCACCAGGTAGGCCGCGTCGAAGCTGGCGTCCGGAAATGGCAGCTTCGACGCGTCGGCCAAGGTAGGGACGATCGTGGTGATCCCGCGCGCCGCTGCGCGCCGCATCACATGGTCGAGCATGGGCGGCTGGATGTCGACGATGTCCAGGCGTCCGGCCGTGCCGAGCTGACTGGCCACATGCAGAGCCTGCAGCCCGGTCCCGGGCCCGATCTCGAGAACCCGTTCTCCCGGCTGGACGCCGAGCAGCGCGTCAAGGCGGCGGTTGGTGAGGAACGGCACCTGCAGGTCAAGTATCCAGCGCTGGGAGTACGGGTATGGCGCGGAATCAGTGCACCACCAGGCGGCTGCGGCGGCAGCCCCCGCGCCCGCGATCGCCCAGCGGGCCATGGCGCGGCGCCTCACCGGTTCCCCCCGGGCATGTGGCCGCTGCCATCACTTCCACCGTGCTGGCAGCGCCTGTCTTGCCGGCCCTGCCACACGGCCCTGGCAAGCACCAGGCAAGCCGCCGCTTCGGCGACTTCCACGCCCATATCCACGATCGCCCAGGCCAGCGGCTTACCCTGTGGCGAGGTGCAGACGTCAAACCAGGCGTCGGTCAGCAGGAGGGTGGCGGTGGAGACCGCCACGAATGCGATCCGATGGTCCCGGCGGATCGCGAGCAACGCGGTGGCGGCAAGGCCCGCAGCCATGGCACCGTCCAGGCCGCTCCAGACCAGGGGCCAGTGCCGGGCGCTGATGGCTTGCGGGAGGGTCACGGCCAGGTAAGCGATCCAGGGCAGGAGCACCATGGCCGAGACCGCGACGAGCGAGGTCAGCCAATGGAGAAGCGCTTGCCGCGGTATCGGGCCGGTTTTGCCCCGGTGGCGGGGCAGGTTGCATGTGAGCAGCATGAGCTGCTGTCCTTTCAGTCGAGGCGCGGTGCACGATCGGACTCGCCCCAGGGCCGAGGTGTTTCGCGTCTGCCGGGCCGTCAGGTGGCCGCCTGACGGCCTGGCGCACTCATCAACCTAGCTATAACAGAGATGTTCTGCAAAGACATTTTGCAGAACATCTCTGTTACCTTGATGGCATGGCTTCACCTTCGCCTTCGCCTGTACCACCGCACCGGCCACCTGAGCATCAGCTACGCGGGCGGGGGCCGATCCCGGTAACCAGCGCCGAGCGCACAGCCCTTTACAAGACGCTGACGAACCCAGTACGTCGGCGCATCCTGAGCTACATCGGCCACTACAGGGAGGCGAACTCGACAAGCGTCGCTAAGGCGCTCGGCGAGTCCACCGGAACCACCAGCTACCACCTGCGTAAACTCGCCGAGCAGCACCTCATCGAGGAGATTCCGGAGCGATCGGCGGGCCGGGAACGCTGGTGGCGGGTCCTTCCGTTCCAGCACGTTGCGGCCGCCCCGCAGGAGCGGACACCTGAAGAGACGGCAGCGCTGCAAGAGTGGAATAGCCAGCGGCTCAGTTCCGACATCGAGCTGTACATCAAGGCGCTCGCCGAGTACGAGGGAGAGCACGGCTGGGTCCAGGGCCAGCGCTACGGGGGCTACATGACCAAGGAGGAGCTTCACTCATTCATGGCCGACTACCTGGCGCTGCTGCGCAAGTACGGTCATTCAGAAGCTGATGCGCCTGCGGGCGCCAGGGCAATGGCATTGCGCTTCCTCGCTGTCCCGGAACCCGAGCGGCCCGTTCCCGGGCCGCCGCCCGCACACTTACCGGCAGGCTGACCACGGGCTGCCGATTCCTGCAGCCTGCTCGAATTCGGGTACGGCAACGCTCGCATCGAAAGCCTGTCGCCCGTCCGCCACGATGTCCGAGATCGCCCTCAGGCCTTGGCGTGCCACCCCCAGTTCGGCCCGTTGCCGGACGACGGCGCGTGACCGTCTGACCGAACTGGCGTACAGTCAGCGCTCGCCGCGTGGTTATGGCGCTGGCAGCCGATTCATATCCACGGCGCGCTCCTCGTCGGCGCACAGCTTGAGGACATCATGGCGGCGCTCAACAACAGCCTCGACGAGGCGTACCGCCTGTGGCATGACTGGGCATCTCGGCAGCGGAAGTTCGTGATCGAGGGCACCCTGATAGCCGAGAGCCTCCGTGGTGGAACGAATCTGGAGAACCTGAAGCTGATTGTCCGCAAGATCAGCAGGTTCCAGCCCCAAGGCACCACGCTTGACCAGCCGGGCACCTGGACCACCCTCGAATTCACAGCAGACGAAGCCGAAGCGGAGGAACTTGCCCAGGTATTCGCTCGCGTTCTTGACCAGCCCGGCTGGTACTTGGACTTCCGATCTCCCACGGAGACATTCGTGGTGTTCCCAGGCCGGATCTTCCGCTACCCGCGCGGCGATGACACCGGCCGAGCCGAGGCCCAGGCCACGGCCGCGAGCTTGCCATCCCAGAGCCGCAGCTCGATTGGCCCCTGTGAAGCAGATACGCATCCATCGACAACACCCCACCGGGTCCAGGTCTCGTCACGCCGGTTGGCCAGGTTGGCGCTGGCCCGGCACAGGCGGGGCGCAGCGTGTCGTAGACTATTCCGGCACCAGCGCTCGTAGCTCAACGGATAGAGCATCTGACTACGGATCAGAAGGTTGGGGGTTCGAGTCCCTCCGAGCGCGCCAGGCTGGAGGCCCCTACCCGGACCGGGAGGGGCCTTCTTGCTAACGAATTTGCTAACAGCGGTCATCGGAACTCACTGATCGCACGGGCGAAGATGTCGGCAGCTTCGGCCAGTTGCTCGCTCACCACGTGTGCGTACACCCGGAGCGTGATCGACGGATCAGCGTGACCAAGGCGGCCCGGAGGGCCGCTCGCGCCGCCAACACGGCGCGCACGCCTCCGCTCCCGCTGGCGCTCCCGCTACGGCGGCGCCAACGCCGGCCGGCTGGCGCGAAGATGAACAAGCCCTGGGCCGCCATTGACGGACAGTAGTCATCCGGGATCAGCCACGGGGGTGTCCATGCTCCCGCTGCCAGAATTGTCCGGGCCGGGCAGAACCTGTCAAGAGCGCCTCCGGCGTCGGCTCCGCCGATCTTCGACTCTTGACAGAACCTGCCCGGCAGTCGGAGTCGGCAGCTATCGGGAGCATGCGCACGAGTGGCCAGGACGATGCGGGCGGCAGGGAACATGACGAGTCCGGCGTCCGGTTTGTTAAGCTCCCGCAGGTACCCGGCAACCCGGTCCCCGCCAGGATCGGTGGCTGCTAGTGCCGCGCAGTACCGCGGGGTCAGGGGGCTGTTCCGGTGGTGGTGCGGGCGAGCAGCAGGGCGATGTCGTCCCGGGCGCAGGCGCCGAGGCTGGCCAGCACGCTGTCGCACAGGTGCTCCGGTGATGGTGCGGGGCTGGCGGCCAGGGTGCGGGCGAGGTGGGACATGCCGGTGCCGATGTCCTGGCCGGGGTGTTCGATGAGGCCGTCGGTGTAGAGGGCCAGCACGCTGCCCGGGGGGAGCTGGGTGCCGGTGGTTGGGTAATGGTTCTGGCCCGCGCCGAGCATCACCCCGCCCGGTACGTCGATGAAGTCCACCGTGCCGCCGGGGTGGCGGAGTGCGGGCGGGGGGTGCCCGGCGCTGGTGAGGCGGCAGCGCCGGGTCGCCGGGTCATATTGGGCGTACAGGCAGGTGGCGCCGGTTTCGTCGCCGTGGTCGGCGACCACGCCGCTGAGCTGGGCCATGATCTCCTCCGGGGGGTGCCCGAGGCGGGCCAGGGCCGCGGTGGTGGTGCGGAGCTGGCCCATGATCGCGGCGGCGTGGATGCTGTGGCCGGTGACGTCGCCGACGACGAGGGCGACCTGGCCGCCTTTCAGCGGGATGACGTCGAACCAGTCGCCGCCCACTTCGGCGGTCTGGCTGGCGGGCTCATAACGGTAGGCGATCTGCAGCCCGGTCACCTGCGGGATGTGCTGGGGCAGCAGGCTGCGCTGCAAGGTGATGGCCGTGTGGTGCTCGCGGGTGTACAGGCGGGCGTTGTCAATGTGCACCGCCGCGCGGGAGACCAGGTCGCTGGCCAGCCGCACATCGGCCTCGTCGTAGGGCTCGGGGTGTTCGGCCCGGCTGAACATGGCCACTCCCAAGGTGATGCCCCGGGCGATCAGCGGCACCACCATGGCCGTGTGCACACCCCGAGCCAAGAGGGCTTCCGCATGACCGGGCGTGTAGGGGACCTGCCCAATTATCTCGGCCGGGTTCCGCACCAGGAGGGACTTCCCCCGCCAGACCGCCACGGCGGACGAACTGGTGAGCGGCGCGGTGATCAGGTCGCCCACCGCGAAGTTAACTTTGGCCCCTGTGGTGTCGTGCACCGCCACCCGGCGGAACTGCAGGGTGCCTGGGTCGGTGCGGGGAAGGTTTTCCCCTTGCAGCACCTGGTCGAGCAGGTCGACGGCGATGCGGTCGGCGAGTTCGGGCACGGCCAGGTCGGCGAGTTCTGCGGCCGTGCGGTGAATATCGAGTGTGGTCCCGATCTGGTGACCGGCTCGTTCGAGCAGGGCATGAGCCTGCCGGAGCGACGTTGCCTGGCCGGTGCCGTCAGCGAAAGAGCACAGCGCCCCCAGCACCTGGCCGTTCTCCATCACCCGGCACGCCGACCACGAGAAGACCTGGCGCTTGCCTGCCGTCTGCTTCAGGGGCACGTCAACCACGGGAACGCCCCTGTCTATCACCTGCTCGGCGAGGATGCGTTCGACCAAGGCCGCGTCCATGCTGCCGTCGAACTCTGAAGGGCGGCGGCCGATGATCGCCTCGTCCGGGAGGCCGACCGCCCGGCGGAACGCCGCGTTGATGCGCTTATAGCGCAGTTCGGGGTCGAGGAAGGCCAAGGCGACCGGCGACTGGTCGAACAGCGCGTCCAGTTCGCGGAGGGAAACAAGAGCAGAATCAAGGAGCGATGACTTGATAACGCTCCGTACAGCATTACGGTTATTGATCTTGCCTGGTTCCGGTCTGCCCATCGATGCTCCCTTGGCCAGACATACAGCAATCAGTACGGAAATCTGCGCTGATCAGCAAGTTTACCGATTCGTGGAGCCTTCGTGACGTCGGGCGGCAGTCACGGCGTACCACCATGATCAGCCCTGCTGCGCAAGCACATCCCGCACCAGACCCGGCCTGCAGACCGAGTGTGCGGGTGCAGCAGTAAAGTGCAGCAACCGCATCGTCCGGCACCGACCTCGACCGACCGCCATAAGCCTGTGACCTGCATCAGCGACCCTAATCGACCCGCATGCGCCTCGTTCGCATCGAGGCGGTCAGGCAGGAAAGGCGTCGGCCTGGAGCAGGACAACAGCGCCTGACGCTGAATCGTCAACGGCCAGGCGCCCAGTACAGCAGGCAAGTACAGCAACCCCGCCGACCGACATTGACTTCATCCGGCCCAGAGGGACTTCTGATCTGCGCCAACGACCCTGAGCGACCGCCCTGCAACTCTTTTGCAAGCAGGGGGTCACTGATTCGTCCCAGCAGGCATGCTAGACAAACATTGCCGAATCTGGCCGTAACGGATAGAGCAGGACACAGCTCATGTGCCCGGTGGCAACCAGATACGCGATGAGCGCCGTCCAGATGACCATGCCTAATCAGTGGTCAGGCGGATAGATGGGATCGATGGTTCAAGCCCATCCAGGTCCACCATAGGAACCCGCAGGCCAGAGACCCCATCTGGTATTCAGCGCCCTGATCATCATCTGCTTGCCTTGACCCAGTGCAGCGCGTTCAGGCTCGCCAGCACTGGGGCGAGCGGCTCGCCGCAGTCGCCGTGCGGGACCTTGGGACGTATAACCTGGCCGTTCTTGCCCACTAGCACGAACCACGGGATATAGATGGCCTGTGCGGGGCAGATCACGTCCGGGCGCATCCGGACTGACGGGGCGCGCAGTGCAGCGACCAGCCTGCCCAGGCCAGACACCGCCACCTCCTTGACCGCTGCGGCTTGCGGCCCATTTACCGACACGACCGCGGGTGAACACTGCACCACAGCGATCGGCATGAATCCCGCCGGGATGCGCTGCGCTGGCTGGGCCGCTGCATGCCTTCCCGCCTTGCTGCTGTCACTGGGGCAGGCGACGCGCAGCGCCTGCGCTGGTATGGCCAGTTGCCTTGCCACGGCCGCATGATGTGTCGCGCTAGAGTGCCCAGGGCTCGTGCAGCCAGCCAGCGCCGCTGCCAGCACGGCAGGCATGATTACCGCGGCGCGCGTCCATCGCATCATCAGGTACTTCTATTCAGCTGCCCATTTCGACGCTGCCGCAACCCAGCTAGTTCCCGCTATCTCCGCGCGCGCCGGCGACCAGGACGATCATTACACCCCTGGGTAGACGCAGCATCAGCGGTAAGTCGCCGTCCTGCGAATGGAGATCGAAAACTTTATATGGCAGGTGGGCGACCTTCCGGCCTGGGGACGCCGCCGTGCCATTAACGTGCCATTAGCCCTGGTAATCGGTGGTACGTCACGGTCACTGGCGGCCAGGCCGCCACCCAGCTCAGCGCCCATCTGTCGGCTGATCACGGCGATTTGCAAGCAGGGCATCACGGCTACTCCAATCGGTGGATCCTGCTAACGCGGGTGCTAACAACGGTGCTGGATGGCGGTGGATGCGTGCGGAACCAGAGGGCGCCCGAACAGGACCTGAGAACCCGTCTGGACTGCTATAGACAGCCCTGATCCTGCTACGGATCAGAAGGTTGGGGGTTCGAGTCCCTCCGAGCGCGCCAGGTCAGAGGCCATGTACGGAGGCCTGCGGGCCTCGCAAACGGACCGTACAGCAGTAGGCGCGCTGGTGGGCGCTTCGACGTCTTGCCCTAGCGGAAATCCCGTGCAGTGCTGCCGAGTCGAGCCGTACTGAGATCAAGGCGGCGCCTGCGGCGCCGCGGCCCGGCGTCAGCGCCGGGCTCTGCCTTGGGAGGCCCGCCCGGCGCACGCCGGGCCACACGCTCGCAAGGCACGCAGACCAAGGCAGCTCGCAGGGGCACGCAGACCGGTGCAGCATGCAGCCGTCTTCCCGTCCAGCATTGCCCAGCTCGCGGCCACCGTGTCCATGGCCGCCGTGCGGGGCCTCGCTCACCTAGGATAGGCTCCGTGCGCATCGACCGGCTCGACCATCTGGTGCTGACCGTCGCCGACATCGACGCCACCGTGGACTTTTACACCCGCATCCTCGGCATGAAGGTGATGACGTTCGGCACGGGGCGCACCGCCCTCGCCTTCGGTCACAGCAAGATCAATTTGCATCAAGCCGGTCACGAGTTCCAGCCGAAGGCCTACCGTCCGACGCCCGGCAGCGCCGACCTGTGCCTGATCACCACCGACCCCCTGGAGCGGGTGATCGAGGAACTCGCCGCCCACGACATCCCCATTGAAGAGGGCCCGGTCGAACGCACAGGCGCAACCGGCACCATCCTCAGCGTCTACTTCCGCGATCCCGACCGGAACCTGATCGAGGTCAGCAACTACGTCTAAATGGCGCCATGACTGGGGGACGTGCAAAGGCCCCCACCAGACTGCCGCCGGATTGTGATACGCCTGCGGTAGGTCAGACCGGGTGCGGTATCGCCTGGATGCGCTGCCAGGCGGTGACGATCTTGTCCGGCCAGGGCCAGGCGGCGGCGATCTTGAGGGTTCTGCGGCGTCCGCCGCGGACGAGGCGGGCGGCTGCGTGCAGGAGGCGATAGCGCAGTGTCTTCGGCTCGGCTTTCGCGAGCTCGCCGTCAAGGGCGATGAGCTTCAGCCAGGCCAGGAGGATGCAGGCGGTCATGGCGGCGTCGAGCCAGGCCTGGTTGACCTTGTAGTCGCGGGAGGGGAAATGTCCCAGTCCGGTGTCTTTCCCGGTGCGGATCACGTCCTCGACCCGGGCGTGGACCCGGTGGGCGGCGTCGGCGTAGGCGCACTGGCCGCGCCAGCCCCTCGTGTCAGCGGGCAGGTTCGTCGCCCAGAGCGAGTAGCGCCACCCGTCGGCGGTCTCGAAGAGCGACAGCTGCGCGCCCGGGTGCGGGCGCTCGCGGCGGGCGAAGACGTGCATCGCCTTGGGCCAGGCTTTCAGCTGGTCACCGGCGGGCCCCTCGCGCAGCAGCCCGGTCAGCTCGGTGACGTGCGCTTCTTCTATCCAGCAGGCGGGATGGGCGCAGCGCGGGCTCCCGCAGGCCTCGTCCGCGCGGCGCTCGCGGACCTGCCCCTTGCTGTCGGCGTACAGGTCCACGTACAGAGGTGAGTACGGTCTAACGTACAAAGATCCACATGTTGACGGGATCGATGGCGCGCGCCTTGAAGGCTGCTATCGTCACCAGGGCGGCGTGGTCGGCGGCCTGCAGTCCACCGCCATGCAGCTCGGCGGAACCCTCGGCACCGCCGTGCTCGGCGCCGTGATGTCGGCCAAGATCAGTAGCCTGCTGCCCGCCAGCTGGCACGCTGCGCACCTGCTCCCGCTCACCGCCGCCCAGCTCGTCCAGGTGAAAGCGCGGTCTCGGTCGGGGCTGCGCCTGTGACCCGCACCATGCCGTCCCAGCTCGCCAGCGAGATCAGCCGCATCAGCCACGCTACGTTCACTGCCGGGATGCACAACGCCTTCCTGGTCGCCGCGGCCGTGGCGCTGGCCGGAGCCGTTATCGCGCTGCAGACCAAGCGGGGGACCGGCGCCGTCGGCGCACACGCAGCCATCTGACCGGGCTGTGACGCGGATGCCCGCATCTACCCAGTGGTCAGGGCGTGACGATCTGGGTGAAGGTGTTCGCGAGCTGGTAGGCGAGTTGCGCTGTCTGGTCCCGGGTGGCCAGGCCGGTGACCGCCTGGAGCACACCGCCGCGGACGAGCGCGACAAGCCCGTGTGAGCAGGCCCACGCCAGCAGGGGGATGTCGCCGGCCGTGGGCAGAGCCTGGCTGGCCGGCTCGGCAGTGGTCGCGGCGGCGGCGTCGATCAGGACGGAGAACGCCTCGCGCTGGGCTTGGCCGAGCGCGGGGTCGCCGCGGTCGAGTTCCCCGGACTGGAACATCAGCTCGAACAGTTCGGGATTGTCCAGGCCGAAGGCCATGTAGGCCCGCCCCAGCGCGGTGAAGCGAGCCGCGGGATCGGTCAGCCCGGTCAGCGCGGCGCGCACATCGGCGTCGAGTTGGCCGTACCCCTGGACGGCGAGGGCGGTGAGCAGGCCGGCCCGGTTGCCGAAGTGCCATTTGGGTGTGCCACGGGACACCCCGGCGCGGGCCGCGATTGCTCGCAGGCTCAGCCCCTCCGGGCCGTGTTCGACCAGCTCGGCGTACGCGGCCGCGAGCAGTGCCGCGCGCACGTCCGTCGGGTACGCGGGATCTGACACCGGACTCATAGGGAGATTTTCGCAGACTTCATTGACACCGTCAAAGTGGTCGTGCACAGTAGGTGGTGTCCAGTTTGACGGTGTCAAAGAAGGAGTTGATCATGTCTGTGCTGCCCACGACGCGGCCCGCTCATCCCGATCAGACGCACCGGAACCGGCCGCGCCGGGCCGGTTCGCTGCGGCGGCAGCGGGACGCCTCGCGTGCGTTCCACCTGGGTACCGCGGTGGTGCTGCTGGTGTTCGTCTACGGTCCCGCCGGCCTCACATCCGAGATGCAACCTTGGATGCGGTGGGTCTTCGTGCCCCTGCTCACGGCGACCGGCATTTTCCTGTGGAGGCAGGCCCAGATCCGCCGGCTCCTCACCACCGTCCGCCGCCGCGTCAGCCGATCGTCAGCCGCGGCCGGCGCCGCCCCAGCCGCTGGGATTTGAGAAGGCCGGATCACGAGGATGGCCGAGATCGGCCGGCTGATCGTGGACGGAGACGATCCGGCCGAGGTCCGCTGAGGGCGACCACCGAACTCCCCGAACCCCGAGCGACAGAAGGAAACCACCTGATGACTGTCCCCACCTCCGCGCCCGCATCCCGGACCTTCGACCTGAGAGACGGGCTGACCGTCACCGTCACCCAGCAGGGCGACGCCACCGCGGCCGGCGGCACCGGTGTGCTGTTGCTGCACGGCGCCGGCGGACCGCTCACCGTCGCCGGCTTCGGCGCCGCACTGGCCGAGGACACCTACGTGATCACCCCGGTCCATCCCGGTTTTGACGGCCAGCCCCGGCCGGACTGGACCGACCGGGTCAGCGACCTCGCCTCGGCCTATCTGGACCTCTTGGACATCCTCGACCTGCGGCAAGTCCTGGTCATCGGCAGCTCGATGGGCGGCTGGGTCGCGGCTGAGATGGCGCTCCGGGACAACCACCGGCGAATCGGCGGACTGGTGCTGCTCAACGCGGCAGGCATCCAGGCCGGCGGCCAGGAAATCGCCGACATCACCTCGCTCACCCCGGCCGAACTGGGCCGGCTTTCCTTCTACAACCCCGCGTTCCGTCCCGACCTGTCCGCGCTGAACGAGCAGCAACTGGCCGCGGTGGCGGCCAACCAGCGGACCCTGGCGGTCTACGCGGCCGATCCGTACCTGCACGACCCCAAGCTGCGCCGCCGGCTGCACCGGGTCACCGTGCCGGTGCTGGTCGCCTGGGGCGAGGAGGACGGCGTCATCCCGGTCGACTACGGCCGCGCCTACGCCGAGTCGTTCCCCAACGGCCGCTTCGAGCTCATTCCCGAGGCCGGGCACCTGCCGCACCTCGAGCAGGCCGCCCGCACCCTGGAACTCGTCCGGAACTTCGCGGACAGCGAGGTCGCCCGCCCCGTCGCCGGCTGACCGCGGCTGTGCCCCGCACTCGCCACGGGCACCCGCATTGGCCGCTTGGCAGCCTGTGACGAAACCGGCCGATGCCGACGGCGGGATCCCCAGCCGCTCCTTCAGCCAGGCGTCGGCGGCAGCCTCGGCTGCGATAGCTGCCGGCGACGTGACGGCGTTGGTCGCGATCTGGTCCCAACCGGCGGCGAGGATGTCGGCCGCGGTTGCCACCGGCAACGCGCCGCCGACTACGAACCCGAAGTATCGCGGGCCAGCGCTTGCCACCAGGCCGGGCTCGGCCACAGCGACCAGGTCCGCCAGCACCTGCTCCGGCGCCTTCACGGCGCTCTTTACCATCGCGACCCTTCCGGCCTACCGCGGCCGCGGATACGGCACTGCAATGACCGCCCGCATTGTGGCTGACGGCCTCGCCGGCGGGGCGAAATGGTCATGGCTGCAATCAAGCCCGGCCGGTTACACGACCTATGATCGGCTCGGCTTCCGGACCGTTGAGTCCTGGCCGTGCTGGCTCAGCACAACCTGAGCAACTCACATCTTCGGCGTTCACATCGGTCAACTGCCGACGGGCCAGCACCGTCTGATGCCACTGCTCAGCTCACGCTCAGCTCCATCATCCTCCCCACGGGGTAATTTCAGCGGCTGCCGAGCGCGTGGACCTGGTCGTGAGTGAGGTAGACGTAATCGCGGCGCTTCGGCCGGGGCAGGCCCAGGCCGCGCGCGGGATTGGTGCGGATGCGCCCGCTACGTACCGCGTGATCCAGCGCGGCCGACGTGACGAAGACGGACTGCCGGATAGCGGACGGGCCGAGTTCAGCTACGGACAGTTTGGCGACCCATTGGGTCAGGCCCTCGAAGGTGACCTTGGCCAGCGGCACAGTGCGCCAGGTCGGCAAGATGTGCAGGTGCATCAGCGATTGGTACTGGTGCCGGGTCTTGGGCTTCAGGTCGGCGCGTGATTCCAGCCAGGCCAGCGCGTATTCGCGGCCGTCGCCCTGGCCGACGCTCTCCGCATCTCGCTCGCCCAGCTCGCTGGGCAAGTCACATACGACCTAGATCTTTCAGGTACCTGGTGGTGCGCCTGGCAGACTTGGAAAGACGGCGCGCCCCGCGTCGACGTACACCGCCTCGAAGTGCACCAACGCGGTGAACTGCTGCAACTCGACGCCGAGCGTGCACTACCTATAGCAGAAGGCAGCTATGCGTGGCGCGGCGGGCTTCGGCTGTGGGACAACGAAGCGCTCATCGGCTGGTATCGCTCCACCGACGCCGCCGTCCGCTCCAAGGGCTCCCTGTACCTGGCCCTTCACCCGCATGGCACGCACGCATGGGGCCGGTGGGTTGGCATGAGCTACGACGGAGCAGTCATCACCGGATGGGGCGCCATCGCCCGCACTGAAGTCGAAGCCGGGAAAGTCGTTCATGACCTGATCGACTCGGGAAAGTCCTGAGCGATGCATCGCAGCCGTCTGTGTCACTTCGTCGTTGACGTCTCTGACCTTGATCAGGGCGTCTCGTTCTGGTCCACCGCGCTCGACGCTGCCGAGGAACCCCTATCGGAGAACAGTCGCCAGGTCTACCGGCGGCTCCGGCTTCCGGACTCCGAGATCCGGGTCCTTCTCCAGAAGACCAGCGACAAGAAGACCTCCAAAGAGCGCATGCACCTCGATCTAGAGACCGACGATGTGGGGGCCGAGGTGAAGCGTCTCGAAGCACTCGGTGCCACCCGATGGGATCATCAGCAAGAACGAGGCTTCGACTTCTGGGTCATGCGTGACCCATGGGGCAACGAATTCTGTGTACTCCAGCCCGAGTTTCCCGAACTCTTGGCCCAGCGAAAGCCGTGGAACGATGAGCCGCCGATCGGTCAACCGGAGTAGCCGCAGCGAATGCCACTGAAGGTCAGCGAGATAATCAAAGTGATCGAAGCTGACGAGCTATTGTCAAGACCTGTGGATCAAGATCTTTAAGCGGCTTGTGGCTGGCCTTCCTCGCCAGGTCGTTCGACGAGTTTGCCGTTGATGAAGGTGGCTCCGGCGCGGACCAGGGCGACGAGGTGGGGTGCGTTTACGGCGCGCCAGCGGTCTTGCGCTGATTCGATCAGCTTGAATGCCATGGCCAGCCCGGCCGCCCGTGAGCCCGGCCCCTTGGTGACCTTGGTCCGGTGCCTGACCGTGGCGAAGGTCGACTCGATCGGGTTCGTGGTGCGCAGGTGCACCCAGTGCTCCGCAGGGTAGTCGTAGAAGGCCAGCAGCTCGTCTGCATCGTCGGTGATCTTCGCGGCGGCCTTGGGGAACTTGGCCCCGTAGGCGGCGCCGAAGGCCTTCACCGCGGCCAGGGCGTGGTCCTTATCCTCGGCGCCCCAGATCTCCGCCAGGGCCTTCTTTGCCCCGGGGTGCGCGGACTTCGGCAGTGCAGCAAGGACGTTCGCGGTCTTGTGGAACCAGCACCGGCCCTCCCTGGCCTGGGGGAAGACCTCCCTCAGTCCGTTCCAGAACCCCAGCGCCCCGTCGCCGGCTGCCAGCACCGGGGCGCGCATGCCGCGGCGGGCGCAGTCCCGCAGCAGGTCCGCCCACGACTCCGCGGACTCCCGGTAGCCATCAGCCAGGGCGATGAGCTCCTTGCGGCCATCAGCGCGCACGCCGATCATCACCAGCAGGCACAGCTTGTGCTCCTCGAGGCGGATGTTCACATGGATCCCGTCCGCCCATAGGTAGACGTAATCTGCGCCGGACAGGTCCCGCTCCGCGAAGGCCCGCTGCTCCGCCTTCCAGGTCTCGGTCAGCCGGGTGATCACCGCGGGCGACAGGCCCGCCGCCGAGCCCAGGAACTGGCCCAGGGCGGGCACGAAGTCCCCGGATGACAGGCCGTGC
This sequence comes from Streptosporangiaceae bacterium, assembly GCA_035640715.1. Taxonomy (GTDB): domain Bacteria; phylum Actinomycetota; class Actinomycetes; order Streptosporangiales; family Streptosporangiaceae; genus DASQVO01. Next base: position 17,218 of record DASQVO010000523.1, read on the forward strand.
AGGTACAGCAGCGGCAGCACCTCGGTGATCTTCGGGGTCTTCCGGCACCACGGCGGCAGGATCGCCGAGGAGAACCGCTTCCGCTCCCGGTGGCCGGATCGGTGCGCTTGTCGTTGACCCTTGGCGCGGTCACCTCCACCGCGCCCGCGCTGGTCAGCACCTCCCGCGGCTGGTGATAGCCGTTGCGCACGACCAGGCGGCGGCCGTTCTCATCCCGCTCGGCGGCATGCGCCGCGATGTAGGCGTCCACCTCCGCCTGCAGCGCCTCGGCCAGCATCCGCCGGGCGCCCTCCCGCACGATCTCATCGATCAGCGACGGCGAGCCATTCTTCCCGCCTTCCTCGTGGCCTGAACCCTCGCCAGGGACTACGGTGAGCATCGGGTTGTACCTTCCCGGCCGGCGCGGCAACGCCGGTCATTGCTTGAGACTCCACTCGGTCACCGGGAAGGTACACCCCTCCCGGCCGATCCACAGGTCTCAAGCATTGCTCAAGCTGACGGCTGGTACCTCGTCGCGACCAGAGGCAGCCACCGGCAGTACAAGCACCCGGATAAGCGGGGGCGCGTCACCGTGGCGGGCAAGCCAAGCGACACTTTGCACCCGCGCACCGAGCGGAGCATCCTGAGACAAGCACAGCTTGAACGGAGGCCACGATGAGCCAGTATGTCGTCATCATCGAGCGTGACGAGGCGGGCGGGTACAGCGCGTGGGCTCCGGACCTGCCCGGAGTAGTCGCGGCAGCTCCGTCCTACGACGAGGTTCTGAAGCTGATGCGTGAAGCCGTGGAGTTCCACCTGGAAGGGCTCCGCGAGGACGGCGAGCCGATCCCAGCGCCAGCCGCCGTGGGCGCGGAGACCATCATCGCGGCCTGACTGGCCGGACGGACCAGGGACCATGCGCCGTGCAATCAGCGGCCCTGAGCAGGGTTGTGACAAGTTTCTCTGCAGCTTCAAGTTTCTCTGCAGCTTCAAGGGCGCACCTTCGGCGCGCCGGGCCTGACGGCCTGGACGTGGCTATGCGCACAGGCGCGAGCAACCGGGGGAGAAGAGCGGCCAAGGTGACCGGCCGTGGGCGGCTGAGGTTCACCCGGGGGACGCGCCGTCGCGGGGCGGCAGCTTCGCCGCGTCCTCCGGACGGAAGCCCTGCGGACGCGGCGAAGCTGCCGCGCTCGGCGTCCCCGGTGACCGGCCGCATGCGGTCCCCGCCGTTACGTCCCCCGGTGCCGCGCCCGCGAAAGCTGGCCCGGCCGTCACCCTCGCGCCAGGTGCGCTGATCGCCGCGAAAAGTCGCAGCACCGGGCCGGAACGCCGCGCATTGTCCGGGCCGCCCCCTCCACCCGCAAGGGCACCTGAAGATCCTTTCTAACCGCTCCGCAGAAAGGATCTTCAGGACCCACCCTTGCGCGCGGAGCCTCTGCCGACCCTGCGGGCCTGACGGCGAGGGCCAGGCCGGAGGCCAGGCCCGGTAGGCGCGCGGCGAACCTCCGAGATGGGCACATTCAGGAGACGGGGCAGCAGTCGAGGGGATGGACTTAAGGCAATGGCCTCCGGTATCTCACCTGGGTTACAGGGAAGCCGCCTTTTTCATCTTGCTTTGCTGCCCCATCGGCAGACCAGCCACCCGCTTCATAGAAGCGACGCGCTCGGGCATTAGAATCAAGCACCCCATAGAGTCACCTGATCAAAGCCTGCTTCAATAAGACGCCCAAGCGCAGCGTTCATGAGCTGTTTGCCGATCCCTTTGCCCCAGGCGGCAGGCACTAGGTACATCGCATGGATCTCCCCGACTCGCTTTGGATCTGCGTCGCCATCGCGAGTCGGACAGTAACTAATGAAACCAAGTAGGCTCCCGTCAGCGTCGGCAAGCAGAGTCCCGCCACGGGACCACACCCACACCTACGTCCTGACCCCTGAAGGCACGCGCATCGCGATCTTCTACACCAAGCTCTGCAACCGCCTGCTCAGACCCCTGGCCGCCGCCGACCAGCCGCAAGCCCCGCCCGCGCTACGCCAGGCCCTGGCCGTGATCGATCATCATGTCGATGACTACATCGCCCGAGCGCGACTCAAGCCTGCGGCTTGAAAACATGACTTTCGTGTTCAGAATCCCGGACCCAAAGCTCTAGGCCGTCATCGGCGGGTGTCCTGTCAAGCTCGATGAGGTAGTCACGCACGTAAAGCGTCAGGTGGGACTAGACAATGCGCCGGCGACCGGTCGGTTGGTGACGCAGGCGCGCTTCGGCGGCGGCTCGCTTGGCCTGGGTCTCGTTGATCCAGGAGGTGACGATCTCCGGACTGGACCCGCCGCCGCCCGCCCGCCTCAAGCGCGGCCCGGTGCTGGCGCAGGCTTGCTTCGCAGTCGGCAATCTCTTGCCGGGCGCACGAGCTGCCGAATCAGTTGACGCATGGCGGCCTCCCTTGTCCTGCGGCCGGCGAGGTCTTCACACTGGTTTGGGGGCTGAGCTGGGCAGATGGCCTACGGCTGATGAGGTGCCCGACCGTGACCGGACTGGCTGGACCCGGCAGCGAGGAAAGCAGTTCCGAAGAACAACTCGGTCCAGGCGAAATCAGCCAGCTCTTCCTGCATGGCTGCGCGAATCGCCTCCCACGGACGGCGCATGATCCACTCATCTACGGAGGCGAAAGGCCGCACCGTTGCGGTTCCGAGCTGCGCCAGCCACCCAGGTGTGCTGCCGGGAACCTTGAGATCCAGCACGGCCCAGCGTCCGCCCGCGGAGAGGGCCGCGGTGCCGTGGGCGATGACCTCTGCACACTCGGGCACCTGGGTCAGGGCGTACGTGGACAGGATCGCGTCGACCTCGGCCGGGAAGTCGAAGCCGGCTGCGTCGGCTTGCACGAGGCTGACATTGCTCCAGCCGTTCGCCTTTATCCGATCCTGGGCACGGGCGAGCATCGCATCGGTCAGATCGACGCCGACGATCCGACCACCGGGACCGACCGCCTTCTGAAGCAGCGGGAAGTTCAGA
>DASQVO010000524.1:0-17451 GCA_035640715.1 Streptosporangiaceae bacterium
GCTGCACTGGCGAGATGAGGGCGAGAAACGGCGCCGACAAATTGCGGAGACGATCGCCAGCGTGCCGCTTCGGCACCTTGTCGTGGTCCGGGATGGCCGCCCGGGCGAGAGGCCTGAGCGCCGGCGGCGGCATTGCCTCGAGCGGTTGCTATACGAACTCGACCAGCTTGACGTCGGCACGGTCACCTTCGAATCCCGTGGGCCAAGGGACGACAAACGCGACCGGGACATGCTGGACGCGCTCCGGGCCCAGCACGCGGTCTCCGCCGGCCTGCGGATTGAGCACGCGGTCGGCCCACACGAAGCAATGCTGTGGGTTGCCGATGCCGTCTGCGGGGCAGTCGTCCGGTTCAGGACCGGTGACCGCGGCTACCTGGAGACCATCCAGGCCAGCGTGGAGGTACGGGTCATCGCGATCAGACCGCCGTAACGGTGCCTAGACAGCGCGAAGCCCCAGGCCCTGTCGTCCGGCAGGAAATCCCGGGGCTCACTTCCATCCCCACCGCAATGGGGTAGCTTCGGTATCTAAGCTATGCGCCTACGGTACCGATGTAAACAGGTAGACGGAGTGACCCACAACACCTGGCCGTCTCTGGGCGTTCCGCCGCAATGATGACGGCCAGGTGGGCGGGATGGGATCCGCCGCGAGGTGTCGGGAAAGATCGTTCGCGGACACCTTCAGCCGGTGCAGCATTTCCGCAGGAACCGGATGTAACGCATGCCGTGTCCGCGGCTTCGTCACGCTGTCGGGGGTTACCGGTACAGTCCCCGGTCATGAAGATCGGCTACGGGCGGGTGTCCACCCGCGACCAGAACCCCGACGCCCAGCGCGACGCCCTGGCCGCCGCTGGATGCGAGTAGGTGTTCATTGGCAAGGCCTCCGGCAAGCTGGCCCGCCGACCCAAGCTGGACCGGGCGCTGCTCGTCGCCCGGGCCGGGGACCATCTCGTGGTGACCAAGCTCGACCGGCTCGGCCGCTCCCTGGAATCCGTAGTGGCGAGCATGCGGCTTCCTCCCGCGCTAATCTCTGGAATCTACGTCAGTCGGCGGGCAATGGCGTCGCCGGCGAGCTTGAGTTCAGCGACGTACCGCTCCGGCGATTCAATGCGCACGTCTTCCGCGAGGCCCGCGATCTGCAGCATCGCCACGAGGTCCCCGTTCGCGTCGAGGACGGGCGCCGCCACCGACGCTGCGCCGGCCACCCGCTCATTGGAGCTCACGGCGTAGCCCTGCTGCCTGACCGTTTCCAGGTCACGGCGGAATTGCTCGGGGCTCACACTCTGACCGCTGGCTAGATGGATCGGGCCGACCATGGCGAGCAGCTGATCAACCTCATCGGAGCTCAGGGTGGCCGCGATGACCCGGCCCGCGCCCACGTGCAGGGGAAGTCTTTCCCCGACGGGCAGCTGGTACCGCAGCGGGCTGGCGCCTTCGACGCGGGCGATGAGCACGCGCGACAGGCCGACTCGCACCGACAGCGAGGCGGTCAGCTGGGTGGCCTCCGCAAGGTCACGCAGAACCGGCATCGCCGCCTGAGCCAGTGAGCTCGACATCAGGTAGGCGTGCGCGTTCGCCAGGGCCACGACGCCGACGGTGTATCCGGCCGGCTCACGTGCGACGTACCCGTGCAGTTCGAGGACGCCGAGGATGCGCTGGGTGGTGGCGACATGCAGGCTGGCCTGGCGCGCGATCTCGCTCAGCCGCAGCGGTTTCCGGCTCTGCTCCAGGACAGCGAGCACGTCAAGGGCACGTCCGAGCGAGCGCATGGGGCTGGGGCGGCGTTCGCCTCGTTCCTCCATGACGGCTCCTCTGGCTACGGCTGATCAGTCCAGCGCACCGCCGAGATTATCCGGCAATGAGAACTTTTCAGGGCGGAGTCGCGGGCCGGGGGCAGCCGGGTTGATGTGACGGGGAGCGGGGCCGGTGTAGCGTGCGGCTTCGCCCGGCGGCAGCGGGCCCTTGATGCGGGCGCCTTCTTGCATCTGCTCCCAGGCGTGGGCGAGCAGGCCGATGGAGCGGGACAACGCAAAGAGGCCTTTGCCGAGTGGTGGGGCTAGGCCAAGCTCGCTGTACACGACGGCGGTGGCACCGTCGACGTTCATCGGAATCGGCTTCCCGTGCGCGGCGATCAGTTCGCGTTCGAGTGCCGTGGCTATCCGGAGGTATTCACCGCTTGCTGCGCCGTCGGCCACCGCTGACTCGACGAGCCCCAGCAGGGGATCCCGGCGGGGATCGCGCATGTGCATGCGGTGCCCGAATCCCGGCACGAACCGGCGGCTCTGCCGGTACCGGGCCACGGCCCGGGATACGACGGCGCTCTCCCCGGCGTCGGATGCCTCCTGCTCCCGGCGCAGCTGCTCGAGGAACTCCATGCAGTTCTGGCCGGCGCCTCCGTGGATGTCCCCGAGCATGTTGACGCCGGTGGCGACGGCCTGGCTCAGCCCCACTCCGCAGGTCGCCGCCATGCGCGCGGCCGCGATCGACGGCGCTTGCGGGCCGTGGTCGATGCCGGCGACGAGAGCGGCGTTGAGCAGCCGTTCCTGCCATGGTGTGGGCAGCTCGCCGGTGACCGTCAGCCACACGGTGCCGGCGTAGGACAGCCGATCAATGATCTCGCCGATCGGATAGCCGCGGATCCGGATGATTCCCGGTGCCGTGTCGGTGATGCCCGTGGCCCAGGCTTCGCCAGGCGTGCGGGCGCTGTCGCTCATATCGCTCCCGTGCATCGGAAGTCGGCGATCTCGGCGACCGTGTATCCCAGCTCTCCCAGTACGTCGGACGTGTGCTGGCCGAGTGTTGGCGGAGAACTGCGCGGGGCCAGGGACCGCTCGTTGACGTGGATCCCGCTGCCGAGGATTTCCACGGAGCGGTCCGGCGGGATGCCCGGGACACCGATGACGTGGCGGATGTCCCGCTGCCGTACCTGCTCCTGCTCGAGGGCCTCGGTGACGGTCAGGACGCGGCCGGCCGGGATACCCGCGGTGGCGAACACGGCTTCCCAGTGCGCGGCAGGCCGGGCCAGCAGCGTCTGCTCCAGCTCGGCGCGCAGCTCGTCGCGGTGCTGCTTGCGGTCTTCACGCCCGCGGAAGCGCGCATCGGCCAGCAGGTCGGGGCGATCGCACACGCGGCAGATGGCTTCGAACTGCGCCTGCGTATTGGCCGCGATATTCAGCTGGCCGTCCGCGGTGCGAAAGGTGCCGGACGGTGCCGATGTCACGTTCTCGTTCCCAGCGCGACCCGGAGGCCGCCCTCCGATCAAGTAGTCCGAGACCACCCAGCCCATCGCGGTCATGGCTGTCTCCAGCATGGACACATCGAGGAAGCTGCCTTCACCGTCGTGGTTGCGCCGGTTGAGGGCCGCGCACACCGCGAGGGCCGCCGCCATGCCGCCGAGGGTGTCGCAGATCGGGAACCCGACCCGTACCGGCCCGCCGTCCGGGTAACCGGTGACGTCGGCCATGCCGGCCAGGCCCTGAATGATCTGGTCGTAGGCGGGACGCCCGGCGAGCGGGCCCGACTGCCCGAAGCCGGACAGCGCGCAGTACACGAGCCGGCTGTTGATCTCGTGAATGCGCGGCCAGGGAAAGCCCAGGCGGGCGAGCACGCCCGGGCGCATGTTCTCGATGAGCACGTCAGCGGCCGAGATGAGCCGGCCGAGGATCTCCCGGCCACCTTTGGTCTTCAGGTTCACGGTGACGGATCGTTTGCCGGCGTTCTGCGCGAGGAACGACGTGCCCATCTGGGCGTCGCGCAATTCAGCATCGGAACCGAGTTCGCGTGCGACGTCGCCGTGACCCGGTTCCTCGACCTTGATGATGTCCGCGCCGAGCAGGCCCAACTGGTAGGCCGCGAACGGCCCGGCCAGGACGGTGGTCAGGTCGAGTACCTTCACTCCGGACAGCGGCTCATCGGACATCGGCATACTTCGTTGCTCCTGGCGTCTGGTGGGTCAGGTGGCGAGGGGCCCGGCGGCGAGATGGGAGCCTGGTGGTGCCGCGCCGCCCGATGCCCGGTCATGCCCGGGCGGCGCAGCATCACGGGATCAGCTGGACAGCCTGGCGATGGCGGCAGCAGGGACGTAGGAGACCTGGGCTCCGCTCGGATTGCTGGCGAAGCCGACGACGGAGAAGCCACTGAACACGTTGTGATGGCTGTTGAAGTCATCGGAGCCGCCGGCGCCTTCGAAGTTGATGTCCTTACCGGACTTCAGCAAGCTGACGCAAGCGGCGTAGGTACTGCACGTGGTGCCAGGCGGGCTGGCGACGTCAACGACGTGCTTGGTCCACACCGACGGGTCCGTGCTCTTGGCCTCGGTCATGGCGAGGGCCGCGATGATGACGGAATCGTAGATGTCGTAGGTGGAAGGCAGCGGTGTGCTGGTGTGATACACGGCTGAGTAATCCGCGAGAAAGTGGCTGTATGCGGGCCCGGTCGGCGCCGCGGGCAGCGCGGCGAACAGATCCTTGCCCGCCTGGCTGCCGAACGCCTTCGAATACACCGCGCCGGCCATCAGGTCGTCCCCGACCCACGGCGTGCTGAGGTAGCCGAGCTGCCCAGCGTCTGACCACATCGTCGAGGCCGTCTGCGTGTCGAAAGAGGCGAAGACCACCTGAGGGTGCCCGGCGAATGCCTTGACCAGCTCAGTCCGGTAGGACCCCTGGTCCGGCACGATCGACTGATTCGACAGCACCGTTCCGCCGAGCTTTTTGAACGCCTTCTCCAGCGGGGCCACGAAGCCCTGCGAGTTGGCCGAGTTATCGAAGATGAGCGACGCCGACTTGTACCCCTTGCTCATGGCATAGATGGCCATGGCCGTGGCCTCGGTGGAGTCGGATGCGAAGGTGCGGAACACATACGGGAAATTCATGTTATCGAGCTGGGCGGTGCCACCGAGAGCGAAGTCGGCGACGTTGTTGGGCGCGAAGTCGTTGATAACCGCCTCGATCGTCGGCGAGAACGGCCCAATGACGACTTTCGGCTTCGACAGCAAGAGCTTGCGCAGCGCCGGCAGCGCGTCAACGGAGTCGGCGGCGTCGTCGGCCGGCACGGCCTTGAGCTGCTGCCCCATCACGCCACCGTGCTTATTGACCTCGTACATGGCCGCCTGGACGCCGTGCACGCCCCAGCTGGACAGCTCCGCCTTAGCTCCTGTGAACGGGAAAATCTCGCCCAGCGTGATGGAAGCGGACGATGAACCGCTGCCACCGTTGCTGTTACCGCAGGCGGCCAGGCCACCGGCGAGCGCTGTCGCCGCGGTGAGCGCGGCGGCCCATCTGGGGATTCGGACGATCATGGGTGCTTCTCCTCTTCGAGTTGACGCTGATCGTGCGGCGCCTTGAGCTGGTTGTGGCCGAGGAAGATGGCGCCCAGGTCCAGCGCGGCGATCTCGGCGGTCGGGCCGTGCACGTGGTTCGCGCCGGCGACGAGGACGTATACGGCCTGCGCGTGCTTGAGCGCGCGGTCGACGTTCTGCTCCACGACCACGGCCGCGGTGCCGGCCGCGGCGATCCGTTCGATCTGGCCCCAGACCACCGTGGTGTAGGCGGGGGACAGGCCCGCGGTGGGCTCGTCGAGGATGATCACCTCTGGATCGGCCATCAGGGCCCGCGCCATCGCGAGCATGTTCTGCTGCCCGCCGGACAGCTGCCCGGCCCGCTTGCGCTCGGCCTTGGCCAGGTCAGGAAAGATATCGAGAACTTCGCCGATCTTCGCGTCGCTTTTGCGCCGCCGGGCGTAGCCGCCGACCTCAAGGTTTTCGCGCACCGTGAGGCTGACGAAGACGTTCGCGTTCTGCGGGACGTAAGCGAGGCCCTTGCGCGGGAGCAGGTGCCCGGCCAGGCGGGTGACCTCGGTGCCGCCCACCCACACCCGCCCCGAAAGCGGCCGGAGCACCCCGCAGACCGCCTTGGCGAACGTGGACTTCCCGGCGCCGTTCGGCCCGACGATGGTCGTGATCTTTCCTGACTCTGCGCTGAGGTCGACGTCGCGGATGATCGGGGCGCGTCCGTAACCAGCCGTGATTCCCTCAGCCGTCAACGCGGGCATCGAGCACTCCTCCCAGGTAGGCGCGGACGACTTCTGCGTTGTCCCGCAGCTCGCTCATCAGTCCGGTCGCGAGTGTGCGGCCCTCGGCGAGGACGATCACGTGATCGCAGATCTGCTCGACGACGCCGAGGTTGTGCTCGACCATGAGCACGGTGACCCCCGCTGCCTTCAGCCGCAGGATGTGCGCTCCGATCTGGTCGATTAGCGCCGGATTCACCCCGGCCAGCGGCTCGTCCAGCAGCAGCAGCCGTGGGCTGGCCATCACCGCCCGTGCCAGCTCGAGCAGGCGCTTCTGGCCGCCGGACAGCTCCCGCGCCCAGTTGTCGCGCACCTCGTAGAGGCCGTACTCGCGCAGGACGGACAAAGCACGCTCGATGTGCCTGCGCTCCTCGCGCCGGACCAGACCGGGCCGGAAATAGATGTTGAACAGCGACTCGCCTGCTTGCCCGATCGGGGTGACCAGCAAGTTCTCCAGCACCGTCAGGCCCTGCAGTTCACGCGAGAGCTGAAAGGTACGGATCATGCCGGCTCGCGCGAGCCGGTGGCTGGGCCAGCCGGTCACCGCTGCCTCGCCGAGGCGGACGGACCCTGCGTCCGGGGCCAGGAAGCCGGAGACGAGGTTGACGACGGTGCTTTTCCCGGCGCCGTTCGGCCCGATGAGCGCCGTGACGGTCCCGGCCGTGACGTCGAAGCTCGCGTCGTTGACCGCAGCGACGCCGCCAAAGGACTTGCTCAGCTCACGGCAGCTCAGCGCCGCAGCGGGAGATGGGGCGTCGGCCTGGGCGGATGTCACTGCGCCGCCCCCTTAGTCATGAGCGAGCTTGTGCCGGGCGCCGCGGAGTCTTCGCCGCCCAAGAAGCCGGTGAACCGGCGGCGGCGCTCCGGGATCACCCCTTGCGGCCGGAACCAGAGCGTCACGATGAGCAGGGTCCCGATGACCGCGCCCTCCAGATTGAGGATCAGGCCCGGGTGCCCAGGGATGTCCGGGAGGAACTTCGGCAGCTGAGTGAACAGGACCGGTACCACGAACGCGCCCATCACGACGCCGAGGTTGTTGCGCATCCCGCCGATAATCAGGGCGGCGAAGATGAGGAACGTTTCCGGCGGCAGCCACGCGCTGGTGTTGAACGAGGACGAGAACTCGATAATCAGGCCACCGCCGATGCCGGCGTAGAACGCGCCGATCAGCATGGCGGTGAGCTGGTAGCGGAATACATTCTTGCCGAGCGAGCTGACGACGTCCGGGTCGTCGCGGATGGCGCGCAGCGTGCGGCCGAGCGGAGAGCGCGTGATGCGGCTTATCACCAGCCACATGATCAGGGCGATGACGACCGCGGCCACCGCGAAGAAAACCAGGAACGAGTTGGCGTTGAGGTGGAAGACGCCCGACAGTGGCATCGGCACCGTGTTCAGGCCGTCCGCGCCGTCGAAGAGCGGTACGTAGTTATTGATGACGTCGTAGAGGACCAGGGACACCGAGATGAGGACCATCGCCAGGTAGTCGCTGCGCAGGCGCCGGAAGGCGATAAAGGCCACGAGGAGCGCGAGCAGGCACGAGACCGCGCCGCCGAGCAGCAGGCTCACCGGAAACGGGAACCGCGCGCCGAACATGTAGGACTGCCCCGAGCCGGCGACCGGCTTGCCCATCGACGTCACGCCGGTGATGTACGCGCCCACCGCGACGAACGCGATATAGGCGAAGTTCAGGATGCCGGCCTCGCCGAACTGCAGATTCAGCCCCCAGCCGAGCACGCAGTAGGCCGCGAAGAAGAACAGCAGCGTGAAGCCGTAATAGAGGATAGGGGACATCGTCAGGCCTTTCCCGCTCGGCTGAACAGGCCGCTCGGCCTGAAGAGAAGGACGAAGATGAGAATGACGAATGCCGTGTCGAGCTTGTACGCGGCATTGATGTACACCGCGGAGATCTCGGTCGCCATTCCGATGATGATGGCGCCGACAATCGCGCCGTAGACGCTGCCGACGCCGCCGACGATGACCGCCGCGAATATGACGAAGAGGAAGGTCTCCCCGAAACTGGGGGTGATGCTCGCGGAGGTAATGCCGAGCACCGTCCCGGCCAGGCCCGCCAGCAGGCCGGTAAGAAACCACGTGATCATCGTGATTCTCCGGGTATCGATCCCGCTGGTCATGGCCAGCGTGGTGTCATCCGACATCGCCCGCATCGACTTCCCTAGCCGGGTCCGGGTCAGCAGCAGGTGAACGGACACCATCAGCACCGCGCCCAGGACGACGACCACGATCTGATCCGCGGTCAGCAGGAACGGCCCGATGTGCAGCGGGTGCTGGCTGGCGAGCGAATAGTGCCTGACGTCAGCGCCCCATACCGAATTAAGAAGGCTCAAGATAATGAGCGACAGGCCGAACGTCACGATCAGGATGTAGAAAAGCTTGTCGAAGCGGCGCGCGAACGGCCCGAGGAGGAATTGGTTCAGCAATACCCCGACCACCCCCATGGCTACCGAACCGCCGATCATGGCCACCCAGATGTTCCAGTGCAGCAGGCCGGTGTTGAGCTCCCAGGTCAGGTAGGCGCCGAGCGCCATGAAGTCGCCGTACGCGAAATTGATGTAGTTGGTGATACCGAACTGAAGGCTCAGCCCGACCGCGGCTATCGCGACCACTGAGGCGGTGACCAGGCCAAACCCGACTGCTAGCAGAAACTGGTGCATCGACGAACCCCCTGCACGTGCCGGGCATTTTTATCACAGTATGATAAGACTTATCACTTAATGGATGGATGAGTAGCATCACACAGCATGGGCGCAGTTGTGTCAAGCACGCGTCGCAGATCGGGGCGCTCCAGCCCGGGCGGCGGCTGGCGGCCGCGGGCGGTGGACAGCATGCTGGGCTTCCCGGGTCCGGGTCCCCGGAAGGCTCGGCCCGGAACCGTGCACCGGATTAACCGAGCTGAAGGGCGCCCAGGGTCAGGCTGATGCTGTTGCCGGAGCCGGGGATGGTGCGGCTGCAGGCCGAGCTGACCCGGCTGGGCCGCGCTACCCCTGCTGGTCATCGACGAGCTCGGCTACATCCCGTTCGAGCCCGAGGCCGCCAACCTGTTCTTCCAGCTCGTGTCGGCCAGGTATGAGCGGGCCAGCCTGATCGTCACCAGCAATAAGCCGTTCGGCCGGTGGGGCGAGACCTTCGGCGACGACGTGGTCGCCGCCGCATGATCGACCGGCTCGTCCACCACGCCGAAGTCATCGCCCTCAAAGGCGACAGCTACCGGCTCAAAGACAGAGACCTCGGCCGCGTCCCCGCGGCCCCGGCAACCGACGACTAACTGATCAACATGACACGCAGGGGGTCAATTTTCAGATGCCGCCAGGGGGTCAAAATTCACGCGCCGTTGACAGCGATAGGCGAGTCGTTCTTCACCAAGCTGATCTACGCGTCCGGCTACCTGTCCCCCGCGACACCGCGCCCACGGCCGCTGGTCCTGGACACCAATGTGCGCAAGGCCCTAGTCCGCCCCGGGGGCATTCTCGAGCACGACGAATGGACCTTGTACCGCACTCCGCAGGCGTACCGCCAGTACCTCCTCATCGCGCAAACTTGGGCCAGCCTGTGGGACGTTCGTCCCGACCAGGTCGAGCACGCGCTTTTCCAGTTCGGCAAGCGCCTCCCGTAACACCGGCTCTGCCTCAGCCGGATGCTGATCCCGTTGCCCCTCGCTACAAAGCGGCCACCCGCTGGTGGGCAGGGCGCCGACCCCGCGAACATAACCATCCGCTACTCGATCGATCAAGCCGCTGATCTCCGCCAAAGCGATCCACATGCTGCAGGCCCCAAGATGGAGGGCCTTGTACCCGGTCGGTGTCCACAATTTTGCCGTCCAGGATCACGAACGCCCAACCTACACGCGATCACTTTCAGTAGTCGATGTGGCCAAGGTCAGGCAGACACCGTGGAGTAAGCCATGGAGTAAGAAGCCAGCGCCAGTCTGGGAAATAAGGGATCCTCGGCCCCTCAGCAGGGGCATCTGCCCAGTTAGGAGTCTCGGGGCAAGAGAGCAGGCTACTTTTAACCCGTGGGTTCAGGGTTCGACCCCCTGGCGCCCCACCCGGTTTTACCTGTGCAAACACTGGTTTCGCGGGTTCAGTGCGTGGGACGAACGGGCGGTCCCACGCATTACGGTCACCGCACATGGCACAGGTGCGCGAATGCTCACGTAGAGCGACTGCTGAGCGGTTCGTTCCGGGTCGATGTCTACGGCTACGCTGCAGCACGCGCTGACGGTCTTCGCGGGCGAGGGCCTGATCAGTGTCCGTCAGGGCCGCCGGGCGGTCATGTCAGGTGTGCGGCGAGCCGCCCATGCGGGCGATGAGCGGCTCGCCACGCCCGTGCCGGCGAAGCCGCCGGTGCCGGACAGGGATATCGACGCCGTGCTGGCGGACTACGCGGCCGGCATCAAGCAGGACCCGTGGCTGACCATGTGGCCCGTGGTGGTCGACGGCACGCCGATGCCACCCGAGCCCGGATCCGGCCAGCCCTGGTACCTGACGGCTGCCCACCTCGATCACGAAGAACGCGTACAGGCGGCGTAAGGTAACCGCGCAGTCCACATGAAAGAAGCTGCAGGCGAGCATCGTCGAGGCCTGCGCGCGGAGGAACTGCCGCCAGGTGCTGCGGCTGGGCTGCGGGGCGGGTGGGCTCCGGAGCCGTCTCAGCACCCGCCGGATCGTGGATGCCCCGACCTGGTACCCGAGGCCGAGCGGTTCGCCCTGGATGCGCTTGTATCCCCAGCCGGGTTCTCCCGCGCCATCTGCTCGATCAGCACTGCGAGCTTAGCGTCGACCGGCAGCCTGCCACTGCGGTGGGGGTAGATCCACCGCCAGCGGACTAGCCGCCGGTGCCAGCGCAGCAGCGTGTCCGACGTGATCAGGCGGCTCATCCGCTGCGGCCGTGGCAGCAGCCGGGTCAGGGCAGCGAGTACCGCCCGGTCGGCCCAGTCCAGCCTTGGCTTCGGGTTCTGCCGCCGCAGCACCGCCACCTCCTGGCGCAGCACCAGCAACTCAGCGTCCTTCGATGCCGACGATCGTGCCAGCAGCACCGTCCACCCGGCCAGGCGGACGAACATGAGGTAGAGCATCCGTACCGTCACAAGCCCGCGATGCTGCCAGCCACACGACCATGACCGCAGGCGAATCCGCAGGTCAGCCACCTATGCCCCGTTTGGAACCACACAGGCATGCCGCGACCGCGTCGCCCCGGCGGTTTACGGACACCCTTGTATCTAGCGCTTCGCGCGCCCATAACCAGAGAAGGAAGACAAACTGACACGAGATAGCAGGAACCGGGTCGCAGGGAGACAACCACGCTGCTAGTGTCCGTTCTCGATGATTCTGTCTGATTATCTTGGTGTGATCTGGGCGTATGCCAGATCCATTAGTGGAGGCTTTGATATTTCTGAAGAATTCTGCTCCTGGTGAGCGGCATAGCTGCGGATCGCTAGCTTGGCGCGGCGACCACCCGGTCACGGTTTCCGTCGATGACGCTCCAGCCATGCCGGAGCGGCAGGCCAGTCCGTTCCCACAGGACCAGCTGCGGGGTAGGCAATCGCTGCCCGGCCTGGCCTGGCAGCAGTTCCGGCGCGCCCCGGCGACGATGTGCTACCTGGCCGCGGTCTGGGTCGCCGGGCTGGTCACCGGCAGCATCGCACACGGGCCGCCACGTTGGCTATCCGGCCATGTCGGCGCCGGCTTGCCGTCACTCGGGCACGGCTACTGGTGGACTCCCCTTAGCGCGGGCCTGTGGGCGTCCGGCCTGGGCACCTACCTGGCCATTACCGTGCTGGGCCTGTTGATCCTCGCCCCTGCTGAGCACCGGATGGGGGTCACCCGCACGTTCACCATGCTGCTGGTCAGCCAGGCCGCCGGCCTCCTGCTGGCCGCAGGGCTGATCAAACTAGCCGAGCTGGCACACGAGCCGTGGCTCAGCGCCCTAACTGGCGAGACAGCCGTCGGCGCTCTGCCTGGCGTGCTCGGCGTCGGTTTCGCGCTGAGCTGCACGCTTACCCCGCTGTGGCGCCGACGGCTGCGGTTGCTACTGACCGTCGCCATCACGATCAGCGTGATGTACATCGGGCATCTGGAGCAGGTCGCGCTGGCATGCGGCGCGGCGAGTGGTCTCGTCGCCGTGGCGCTGACGTACGACCGCGCCTGGCCATGGGCGGGACTGCGCGCGTCCCAGCACGAGGTACGGGTGCTGGTCGGCATGCTGGTGGCGGTGCCGGCACTCGGTGCCATACTGGCCACGCTGATCGCCAGCGCGAACGGCCCGGTGTCGCTATCCTCCCTGTTCGCCACCCAGGGACCTGGTCCACATGATCTCGCGGCCATCTGCCCGCACGCCGAGCTAGCCGTCGCCTGCCGCGGCCTGCGCGAGCAGCAGCTCCACGGGCCGGGGATGCTTGTGCAGGCCGCCCCGGCGCTGCTCCTGCTGGTGTGCGCTTACGGGTTGCGCCGTGGGCGCCGCCTGGCCTGGTGGCTCGCGGTGGTCATCAACCTGGCCGTGCTCGCTGTCAGCATCTGGGTCGCCTATGCGGCCGACTTTCACCCCAGCGTGCGCATTGCCAGGCTCGATGCCGGAGCCCGGGCGATTCTGCCGGCCAGGGAGGCGATGCTCCTGCCAGTCGTGACGCTGACAGTGCTGCTGGTCACCCGTAGCCGCTTCGACCAGACTGCCGACCGCCGGGCGGTCCGGAAGCTGACGGCCACCCTGGCCACCGCGCTGAGCGTGAGCTTCGGGGCGTTCCTGCTGCTCGGTTACCTGCTGCGGGAGCACTCCAGCCCGCGTCCGGAGTTCGGCGTGCCGGCGCGGGATCTGCCGATGCGGTTCCTGGCGTACATGCTGTTCAGCAACCGCTTCCGCCCGGCCCACCTAGCCGGGAGGCTGCTCTACGTGTGGGTCTTCCTGCTGTTCTGGATCGTGGTCCTCGGCGCGCTTACCGCGTTCTTCCTGCACACCTGCATCTATCGCGACGCAGACGCGGCGGACCGGGCGCGCGCCATCCTCGCGCGCGGCGGCTCGACGCTTTCCTACATGTCGACCTGGCCAGGAAGCAACTACTGGATCAGCCCGGACGGGCGAGCCGCCATCGCTTACCGGGCCATCGCCGGCGTCGCGTTGACCGTGGGCGAGCCATACGGTGACCCGGCCGCCCTCGATTCCGCGATTACGGAGTTCGCCAGGTTCTGCGAGTACCGCAGCCTGCAGCCATGCCTGTACGGCGTCACCACGCAGGCCCACGCCGTCACGCAGCGACTCGGCTGGAAGTCGGTGCAGATCGCCGAGGACACCATGCTCCCGCTGACGCACCTGCAATTCACGGGCAAGAAGTGGCAGAACGTGCGGAACGCCCTGAACAAGGCGGCCAGGGAGGGCATCACTGCCGAGTGGTGGAGCTATCCGGAGATGCCGCTTGACCTGGCCGACCAGATTCACCAGATCTCCGAGAAATGGGTGGCTGGCAAGGGGCTGCCCGAGATGGGCTTCATGCTGGGCGGGCTGGACGAGCTCAACGACCCGAACATCCGCTGCCTCATCGCCGTGGGCGCGGACCGCAGGGTCCACGGCATCACGAGTTGGATGCCCGTCTACGCCAGCGGCCGCCCGGTCGGCTGGACGCTCGACTTCATGCGCAGGAACACCGAGCCGGGCACATTCCACGGCATGATGGAGTTTCTGATCGCGACGGCGGCGCTGACCTTCCAGGAGGAAGGGGCGCGCTTCGTCAGCCTCTCCGGCGCGCCGCTGGCCCGGCTGGACCGCGGCGAGCAGCCGTGCGCGTTGCAGCGCCTGCTCGACATGATCGCCAGCACCATGGAACCGGTGTATGGCTTCAAGTCACTGCTGCACTTCAAGGCCAAGTTCCAGCCGGTCTACCAGCCGCTCTACCTGACTTACCCGGATCCGGCCGCGCTCGGCGCGATCGCCGCCGCGATCAGCCGCGCCTACCTGCCCCACCTCACGTCCCGGCAGGGCCTACGCCTGCTTACCAAGATCCGCTGGTCGCACACCAACCGCGGGCCGGTGCAGGAGCGCGAAAGAGGCCTGAATCTACCTAGTCCCGGCCATGAACGGGTGCCTGCGGCACTGGGGACCACGACCGCACATGGCGCAATTCGTCCCGATTCCGGCGGACCGTCACGTCTGACTACACCACCGTGACCGCCCGTCCGGCTGGCTGTAGGGTTCCAAAAGGTTTGTCATCGTCTCTGACCTGACCCTATGTGGGTCGGGCCTGCTTCTCCTTTGCTCAGGCCCGGCGGCTACCGTCCGGGTCAAGGACGAGCTCGGGGAGAGGAGGCCCTCGATGACTGTCTATGCCGGGATCGACGTGCACCGCAAGCGGTCGCGGGTGGCGGTGCTGGAGCCAGACGGCAAGGAGCGGTTCAACCGCAACGTGCCGAACGGCTCGCCCGAACTGGTAGGGCTGCTGGAGGAGCTGCCGGCGGGCACGCCGGTCGCCTTTGAGGCGGCATACGGGTGGTGGCTGCTGGAGCTGCTTGAGGACTGCGAGCTGGCGCCGCATCTGGCGCACCCGTCGCGGTGCAAGGCGATCGCGTTGGCGCGGCTGAAGGATGACCGGGTGGATGCCGTACCCTGGCGCAGCTGCTGCGTGCCGATCTGCTGCCCGAGGCGTGGATCACCCCTGGCGAGGTGCGGGAGCTGCGGAGGCTGCTGCGCCACCGGGTGGTGCTGGTGCGGCTGCGGACCTCGGCGAAGAACCGGATCCACGCGATCCTCGCCGATCATGGCCTGGACCGCCAGCACGAGCTGTGGAGCGGCCCGGGACGGGCCTGACTGGCCGGGCAGAAGCTGCCGCCGGCGGCGCGGCTGATCACCGATGACCACCTGGCCCTGATCGACGCGCTGGATCACCTGATTGCTGCGGCGGAGGCGCAGATCATCGCCCGGGCCAGGCCCGATGCGCGGGTGCGGGTCGCACAGAGTAGGCTGATCCGCGTGTTTCGGTAAGGCGCGGCAGGGACAGGTCCGTTCATGCCGATGACAGCGTGGTTTTGTCGCTTCGGGATGCTCGCCGGGGGCTGCTGATGTTCGCGGCGAGACAGGGCACGTTGGCGGGCGCCAGTCCGCGTGGTCAGGCTGGGATCACTCGCCGCAGTTTGCCGGTCTCCGGATGCCGGGGGAGTTCGGCAACAGCATCGACGGTGACTTCAGGGTCGGCCAGCCCGGCCTGGGCAAGCGCCGTGCACAGTTGCTCGCGCAGCGGCGCCAGGCTGGTCTCGCGCTCGAGCAGCACGTGCACGGCGACACCGCGTGCGGTCTGCCGTATCTGGTAGTCCAGCACGTCCGGCTTGGCCACCAAGATCGACCGCAAAGACAGCGGATGGACTTCCGCGTGGACGTAGTGCAGGATCTCCTCGGCTCGCCCTTCCACGGTGACCCGCAGGAGGCCGTGCGACGGCGCGTCCGGCTGCTGGGTGAACGAGTCGTTCAGTTCGTACCTGATCAGCGGCTGCAGGTGGTTGTACAGGTTGGTGACCAGGACCTTGGCCGAGGCGGTTCCGGGTGGCACCGGCTGGTAGGCGGCGTCGACGAGTTCGACGATGCAGCTGTCAGTGGCCAGCGTGATGGCCGGGTCGTCGGGCCCGCTGGATCCGAAGAGGCCCTCGGTGCTGACGAAGGTGTTGAAGATCGGGGCGCCGAACGCCTTGCTGATCGCCGCGCGGAACTTTGGCTGCAGCGTCTCGGAGATGCAGTTCACCTGCCGTGGCGCGATGTTGAGGTGACCGGCTTGCTGCTCGGCGGCCAGCCTGGCCAGGATGCTGGGATAGCCGAATAGTCCCTGCGCCTGCAGCTGGTTCAGGCGGTCGGCCATCTCGGTGACCGGCAGGGTGACCGGTATGCTGGCGAGCCTGATCGGGCTGCCGGCCAGCACGGATGTCGCGAGCACGGTGCCGTGTACCGCCGAGGAGGCCGCGACCAGGGCGAAGGTGACCTCGGGAACCTGCACCGGCCCGGTTGCCGGGGTGGCTGCCCCGAGCGCGGCTAGCCGGGCCCGGAGGAACAGGCTGACGAGCTCCGCCACGCCCGCCGGGTCGTAGGCGAAGATGCCCCGCCGCCCGGAGCTCCCGCCGGTCGCCATGCACAGGTAGCCGCCCGGCAGCGGCCGCGGCTCGGCGCGGGTCGCCGCAAGAGCGCGCTCGGCCGCCTCGCGGGTCAGCACCCTGTCGCTGATCAGCTCATCGAAGTGATCCATCATCTGCGTCTTGGTTATGACCGGCAGGCTCGGCAGGTCAGCGAGCTCGAAACGTGCCGCGTCGACGCCGCGCAGCCGTCTGGCATGGAAGGCGGAATGCTAGATCGCCATGGCCAGCACGCGGCGTAGCCGGTCGCGCTGCCAGTCACGCAGTTGATCCGAGGCCCAGCCCAGCCGCTGGAAATGCGCGGGCAGGCTGGCGAAAATGTCCGCCTGGATGTGGCCGCGCAGGTCGCAGAAGGCGGCCGCGCCGCCATCTGATCGTGCCAGGAACTCAGCGCACATGGGGTTTCCTCCCATCTACTGACTCGATGGCCGCTCGGGCGTCAGTATGTTTTGCCATGCACTACGAGTTCAGCCTGGTTAATCCGTGCTAGCGGCGTAACCAGCAAAATCAAGATACATGGGAATTGGCAGACATACTGGCGGGCAAGGTAGTTATTGTCACTGGTGCAGCAAACGGGATCGGTCGCGAGATTGAGATAACCGCGGAATGGGGCCAAGGCGGCAATAGCAGGCAATATTATGAAACGAGGAGGGCCAGGTGAATAACTACGATTACGTGATCGTGGGGGCGGGGTCGGCAGGCTGCGTCCTGGCCGCGCGGCTGTCCGAGGCCGCTGACAACCGAGTGCTGCTGCTTGAAGCCGGCGGCCCGGACACCAGCGGAACGAGCACCATACCTTCGAGGAGATCTGCTACCGGATCGCGAAGCCGGCACATCGCCACGGTGTCCGCTGAGGAACTCCGCGACCGGAATCTGACGCTCCGTACACGCGTGCGCGAACTGCTCGCCGCGACCGACAAGGCGACGCACCCCAACCGCACGGCAAGACTGCTCGCCGTCGCCGCGCACCTGTGCCTGCAGCCCCGTTGGCCGGAAGTGCACCAACCCCCGGCCGGAACGCTCACGTCACCACGCGAGGTCACCCTGTTCCGTCGCGCACTGGAGGACGCAGGCGAAGGCATCGTTCTTGACCCGGACGTGCCGCCAGACGTCGCTGAAGGGCTGGAGTACCCAGTTCATGGCTGCGAGCGCCGGGCGGCTCAGCGCTGCTCCTGAATGCGGATCAGGTTGCCCGCGGGATCGCGGAAGGCGCAGTCGCGAACGCCGTACGGTTGGCCGGTCGGTTCCTGGACGACCTCGGCGTCGCTGGCCT
>DASQVO010000525.1:0-4596 GCA_035640715.1 Streptosporangiaceae bacterium
GAGGCATCCGTCGATCAGTGCGGCTGGTATTGGCGCCGGTGATCGCCGCCACCAGGCTGCGCGGCGGCAACGTTGAACGGCGGCTAACCGGGGCTGCCGACCGGCAGCCGCTCAGGGTCCGAGCTCGCTGATGCGGGAGGAGAGGAATCGCTGTTCGACCGTGTTGCTGGTAAGCATGAACGCTTCGGTGTAGGCGGTTCTGGCCTCGTCGGTGCGGCCGAGGCGGCGCAGGAAGTCTGCCCGGGCCGCGGCGAGGTAATGGTAGGTGGCCAGCTGCGGATGGTCGCTGAGCTGGTCGAGGGCTTCCAGGCCGGCGTGCGGGCCGTGGGCGAAGCCGATCGCGACGGCGCGGTTCAGGGCCACGACCGGGGAGGGCCAGTGCTCGATCAGCAGGTCATAGAGCCCGGTTAGCTCGGCCCAGTCGGTCTGTTCCCAGCTGGGGGCTTCGGCGTGCACCGCGGCGATCGCTGCCATGAGCGACCACCGGCTCGGCCTGCCGCAGCGCAGGGACTGCCGGACCAGTTCGAGGCCTTCGGTGATGGCGGCCCGGTCCCACAGGGCGCGGTCCTGGTCGGCGAGCAGCTGCAGGTGGCCGTGGTCGTCTGTTCGGGCCGCGTGCCGGGCGTCGGTGAGCAGGATCAGCGCCAGCAGCCCGGCCACGGCACCATCCTCCGGTACGAGCGTGCGGAGCATGCGGGCGAGGTCGAGGGCGCGCTGGGTGAGGTCAGCGCGGATGAGCCGGTCGCCTGCAGGCGCGGTGTGCCCGGTGGTGAACACCAGGTGGACCGCGGTGAGCACGCCGTCGATCCGGTCGGGCAGCTCGGCCAGCGGCGGGATGCGGTACGGAATGCCGGCGGCGGCGATCTTCTTCTTCGCGCGGGTGATCCGCGCGGCCATGGTGGGCTCGCTGACCAGGAAGGCCCGGGCCACCTCGGCAGTGGTGAGCCCGCACAGCAGCCGCAGCGACAGCGCCACCTGGGCCTCCAGGGCCAGGCTGGGGTGGCAGCAGGTGAAGATGAGCCGGAGCCGCTCGTCCGGGATCTGCTGGAGTTCGGCATGCTCGGGTTCCAGGAGTGCGTCGGTGACGAGCAGGGGAAGTGCCCGGCGGGCGGTGTCCTGGCGGCGCAGCAGGTCCAGGGCCCGCCGGCGGGCCACCGTGGTCAGCCATGCTCCCGGCTTGGCGGGGATGCCCCGGTCGCCCCAGGTGGCCAGGGCCTGAGCGTAGGCATCCTGGACGCATTCCTCGGCCAGGTCCAGGTCACGGGTGACCCGCACCGTGGCGGCCAGGACGAACGCCCACTCGCTGCGGTGCGCTGCGGCGACGGCCGCGTCGACCTCGGCCCTGGACGCGCTCATCGTGTCTCCTCCGCACGCGGGTACCGCTCCCGGATCTGATTCTGCACTGGCTGCCGGAAACCAGCGAACCTCATCATCTGCCGTTGCCAGCGCCCGGCTAATCCTCAGGCTGGGCCCGGCCGCAGGCCCGGAGCAGGATCTCGGTGATATCGACCACGCCGGAGGTCTCCGCCGGCACTCAGCGTCAAGAAGAGGCGAGAACCTCGTCGAGGGCTTGGAGGAGGAGGTCGGCGTGTTCGTGCTGGAATACAAGGGGCGGCCGGATCTTGAGCACGTTTCCGGCCGGGCCGGTTGCGCTGAGCAGTATGCCCCGCTCGCGCATTGCCTCGGTCACCCTGCGGGCGTGCCCAGCCGCAGGCGCACGCGCCTCATCGGCCAGTTCGACGCCGAGCAGGAGGCCTTCGCCCCGGACGTCCCCAATGACCGGGTGGCGTTCCGCTAGCGTCAGCAGGCCCTGCCGAAGGTAGGAGCCGACTCGCGCGGCGTTAGCCACCAGGCCCTCATCCTCGATGACGGCCAGGACCGCGAGCGCGGCCGCGCACGCTACCGGGTTACCGCCGAAGGTACTGAACAGCTCGACCTCATTGGGAATGGCCTCGAGCAGCTGGGACCGGACGACGAGAGCGGCAACCGGGAAGCCATTGCCCATCGACTTGCCCATCACCACCATGTCAGGCTCGATCCCTGAGGCCTGGAAGCTCCACAAGTGCGTCCCGGACCGGCCGTGACCGGCTTGCACTTCGTCGGCCACCACAAGGCCTCCCAGCGCCCGTGTCCTCCGGGCTACTTCCCGCAGGTAGGTGGGAGGAGGCGCCAGGATGCCGTCGGCTGTGAAGGCCGGGTCCAGGTATATGGCGGCGAGGCCGCGGTCGCCGAGCGCTCGGGCGGCGTCATCGAGGTGGGCGGCGTACCGCTGCACCCACCCGTCCTCTTCCCGCCGGTACGGGCCGCGGTACCCGTCGGGCGAGGGGATTGTGGCGACGTGGGCAGGCTGCTCCCCCTTGGCCCACTCCTCGGGGGACAGGGCGTGGGTGGCCTCGGTTACCCCGTGGTAGGCGCAGGCGGTCACGACCGCGCCGGCCCGCCCTGTGGCCGCGCGGGCGATCCGCCAGGCGAGGTCGTTGGCCTCGCTGCCGGAGTTCACGACCATGACGGCGTCCAGCTCCGGCGGCAGGGTAGCTTGGAGCCGTTCGGCGAGCTCGACGATCGCTTCGTGCAGATAGCGGCTGTGGGTCGCCAGCAGCCGCTGCTGCTGCGTCACCGCCTGAGCGACCCGGGGGTGGCTGTGACCGACCGCGGGCACGTTGTTGTAGCAGTCGAGGTACCGCCGGTCGTCGGGGTCGAACAGCCAGACACCGTTGCCGCGGACCAAGTGCACGGGGTGCTCGTAGAACAGTGGCGAACGGGGCAGCGCCCGACGGCGGCGCTCCAGCAGACCACTGGTAGCAGACCTTCGGTAGGGAAGCCCACGGCAGGCCTCTCGGAAACGCCGCGCGACGGCGTCTATCCCCATCGCCTCGATGGCTTCGAGGAAGGCGCGGGCTCCCGGCTCGCTGCTCGCGGCGTACGCGGCGTTGTCCGGGTAGAGTCCCTGCCGCCAGGCGGTGACCGTGACCTCAGTGGCGAGCCTGGCCGCCACCAGGTCCGCGAGCAGCCCGGCCTCCTCGTCTTCGAGCGGCGTCACCGAGATGTAGCCGCTGATCAACGCGTCGGCCGCCTCGATGGCATCATCACGGCCGTGGAGCACATCGGCGACGGCGACGGCGAGATCGCAGACTAGCGGCGCATGGGTCATGTCCCCGAAGTCCACGATCCCGCTGACCCGAAGGTCGTCGCCGAACAGCACGTTGTCCAGGCTCATGTCGCCGTGGATCACCTGTGCGCGCAGCCCAGGCAGCGCCGGCGCGACCCGGGCCTCGAACCGATCCAGAACCCATTCCACCTGAGCCCTGCGCGGGCCGTCGGACAGATGGGTGAGCAGCGGGCGGAGCTTGGGCAAGTGGGTGATGTCCCACAGGATCTCGTAGTCGGCCGCGGGGTGGAAAAAGCCACGCAGCGCCCGCCCCAGACGGGCCGTCATCTGCCCATGGGACCAGATCGCCTCGGTGGTGAGCGCCGTGTTCGCGGTCACCTGCCCGGGCAGGAACGTGAAAAGCCGCGCTGGGTAGGTCCGGCCGTCGGCCCCCGGCACCTCGACCCAGGATTCCCCCGCCGCGGCCGGCAGGACTCGCATCACCGGCAGGCCCGGATCCACCCGCTCGATGTGGTGGAGAGCGGCAGCCTGCATCTCCAGGATGGGCCGGTCATCCGCCGGATTAGAGATCTTGAACAGGAAACGCCGTCCGTCGGCCACCTCCACCCGGAAGTTCTGGTCCCGTTCGCCTGCGAGGGGATGGAGGGATGACGATTCCACACCGAAGCCTTCTCGCAGTATTTGCCTGGCTGCCTCCTCGCCGAAGGCAGGCGGCGTGCTTTCCAGGGGGTCAGGGCGCTTCACCATAGGCCCGAAGGCTATCTTGCGGCCCACCGGTCGGCCACCGCCGGCCGCACTGCCGCCCTTTCGCGGGTCAGGGGATCTGGGAGCCAGCCCTATTAGGATCGGACAATGCCTATCCCAGCGGCGTTTGACCTCTCCGGCCGGGTGGCGGTGGTCACCGGGGCGGGCAGTCCCGACGGCATCGGTTTCGCCACCGCCAGGCTGCTCGCCGAACTCGGTGCCGCCGTGATGATTAGCGCCACTACGGCCCGGATCCAGGACAGGGTCAGCGAACTGCGCAGCGCTGGCTTCGACGCAGCGGGGGTCGCCGGGGATCTCACCGACGCCGGCGCCGCGTCCGGGCTTGTGTCGGCTGCGCTGGATCAATGGGGGCGGCTGGACATCGTGGTCAACAACGCCGGCATGATCTCCGCTGCTGTTCCCGCGTTCGAGTCCGGCACGGTGGAGTCTATGGACCTGGCGACCTGGCAGGCGGCGCTCACCCGCAACCTGACGACCGCCTTCCTGGTCACCAAGGCGGCGCTGCCGGCCATGACGAGACGCGGCTGGGGGCGGATCATCATGGTGGCCAGCGTGACCGGCCCGGTGATGGCGATACGCGCGGACGTCGGTTACGCCAGCGCCAAGGCGGGCATGGTCGGCCTCACCCGCGCGGCGGCGGTCGACGCCGCAGGGCACGGAATCACCGTCAACGCCGTCGCCCCCGGCTGGATAGCGACCGGGTCCCAGACTCCGGAAGAGCG
>DASQVO010000526.1:0-3790 GCA_035640715.1 Streptosporangiaceae bacterium
CCCGGGCGGCCGGGCTGGCTGCCACTGCCGGGTTCCAGACGAGTTCCAGGCGGGACCGTATCTGCGGCTGGGTGATCTGGAGAACATGCAGCGCGGCACGGTGAGCCTGCGCGGTCGATGCTGGCACGACGGCGGCGCCAAGGCCAAGGGCAGCGAGCTGGGTGACCATCGGCAGGGCGCTGGCCTCGAAGATGATCCGGGGCGTGAAGCCGGCGCTCGTGCAGGCCGCGTCGAGGGCCGCGCGCACTCCGGTGCCGTGGGGAAGGCTGATCAGCGGCTGGTCTCGCAGCGCGTCGACGGTGATCGTCTCGAGCGCCGAGAGCGGGTCGTCCGAGCCGACCAC
The DNA here is from genome assembly GCA_035640715.1 of Streptosporangiaceae bacterium. Lineage (GTDB taxonomy): Bacteria > Actinomycetota > Actinomycetes > Streptosporangiales > Streptosporangiaceae > DASQVO01. Next base: position 344 of record DASQVO010000526.1, read on the forward strand.
CGCGACCAGCGCCTCGTCGATGACCACCGCGGCCTCGAGACCAGGAATAGGGTCTCCCGCCAATCCGGCCAGTGCGAGATCTAGCTGACCTTCGCGGAGGGACGCGACCAGACGGTCCGAGTCGTCCTCGGTGAGGGTGATGCCGACGCCGGGATAGCGGCGGTGGAACCCGGCCAGCAGCTTGGGCACGACCGGCAGCGCGCACCCGCTCACCATGCCGAACCTGATCTGTCCCCGGACCAGCCCGGCGAGCTGGTCGACGGCCAGCCGGGCGCCGGCGACGGCATCCAGCGCGGCCCGGGCGTACGGGAGCACGGCCGCTCCCACCTCGGTGAGCCGGACCGAACGCGCCGAGCGGTCGAGCAGGGGCTGACCCAGCTCGCGTTCGAGCTGGCGGATCTGGGCGCTGACCCCCGACTGGCTGATGTGGACGCGTTCGGCGGCGCGGGTGAAGTTCGCCTCCTCGGCCACCGCGAGGAAGTACTCCAGCTGCCTGAGTTCCATAACTAGAAATTCTAGTTGCAAGCAAAACCATCTATTGGACTTCTGGAAAGACGGCGGGCAGGCTGGATCATGTCGGAACCAGTCCTGACCAGAAGGAGTTCTCGTGCCGGACAACGAGAAAGCACTGAAGCCGGAAGACCTCACCCGCCTGTTCGTCGAGCGCGCCAACGACGGCGATGCGGCCGGGATAGCGGCGCTCTACGAGGAGGACGCCGTCATGGCCTACCCGCCGGGCCAGGTGACGGTGGGCCGCGATGCCATCCGGGCGCTCTGGGAGGCGGTGCTGGCGAACCGGCCGCGATTCGAGCCGGAGCCGCCGCTGCCCACGCTGATCAGCGGGGACATCGCGCTCACGGCCACGCCGCCGAAGGACGGCGCGGGCGCCCGGGCGCAGGTAGTCCGCAGGCAGCCCGACGGCACCTGGCTGCGCCTGATCGACCAGCCCGAGTTCGTCACTCCCGCCCGCTGACGTGCCCCCGCGCGCTGACGTGCCCCCCGCGCTGACGTGCCACCGCCCGCTGATGTGCCACCACGCCTTCGTTCGGCATGAATGGCCTGCATCCGGCCGCGCGTCGCACCGGCGGCGGCCGGCCGGATCAGACTCCCGGCAGGTGGGCGGCGACCACCGCGGAACGGCCGTCGTGCACCGCGGCGAGCGCGTCCTTCAGCACCTGGGGAAGCTCCGCCGGGTCCGAGACGTTCGCGGCGTACGCGCCGCCGGCCGCCTGTGCGATCCCGGGCAGGTCGGCCGCGGGCTCGAAGCTGACGTTGAAGTCGTCCGCCTGCGCCGCCGCGCCCTTCGGGTGGACCGCGAGCGCCGACTGCTTCGGCGCCTTCCAGCCCCGGTTGTTGAAGATCACCGTCAGTGCCGGGGCGTTGTAGCGGCGCGCCACCCACTGGGCCGACGAGGGCACGCCAAAAAGGTAACTGCCGTCGCCGACCAGGCACACGACCGTGCGTTCCGGCGCGGCGAGCTTCGCGCCGACCGCCCCGCCGCCGGCCCAGCCGAGCGAGCCCCCGCCGCTGCCGATCAGTGACCCGGGGCGGCTGGCCCGCAGGTGTTCGGCGACGACCTCGTAGTTGGTAATGGCCTCGGTCAGGAACAGCGCGTCCTGGTCGGCGAGCGCGTCGCGCACGCAGGCGGTCAGGTACTGCGGCGTGATCACGCCGCTGCCCGGCCGCTCCCGCTGGTCCCGGGCGGCCCGCTGCGCGTCATGCACCGCCGTTACGTCGGCCCGGCGCTCCGTCACCACCGCCGCATCGACCAGATCATTTTCCCGAACGAAGGCGGCGATCTGTCCCAGGGCCAGGCGCGAGCTGGCGGCGGCGAAACGGCGGGCCGGGATGTGCCACATCGGCATCTGCGACTTCAGCGGGTCGATGTCCACGCAGTAGATCTCGGCGTCCGGTGCTGGCTTGCTGGTGACGTGGATCCATGGCACGTCACAGTCGACCGTCAGGATCACGTCGGCCTCAGCGAGCAGCGGGTTCTGGTCGGCGGTGGTCCACTGGTAGCCGCAGTGCATCGGGTGATCGGCGGGGAAGTTGACGTGGTGGGGCGCCGACTCGATGACCGGGATGGCCAGCAGCTCGCATAGGGCCACGAGCTCGGCGACGGCGGCGGTGTCCCGGCCGAGATAGCCGGTGACGATCAGCGGGCGCCGGGCCCGGGCCAGGGCCCGGGCGATCTCGGCGGTGACATCCGGGCTGAGCGCCCCGGGCGTGACCGGGGCGTACTGACCGGGATCTGACGTATACGGCTCGATCTGCTCTTCCATCACCTCGCGCGGGCCGACGAGGTAGACGGGCCCGGCCGGCTCGCTGCGCGCGATCTGCAGGGCCCGGTGCACGAGCTGCTTGACGTTGCGGCCGGTGCGGATCTCGTTGTCGTACTTGGTGTAGTTGCGCAGGATGCCGCGCTGGTCATGCACGTCCTGGATCCAGTGGATCCACTCGTTCCGGCCGCCGGGCAGCTCGCCCTCGATCGTGTACGGGGCCGCGCCGGCGAAGATCAGGACGGGAGCCCGCCCGCGTGACGCGTTGTTGACCGCCCCGCCGAGGTTCTGCGTCCCCGAGTCGACGTGCACGAGCACCGCCTGCGGTTCGCCGGAGACGGCGGCGTAGGCGTGCGCCGCGCTGAGCGCCACGGTCTCGTGCGGGCACACGATCAGTTCCGGAAGCTCTGCCTGACGGCCCTCGGCACGGGCCTGCGCCAGCGCCTCGATCAAGCCGGGATGATCGCTGCCCAGATTCGCGAACATGTAGCGGATGCCGGCTTCGGCCAGTGCTTCGAGGAATGCCGTACTCGTGCTGTAGTAGCGGTCCCCCATGGGGCGGAATCCTCCGTTTCCAGGTATACGTTCGCCCGCGGCACCCGGCTGGCCGGCGCCGCACCTGCCCGGGACCGGGCAGGTGCACCGCCGCAGTGCAGGCCCGGTACCGGCCGGCTCAGACCCGGCCAGCAGCCTGGATGCTCATCGCGTGCTCGACGAGCGTGACCAGGGTAGCCTTTGTCGACTCGCGGTTGCGCGCGTCGCAGGGGATGACCGGCACATCGGGCGAGATGGCAAGCGCCTCGCTCACGTCCCTCGACCGGTGCGGGAACTGGCCGTGGAAGCCGTTGATGCCAATCACGAACGGCAGCCCGCTCGCCTCGAAGTAATCCACGGCCGGGAAGGAGTCCGCGAGCCGTCGCGTGTCGACGAGGACCACCGCCCCGATGGCGCCCTGGATCAGGTCGTCCCACATGAACCAGAAGCGGTGCTGGCCCGGCGTGCCGAACAGGTACAGCACGAGGTCCTGCTCGAGCGTTATCCGCCCGAAGTCCATCGCGACCGTCGTGGTGCTCTTGTCGGGGACGTGCGACAGGTCATCCACGTTGGTGCTCGCGACCGTCATCAAGGCCTCTGTGGTGAGCGGCGTGATCTCCGACACCGAGCCGAC
>DASQVO010000527.1:0-3316 GCA_035640715.1 Streptosporangiaceae bacterium
ATGGTCACCACCTCCGCATACGACGATCGCCGCAGTGGGCGGGGCAGCGATATGAGGAGACCGGCGCTGTGGATAACAGGAGAGCAGCATCGCCGGCTGTGGAAATGACCGCCAGGACTGTCGGCGGGACATGCTTAGCTACTTCGCCCTGAAAAAGTCCTGGTCCTGAGGCTCGGGGCCTGATCTGCGGCTGGGCTGGCTCTGCGGGTGCCCTGGCTGTGGTGGTTACCTGGTGTCAACACCGTTTGAAAATTGACCCCTTTCCAACGGGTGAAATCTGACCCCCTGGGCCGGGCGGCTGGTTACGTTGCGTGGTTTGCGGCTGGTTCAGTAGTCGTAGGGCCACCTGCTGTCGGCGACGGGTGAGCCGGGGCTGTAGCGGAGCTCGGCTTGTTCGGGGCTGGTGGCGAGGGCGGTGGCGATGTCGTGCCAGCTGGCGCTGTTGTCGAGGGCCAGCAGGACGTGCTCGGGGAGCATCCGTTCGGCCTGGTGGACAGCTACCACACCGAACGGCACCCGGTGGCCGCCGACGTGCTGGACAACACCCGCGCGCAGATGGAGCTGCTGTCCACCGAGCCGGGCCCCCGGGCAGTGCGCCGGCTGGTGTCGGAACTGGCGGACTTCGAGGAGGTGAACCGGTACCTGATCGAGAAGATCACCGCGATCGGGGTCCGCTACGACTTCGGCGAGGGGCACGAGCTGCTCGGCCGGCGGCTGCGGGATGTCGGGCTGAAGCGGGGGCGCCTCTACGGGCTGATGCACGGCGGCCGCGGCCTGCTGCTCGACCAGACCGGCCGGCTTTCGGTTGCGGGGTGGGCGGATCGGGTCGACCACGTCGTCGACGTCAGCGAGGAACTGGACGTGCCCGCCGTACTGTTGCGGCCGGACGGCCACGTGGCGTGGGCCGGTGAAGATCAGCAGGAGCTGCACAGCCAGCTGCCACGGTGGTTCGGCGCCGCCGTCAGCTGAGCGCGCAGTTGTGCCGAGTTCGACGCGGCCGGTGCCGTACCCCACCGGCCGCGGCACCGGACCCGGCAGTGTCCCGCCACAGACCTCCGCCTCGTCCCCCGGCCGAACCCGGCCCCGCACATCGCCCGGACCGGCGCCCCGCCCACGCGAAGGCAAGATCGACGCGGCCGGTACCTCTTGCTGATCGCGCGATGATCTTCGAGGCTTCAATCCGCGGTTACAGCAGCCGCAGCCGGGTGCCGCGTCCGTCCTGCGTCCCGGCGGCGGACGTCCGCACATGCCGCGATGACGGCGCCTGCAAGTCTGCTCTGATGCCAGACCTTCGGTAGGCGAAGAGGTCCGCGGCCGATCGCAGCACGGCCCGCTGGCGACGTCGTGGCTTCTGCCGATGATCCCCATAAGTAGGCTGGCGGCATGCGCATAGTGATCGCGGGCGGGCACGGGAAGATCGCACTCCTGCTGGAGCGCCTCCTCGCCGAGCGCGGTGATCAGGCCGTCGGGCTGATCCGGAACCCGGCCCAGGTCGCCGATGTGCAGAAGGCCGGCGCCGAAGCGGTCGTCTGCGATCTGGAGGCAGCAGCGGCCGATGATGTCGCGGTGCTGCTGGCCGGGGCTGACGCGGTGGTATTTGCGGCCGGCGCTGGCGCGGGCAGCGGCGCCCCGCGTAAGGACTCCGTCGACCGGGCTGCCTCCGTGCTGATGGCCGAGGCCGCCGAGCAGGCCGGGGTAGGAAGGTTCGTACAGGTCTCCTCGATGGGAGCCGGCCAGCCGCCGCGGCCCGGCACGGATGAGGTCTGGGCGGCCTACATCACCGCGAAGACCGCCGCCGAGGACGATCTGCGCTCCCGGGACCTGGACTGGACAATCCTGCGCCCGGGCGGCCTCACCGACGCTCCGGCCACCGGCAGGATCCGGCTCGCGGCACCACCGGTCCCCGCGGGCACGGTCCCCCGCGCCGACGTCGCCGCGGTCATTGCTGCCCTGCTCAACGAGCCGGGTACCCGGTACCAGACGCTGGAACTGGTCAGCGGAGACAGCCCGGTCGACGCGGCCGTCCGCAGTATTTCTTAATCACCGCGCCGGGACCGCGCTACCCCATATCGCCTTCAGCTCCGCGCTCCCCGACGGACTCACAGGAAGTCCTGCGGACCATGCCCCCGCAATCTCCATGGCAGCGGGCACGCCTGCAAATTGTGATCTGAGTCCTCAGGGGGCGCGCCGACAGCAGGAAACACCAAGACAGGCTCGTCCGCGACATCTGCACATGCCGCAGGGAGCGCCTTGCGGCGATCGTCTTGCCGTTGGGGAAGCCAGAGCATGGAAGTGGTGCCTCTCGCCCGTGTACCTTGACATCAAGGTAACCATGGGAGGGTGGCGTGATCCATCACGTGCAGCTGGCCTGCCCGGCCGCCAGTGAGGATACGCTCCGTAGTTTCTATGGCGGGGTGCTTGGCTTCGAGGAAGTCGCTAAGCCTCCGGCGCTCGCAGCCCGCGGTGGCTGCTGGTTCCGCGGGAATGGCATCGAACTGCATCTCGGTGTGGAGCACGACTTCCGCCCGGCCCGCAAGGCTCATCCGGGTTTGCTGGTCCATGACCTGGACGCCTGGGCCGGCGGGCTGCGCGCCGCAGGCGCCCCCGTCCTCTTCGATGATGATTTCCCCGGAATGCGCCGTTTCTACAGCGGGCGGTCCGCTGGGGCATCACCGGAACCCTCATCCTCGGCGGCCTGCAGCGCCGCCCTGCGGAGCAGCTCCTTCAGGAACGACGCGGTGACGCCCTCGGTCCGGCTGATCACTGTTTCCGGGCCGGCCAGGTCGAGCACGAGGCTGCCCTGGTAGAGCCGGATCAGCCTGCGCCGCGCCTCGGCATCGGGCAGGGGCAGCTCCGCCGCGTGGTCAACGCGCCCGGGCCGGGTCGCCAGAGCGGCTTCGAGCATGTCCGCGCGGTTGGTGGTCAGCAGGAACGTCACGTCGGCGTCCTCGCCGAGCCCGTCCATCTCATTGAGCAGCTGGAAAAGCAGCGGATGCGGACCCGCGAGGGCATGGCCGTCGCCCGCGCCAAAGGCAAGCTGCGCGGCAAACAGCCGAAGCTGTCGGCCAGGGCCGCGTGCTGGTGCGCCCGGGCGATAGTGCTCGCGTCGGGCACGGCGATGGATGTGCCGTTGGTGTCGCCATGGCGACACCAACGGCACATCCATGCCCCCGCGGCTCAGCCCGTTGGGGCCGCCATCGGGTCGATGCCCTCCAGGTCCGACTTCTTGACCCGCATCATCACCAGCGCGATGATCACCGCGAGGACCGAGATCCCCGCCGCCACCAGGTACCCGCGCCCGAACCCGTAGGCGAGC